>NZ_CP076456.1:3010973-3312070 GCF_018866305.1 Arthrobacter sunyaminii
TGCAGGCTCTGACCCTCACCTTCCCGTTCTCGCAGGCCATGAGCGTCAGCAGGCGTTCCTTCTACATTGGAACCCTGGGCCTGTTCGCCGTCATGGCCCTCGGGCTCGGTGTGCTCTACTGGCTCCTCGGCCTGGTGGAAAAAGCGACGAACGGTTGGGGAGTGAACGGTGCCATCTTCGCGATTCCCTGGATAGTGCAGTCCGCCTGGTACACGCAGATCCTGCTCTACTTCGCACTGTCGACGCTGCTGTTTATGTTCGGCTTCTGGTTTGCCACGGTCTACAAGCGGTGGCGCACCACGGGCCTGCTGGTCGCCCTTATAGGGTTCGCCGTGATTCTTCTGGGGGCCGTGGCATCGGCCACCTGGACGGACTCCTGGGCAGCGGTGGGAGCCTGGTTTGTCCAGCTGACGCCTCTCGCGCTGACGGGTTGGCTCCTCTTGGGCGGCGTCGTGCTGGCGGCGGGTTCATACGGAACCCTTCGCCGGGCCACGCCGTAGGCAGGCTTTTGCCGCCGGCAAAACAAGGCGACTAAATAACAGAGGTGCCGCCGCCCCTTCACCGGGGCGGCGGCACCTCCGTTGTCCGGGATCAGTTCCGGTCCGAAGAATTCGCCGATCGGATGATGTCCTCCAATTCCTTCTCCCCCAGCAGGTTGAAGGGACGAATGAGCTTGTCGGCTGCCACGTAATAGAACGCGGCGTTGACCTTCTCCAGCGGCACCTGCTTCAGTCGGGCCCACGCCAGCCGGTACACCGCCAACTGGACCGAGCGGATGTCCAGCTTGTCCTTGGACGGCGGCGCTCCGGTTTTCCAGTCGATAAGGTCCCAGGTTCCGTCGGCATCCTGGAAGACGGCGTCGATGCGTCCGCGCACCACCACCGTGTCCACCCGGGTTTCCACCGGCACTTCGATGAAGGCCGGAGTACGCCGTGCCCAGGGCGAAGCCTCGAACGTGGCGATCATGTCTTCGAGCTGATAAGCCTCGTCCACGTAGGCGTCGGCTGCGCCGGGGTGCTCGTCGATGTCCAGCATGCCGCTGGTCCCGAAGAACTCCTCAACCCAGGCATGGAACGCCGTTCCCTTGCGCGCCGCCATGCCCGGCTCCCGCGGTACGGGACGCCGCAGCTGCCGGGTGACTTCCTGGGGATCGTCTTTCAGATCCACCAGCAGGGAGGCGGAAATGTGGGCGGGCAGTTCAACTTCCACCACCTCGTTGGGCGGGCGGTGCCGGGCCAGGACGAGCTCCACCTCTTTTGCCCATCGAGTGGGTTCAAACACGCTGCCGGACGACTCCCGGGGTTCCTCCTCCGGAAGGGCATCCGCGCCTGTGAGGATGTCGATCTCCGACTGCCCCACCCGTCCCGACTGCCGGGCCGCTGCGCCGAGGACTGCCGCTGCAGCAGCCTGCATATCTGCGCGCCGCTCCCCCAGCGGATCGACGGGCCAGCTCCGGCGCTGGACGTCGGCATTGGCCGGGTTGGAGGTCCCTTCGTTCCCCTCGTCCACCCATGACAGGAGATGGAATCCGGGAGCTCCGGCCTTTCCGAGGTCGTACAGGTCCTGGAGATAGCGGGAGACCGCCGTCGGTTTGGACCGCCCGCCTCCCCACGCACTGGAGGTACAGATCAACACATATTTGGCCCGGGTAAAGGCAACGTAGGCCAGACGGCGTTCTTCACGCTCCGCGTGTCCGCGCGCGTCTTCGCTGAAGGCCTTCTCGCTGTCCACCCAGCCCTTCTGATCCTCCTGCTCCCAGTCCCACTGCGGAAGATCGGGGGCGTCCCCCCGCAGGGGCCAGGGAATGGCGCCTTCCCCGCTGCTCCAGCGCGAATCACGGTCATTGGGGAACTGGCCCTCGTTCAATCCCGGAACCACCACAACGTCCCATTCCAGTCCCTTGGAAGCATGGACGGTCAGCAGCTGCACGGCGTCGCGGCTGGCTTCGAGCTGTGTGACAGGCAGTCCGTTTTCTTCCTCGTTGGCAGCCTCCAGCCACGCCAGGAAGGCCATGAGGTCCACCCTGTCGCTCGACGCACTGAAGGTGGCTGCTGCGTCCACGAAGGCATCCAGGTTCCGCCGCGACTCGTGAATGGTGACGCCGGGCTTGGCTGCCACTTCGATGTCCAGCAGGATCCGGCGCTCAACCTCGCCGATCAGAGTGGTGAGGTCTTCGCCGACATAGCTGCGCAGGTCCCGCAGTTCGTCGCGCAGCAGGGTCAGCCGGCGCAGCCCTTCCGCGGAAATGGACCGGCCGGCGTTGGATACCCAATCCGGGCGCGGAAGCGCATCAACGGCTTCCACCAGGGAACCGGCTTCCGCCATGTCCGCTTCCACCACGGTTTCGGTGCCGTCCGGCGCCTCATCGGGACGGTGGACGTCCGCTGCATCAGCCACGGACATAGCGCGCTCCCGGACCCGGACGAGGTGCCGCGACCAGTCGGCCAGTGCCATCAGGTCTGCGGGACCAATCCGCCAGCGTGCTCCGGCCAGGATCCGCAGCATTGAGTCCGAGCGTCCGGGGTCGCCCAGGACACGCAGGACGGCCAGAAGATCCACCACTTCAGGCGTGGACAGCAGACCGCCAAGGCCCACGATCTGCACTGGAATTCCGCGCGCTTCGAGTGCCTCCCGGATGGGGCCGAACTGTTTGCGCCCGCGGCACAGGACGGCCATGGTGGGCTGGAGCTCCTTGCCTGCGTCGTCCTTTTCGAACCGCCCTCGGCGGTGGAGCAGGATCTGTTCGGCCACGGCGTCGGCTTCGCCCGGGATGTCTTCAGCATCTCCGGTCCCGGGTACGGAGACGTCCGTCAGGTAACGCCCGAGATGGACCTCGCCCAACGGTGCCCGCGGCTTGGCCTGCAGTTCGGGAACGTGCGGCAGCCTCTGGTGTTTCAGCCACGGTGCGGTGGTGTTCAGGGGTGCCGAGACGGCGTTGGCGGTGGCGAGGATGGAGGTTGAGTTGCGCCACGCCACCGACAGATTAGCTACCGGCGCCAGTGCCCGGGAACCGTCGGGCAGGAATAGCGGGAACTGGTCACGGAACGTACCCAGCTGACCGGCGGATGCGCCGCGGAAACCGTAGATGGACTGATGCGGATCTCCCACGGCTGTCACGGCACGGCCGTCGCCGAACAGTTGGGAAAACAGCACCATTTGGGCGTGGGAGGTGTCCTGGAATTCATCAAGGAGGACCACCTTGTACTTTGCCCGCTCCATTTCAACGGCCTCGGGGATGGTGGCGGCGATCCTGGCCGCCAGTTCCACCAGGTCACCGAAGTCCAGCTGCCGGCGCTCGGATTTGGCCCTGCGGTAGTTCTCGACCAGTTCCGTAACGGAGATGCGGGTGCGCAGCCGGTCCATCAGCTTCTGCACCGCTGCGGTTGCGGCCTTGGTTTTGCCAGCCTGGTAGGGCAGCCCGGAAACGACGGCGAGATGGGCCGCCAGGTGCTCCCGAACGTCACCGGGGGTCTGCAGGTGTTCGGCGCATTCGCTGGCCATCTGCAGCACGCCGTTGACCAGGGTGGACTTGGCGGCCGTGAAATGTTCAAACTCTCCGGTGTAGGCCTCCACCACTTCGGTGGCCAGCTGCCAGGACTGGGCTCCGCCGAGCATCACGGAATCCCGTTCCACGCCCAGGCGCAGACCGTAGTCGTTGACGATGCCGTTCGCGTAGGAATGGTAAGTGGACACGGTGGGATCCAGCCGGGCGTCGGCGCTTTCGTCGGGGTCGGTTCCCGGCGGAATCAGGCCCGGATCGGCAGTGCCCACCGAAAGGACCCGGTGCAGCAGGTCCAGCCGCTGCCGGATGCGGGTTTCCAGCTCTCCCGCCGCCTTGCGCGTAAACGTCACGCCCAGGATTTGTTCCGGGCGCACCAGCTGATTCGCCACCAGCCACACCACCCGGTCGGCCATGGTTTTGGTCTTGCCCGAGCCGGCACCGGCAATGACGAGCAGGGGTTCCAGGGGCGCTTCGATGATGCCGATCTGGTCATCGGTGGGGTACTGCACCGGGTTCTTCGGATCGGTGTGCAGCATTTCAGCCAGCTCGCGGGCCGAATACCGGGGGGTGCCGGGAACCTCGGGAGGCAGGGTTTCACTCAGGGAGGCACTCATTCGGTGACCTGCTTTCCTTCGGGGCAGAGCGGGCAGATTTCCGGAAGACGGCAGCCGTGGCCGCCGAATCCGCTGCGTGTGGGGTCATGCACGGTGTCAAAGGTGGAATCGGACATCAGCGCCGCCGCCGTCCGGATCATGTCCTGCGCCCGGGTGTCTTCGGGGTCCAGCGGTTCCTGCTCCTGCACGGACACTCCCTTGTTGGTGGTGCCCAGCTGAACCAGTGCCGCCCCGCCGGGCAGGGACGACGGCGCAGCAGGCTTCGCCGCGGGGGCGTCCCCTTCCTCAGGCTTTTCCCGGGCGACGGCACCTTCCCGGACGGCTTCCTGATAGGCCGCAAGCTGCGGGTGTCCTTCGAGTTCGTCCTTCTTGGGGGCAGACTTTCCCGTTTTGAGGTCAACGATGAACAGCCTGCCCTCGGCGTCGATCTCCAGCCTGTCGATCTGCCCGCGCAGCAGGGCGGTCCGTTCCTGTCCGCGGATTTCCACCGGGATTTCCGCGGCGAAGTCCCGTTCCACATCCACCAGGGAGCGGCCTTGCGGCCGCATCTTGATGACGTACTCGGCGAGTTTTCGCACCATGGTTTCGGCGCGCTTGAAATCCACTTTGCCTTCCCAGTTGTCCTTCATGCCCAGGGCCGGCCAGCGCCGCTGGAGTTCCGCGACGTATTCGCTGCCTGAGGCGTCCGGCAGGTCCTGGGCGATTTGATGCACCAGGGTGCCCAGGGAACGGGCGAAGTCGGTGGCCTGCTCCCCGCCCGCAGCGGACACAAACCAGCTCAGCGGGGATTTCAGCACAGCGTCAACCTTGGACGGCGAAACCGGAATAGGAGTTTCCTCGGGAATCACCGGGGCGTCCGTGGACAGGGGCGCCAGCCCCCACCACTCGGACGGCGCAGCACCGGGCACCCGCACGGGGTGGTTAAGCATGGTGCCCAGATGATGGACTGCCTCACGGGCGAGTTCCGGTTTTTCCTCCCGCTGCTGCGCATGGGCCCGCAGCTCCGCCACCAGGGAGCGCAGGGTGAGCGGACGCAGGACCTCGGTGCGTTCCCGTTTCATCGCTTCGGGCGGCAACGGTTCCACCAGGTCCAGGAACGGGGAGGGCTGTTCATCATCCGAGGACACCGCTGTGCAGATCAGCAGATCGCGGGCACGCGAGACGGCGGTGGAAAAGCTGCGCAGCTCATCGTGCCGGGTGGCGTGCATCAGTGTTTGCGGGCTGCGGTGCCTGGCAAAGCCGTCACCGTGCTCAACGGCCGCCACCAGGTCTCCGCTGCCCAGCAACTCTCCGCGGAGCCGGAGATTGGGCCAGACTCCGTCCTGCACGCCGGCAACAATGACCATGGGCCATTCCCGCCCCGCAGCGCTGGCCGGTGTCAGCAGTTCCACGGCATCGCGGCGCTGGGCACGGGCGGCCAGGGTATCCATCGGCAGTTCGGAGCTGGTCAGGTAGTCGAGAAACTGGGCCGGCGTGGAGCCCGGCAACTGGTCAACGTAGCGTTCAGCGGTCTGGAACAGCGCCATGATGGCATCCAGATCCCGGTCGGCCCGTGCCCCGGAGGCCCCTCCGGAGAGCGCCGCTTCAGCCCACTTTTTGGACCAGCCCGAGGCTGACCACAGGGCCCAGAGCACTGTTTCAGCTGTGGCACCGGGCTGATCCGCCGCGGTGCGCCCGGCGCGCAGCATGGCGGCCAGCCGCTGGGCTGCCCGTGCTTCCCACGACAATCCTGCGAGCGCCAGGCCGCTGGGCGACAGCGGGTCCAGCAGCGCCTCCACCAGCAGGACATCGCTGGTGCGCCCGCCTCCGCTGCGGACTTCTTCCCGCCGCAGTGCCTGGCGCAGCCGGCGCAGTTCAATCGAGCTGGCGCCGCCGATCCGCGAAGTCAGCAGGGCAACGGCCGATTCGGGCGTCAGCAGGTCCGGATTCAGGACGACGGCGAAAGCGTCCAGCAGCGGCCGCACCGCGGCTTCATCGCGCACCGCCTTTTCCGCAACGGGCACTTTGACGTCGATGCCCTGGCCGCTGAGGTACCGCTGGATCCGGGCCAGCTGGCCTCCGGTGCGGACGATCACGGCCATGTCTTCGAGCCTGCGCCCGTCCAGCAGCTGTGCCTGGAGGATGCGCTGGGCTATGTAGCGCAGTTCATGCATGGGCGAATCGACGACGTGTGCCTCAGCCCGGCCGGAAACCACCGCGTCAACCGGTACCTCGTCCGAAACTGCACCCTCTGCCGGTTCCTCCGGCCCGGTAACGGGAAGATCAGCGGCGGGAAGAACAGCAGCCCGGTAACGGGGCAGCTGCCCGACCACCGAAATGCGCGATGCCGTCCGGAGCCAGGCTGTGGCAATGGAACCGGTAAGCCGGTGCTGTCCGGACAGCACAAACGTCTGCAGCCCCTCGCCCAAGATGTCGGAGAGTTGACCCAGCAGGTCGGGGCGGGCTCCGCGGAAGCCCTGCACAACGGTGTCGGGGCACGCGGTGACCACGGCGTCCCCGCCTCCGGCGAGCAGTCCCAGCAGGGCGTGGATGGCCGGGTTTGCTTCCTGCAGGTCATCCACGAGAATGAGCTGGAAGCGGGCCCGTTCGGCAGCCAGGAACTCGGGATCATTCTCCAGGATCTGCAGCGCGCTGGTGATGATGCCCGCCGGGTCAAAGGCCTCCGGCATCCGGATATCCAGGACGTCACGGTACTCCGCATACAGGGCAGCCGCGGCCACCCAGTCCGGCCGGTTGTGCCGGCGGCCCAGATCCGCCACCCGCTCCGAGGAGATGCCGTACTCGATAATGCGGTCAAACAGCTGCCGGATCTCCTGCCGAAAACCCCGCGTGGGCAGGGCCAGGTCCAGGGACTCAGGCCACGGCAGGGCGGGGATCCCCTGCTGGCCGTGCCCCTCCAGCAGTTCCTTGATGATGACGTCCTGTTCGGCGCCCGACAGCAGCTTGGGTGCCCGCGTGATGTAAGGCAACCGGCCTTCGGCTTTGGCCCGCCGAATCAGATCAAAGGCGTAGGAAGCCCAGGTGCGGGCCGGAGACGTGCTCAGGGTGCCCTGCAGCCTCGCGGACAGCGCATCGCGCAGCGCCGCGGCGGCCAGGCGCGTGGGGGCCAGCAGGAGCAGTCCCGCGGGATCGAGTCCGCGGCTGATCCGGGCAACGGCCGCTTCCACCAGAACCGTGGACTTGCCGGTGCCGGGAGCGCCCAGCACCAGGACGGGTCCGCTGCCGGCGGGCAGGTCCACGACCGCCTGCTGGTCCGGCGTCAATTCCGGGGCCTGTGCGGTTGCCGCGGAGGGCCCCACCAAATGCAGTTTTACGCTCATGTCTCTACTTCATCACGTCCCGCCGACACTTCCGGCCCAATGCCGCCCAGCCCGGCGCGCAGGACCTCGAAGACGGCCCAATCCGTTTCCGAGGGGGACCACCGTGCTGCGCCGATCCGCACCCGGTAGCCGCCGCCGTCGTCGTCCGGGGTCCCCGTCACGGGGGTACCTTCGGCCGCGTAATGCTCCCAGGCGCGCCGGCCGTGGCACCGGGGAGGTTCACCGCCGGCGCGGATCACGCGCCACCAGGGCAGGCCGGCTCCGTGACGGGACAGGACGGCACCCACCTGGCGCGGACCGCCGTGGCTGAGGATTTCGGCCACATCCCCGTAGGAGAGGACATGTGCGGGCGGTATCAGCTCAACCACTGAGCGCACGGCTTCGACGTAGTCATTGCGCATATGACCAGCGTAAGCCGAGCGCCCGGCGTACCGGAATCTTGGAATGTCAGTGCCCAACGGTACGTTTATTTCATGAACAGCTGGCATGAACTCCCCCACGCGGCCTTTGATCTTGAGACCACCGGCCGCGACCCGCAGACCGCACGCATCGTCACCGCTTCCATCATTTTGGTCAACGGTCAGGGGGAAGTCCTGAAGCACCATGAGTGGCTTTCCGCTGTGGAAGAGGACATTCCCGCCGAGGCTGCCGCCATCCACGGCATCAGCACCGAACACGCCCGTGCACAGGGGCAGCCCGCGGCCGAGGTTTGCGCTGAAATTGCCGGAGTGCTGGGAAGCCTCTTCGCTGCGGGCATCCCGGTCCTGGCGTTCAACGCCTCCTATGACTTCACCGTCCTGAACCGGGAGTGCGAGCGGTTCGGGCTGACACCGCCGGCCCCTGCCCCCGTCATCGATCCGTACATCCTGGACAAGCAGGTGGACCGTTACCGCCGCGGAAAGCGTACGTTGACGGCGCTGACGGAACACTACGGCGTCGGCTTCGAGAACGCGCACACTTCAGCCGCTGATGTCATGGCCACGATCGGGGTTGCCCGGGCCATGGCCGGCAAGTTCCCCGTGCTGCACCGCGAAGCAACACTGCTGCATGAGGCACAGGTCAACTGGGCCCGTGAACAGGCAGCCAGTTTCCAGGAGTACCTGCGGCGCAAGGATCCATCCGCCGTGGTGGACGGCACGTGGCCCGCGCGCAGCTGACACCCCGCCTTCCCGGACATCCCCGTGTCCGGCAGCAACCCCGCGTCACGTTACGAAACATATTGGAAGCCTGCTTCACACTGTCCGCCCCGAATCGAGTCAGTAGCCCCCTGCGTGAGATACTGACAGCTGTGTTAGGCGCTGATGGCGCCCCAGGCGCGACCCGGAGACCCCGTGGCAGGGCATCTCGCAGGGATCCGGCGTCTTGTGCCACGTGATTGGCAGACACCACCCGGTTGGCCGGCACCCAGACGTGCCCGGTACTTTCCGCGCCCGGCAACCGCCCGCTGACCAGCACCAATACACAGACCACGAGGATCAATGATCACAGTTACCGACCTGCGCAAGGTCTACCGCCAGGGCGACCGAGACGTCACTGCGCTCGACGGCGTCAGCCTGAGCGTGCCGAAGGGATCCATCCACGGGATCATCGGGCATTCCGGTGCCGGCAAGTCCACCCTGGTGAGATGCCTCACCCTGCTGGACCGTCCGACGTCGGGCTCGGTCACCATCGACGGGCGGGAGCTGACCGCGGTCAAGGACTCCGAAATCCGCAGCGCCCGGCGCCGCATCGGCATGGTTTTCCAGCACGCCAACCTGATGGATTCCCGCACGGCAGCAGCGAACATCGCGCATCCTTTGGAGCTGGCCGGCGCCAAGAAGCAGGTCATCCAGGACAAGGTGTCCGATCTCCTGCGCCTGGTGGGACTGGAAAGCTTCGCGGGTGCTTATCCCGCACAACTGTCCGGCGGCCAGAAACAGCGCGTTGGCATTGCCCGCGCCCTGGCCTCTGATCCGGACATCCTGCTGTGCGACGAGCCCACCTCGGCCCTGGACCCCGGCACCACCGATGACATCCTGGACCTGATCTCGGACCTCTCGCACCGGCTGGGACTGACGGTTCTGATCATCACCCATGAAATGAACGTCGTGAAACGCATCTGCGATTCCGTCTCCCTGCTCGAAGCAGGGCGGGTTGCCGAGCACGGACCGCTGAACGAGGTCGCTTCCAACCTCGGCGGCCGGCTGGCCAAGGCGCTGATTCCGCTGCCCGCCACTCCCCTTTTGCCCGGGGATCCCACCGGACCGGTCCTGGAGCTGCTGCTCACGGGCGGCAACGCCACGGAACCGGTGCTCTCGGCATTGACCCGCCGCTTCGACACTGATGTGAACGTCCTCGCGGGAAGCGTTGAAACCCTGGCAGGCAGGCGCTTCGGACGACTGCGCATCCAGCTCGACGTCCATACGGACATGACCGCCGTAACCGACTATCTCGCCGACCAGGGCGTTGCCGTGGAGGTGGCCGCATGAACTTCCTGACCGAACTTTTGGACAATCCCGGAATCACCAAGGCTTTGCCGGAATCCATTCTGGAAACCCTGCAGATGGTGGGCATCTCCGGCCTTGTCACGCTGCTCATCGGCCTTCCGCTGGGTATTTTCCTGCACACCAGTGCACCCGGAGGCCTGCGCCCGCTGCCCGTCACCAACCGGATTGTCAGCGGCGTCATCGTGAACATCACCCGTTCCATTCCGTTCGCCATCCTGATGGTGACGCTGATCCCGCTGGCCCGCATCATCACCGGCACCTCCATCGGACCGATCGCCGCCTGCGTGGCCCTGAGCATCGGCACCATCCCCTTCTTCGCCCGGCTGGTGGAAACCGCGCTGCGTGATGTGTCAGGCGGCAAAATCGATGCCGCCCTGGTCATGGGGTCCACGAAGATGCAGATCGTCTCCAAGGTCCTGCTTCCGGAAGCGATGCCGGGACTGGTTGCCGCGCTGACCACCACGATGGTCACCCTGGTGGGCTACTCCGCCATGGCCGGCATCGTGGGCGGCGGCGGGCTGGGCCGGCTGGCCTACAACTACGGTGTCCAGCGCTTCGACAGCGGCGTCATGATCGTCACCATCATCGTGATCGTGGCCATTGTCCAGGTCATCCAGATTGCCGGCGACATGGTGGCCCGCCGCGTGGATCACCGCTCGGCCGACGGCGGTGCCAGGCGCCGCCGCCGGACCGCTGCCGCCGGCGCCCCCGGTGCCGCTGCCCTCGATGTCAGCGTTGTTGCGCCGCCCGCCGGCCCGGACCACGTCCCCGGCCGCAGCGTCCAGGACACAGCGGACATCCGCCGCTGACCATTGAAGTTTTTCCCGCCGTCCCGCTGCCTTGCCGGCCGCGGTCCGGACCGGAATCTGCAGCCAGTAGCCGCTAGCTGCCCACTGTCCGGGTTGGATGTCTTCCGGCCCGGGTTCCCTGAAAGGAACGCACCCGATGCGTAAATCACTGACTCTCGTTGCCACCGGTGTGGCCGCTGCCCTGGCGCTGTCCGCCTGCGGAGGCTCCGACACCTCCAGCGAATCCGTTGACAGTCTGGATCCGGCAAACCCGGTAACCCTGACGGTGGGTGCCAGCCCGCTGCCGCACGCGCAGATCCTCCAGTACGTCGCCGACAATCTGGCGGCCGATGCCGGCCTCGAGCTGGAAATCAAGGAATTCGACGACTACGTCACTCCGAACATCGCCCTGGATGACGGCTCGCTGGACGCGAACTACTACCAGCACCTGCCGTACTTCGAGTCCCAGGTCGAGTCCCAGGGCTACGACTTTGAGCACGGCGCCGGCGTCCATGTGGAGCCGTACGCCGTCTTCTCCGAAAAGCATGAGGACATCTCCGCCGTCGGCGACGGCGCCCGCGTGGCCATCACCAACGACCCTTCGAACCAGGCCCGCGCGCTGACGCTGCTGGAAGAAGCCGGCCTGCTGGAGAACGTTGAAGACGACGCTTCGGTGCTGGCCCTGACGGACGAGCAGAACCCCAAGGGACTGGACTTCGTTGAGAACCAGCCGGAACTGCTGGTCAATGACCTCAGCGATCCCACCGTGGACCTGGCCATTCTGAACGGCAACTACATCCTGGCCGCCGGCCTGAGCACCGACGACGCCCTGCTGGTGGAATCCGTCGAAGAGAACCCGTACGCCAACTTCCTGGCCTGGAAGACCGGCAACAAGGACGCCCGCATCGACAAGCTCGAAGAGCTGCTCCACTCCCCCGAGGTCTCTTCCTTCATCGAGGAAACCTGGCCCAACGGTGACGTCACTGCTGCTTTCTAGGCACTGACTGCCGCCCGCTGAACAACGAAAAACCCCGCCCCTCCCGAAAGGAAGAGGCGGGGTTTTTCGTGGCTCGGGCCGTTACGGCTGTGCGTCAGCCGCAGCCTTGGCGGCCGCCGGAAGCGCAGCGTAGATGCGTTCCATGGCGGCGTCGTCGTGCGCGCCGGACAGGAACCAGGCCTCGAAGACCGACGGCGGCAGGTACACGCCGCTCTCCAGCATCGAGTGGAAGAACGGCTTATACCGGAAGGACTCCTGCGCCTGGGCCTGCTCGTAGTTATGCACGCCCGTGTCCGAGGTGCCGAAGGCAACGCTGAACAGGTTTCCGGCTCGCTGGATGCTGTGGTCCACGCCGGCGTCAGTCAGTGCAGCGGAAACCGCGGCGGAGAGCTCGGCGCTGCGGGCATCCACAGTGGCATAGACCTCTGCGGTGGCAGCCTTCAGCGTGGCGACACCGGCGGCCATGGCGATTGGGTTACCCGACAGGGTACCTGCCTGGTAGACCGGGCCCAGCGGAGCCAGGTAGTCCATCACGTCGGCGCGGCCGCCCAGTGCGGCCACGGGCATCCCGCCGCCAATGACCTTGCCGAAGGTGAACAGGTCCGGCGTCCAGCCTTCCTTCGCGCCGGTCAGGCCCCAGTAGCCGGCTGGTCCGGTACGGAACCCGGTGAGGACCTCGTCCAGGATGAGCAGGGCGCCGTTTTCTGCGGTGATGCGGGACAGGGCGGCGTTGAATCCCGGCTCCGGGGTCACCACGCCCATGTTTGCGGGCGCTGCCTCGGTGATGACGGCGGCAATGTTCGCGCCGTGCTCAGCGAAGGCCTTTTCGACCGCATCCACATCGTTGTACGGCAGCACCAGCGTTTCAGCGGCGGTGGCTTCGGTGACGCCGGCGGACCCGGGCAGGGCCAGGGTGGCCAGGCCGGAGCCGGCAGAGGCCAGCAGCCCGTCCAGGTGGCCGTGGTAGCAACCGGCGAACTTGATGACCAGGTTGCGGCCGGTGTAGCCGCGGGCCAGCCGGATGGCGGTCATGGTGGCTTCGGTGCCGGTGGAGACCATGCGCAGGCGCTTCACGCCCGGCACCCGGTCCATCACCAGCTGCGCCAGTTCGGCTTCGGCGGGGGTGGACGCACCGAAGGACAGTCCGTTGTCGACGGCGGCGTGCACCGCGGCCAGCACGTCCGGGTGGGAGTGGCCCACCAGGGCGGGCCCCCACGAGCAGACGAGGTCCACATACTCGCGACCCTCGGAGTCCGTGATGTACGGGCCCTTGGCGGAGACCATGAACTTGGGCGTGCCGCCTACGGAGCCGAAGGCCCGGACCGGGGAGTTCACGCCGCCGGGCATCAGGGCCCGGGCACGGTCAAAGAGTTCTTCGTTGGACGACGGTGAGACAGGTGAGACAGGTGAGGACATTACTTGCTTTCCTTCAGCCAGGCCGCCAGCTCGGTGGCCCAGTAGGTGAGAATCATGTTTGCGCCGGCCCGCTTGATGCCCAGCACGGACTCTTCGATGGCCCGGCGGCGGTCAATCCAGCCGTTGGCGGCGGCAGCTTCAATCATCGCGTACTCGCCGGAGATCTGGTAAGCGCCCACCGGGACCGGAGACATGGCGGCCACGTCGGCCAGCACGTCGAGGTAGCTCATGGCCGGCTTGACCATTACCATGTCCGCACCTTCTTCAAGGTCCAGCTCAACCTCCAGCAGGGCTTCGCGGCGGTTGGCCGCCTCCATCTGGTAGGTCCTGCGGTCGCCTTTGAGCTGGGAATCAACGGCTTCGCGGAAGGGGCCGTAGAACGCCGAGGCATACTTCGCGGCGTAGGCGAACAGGGACACGTCCTGATACCCGGCGGTGTCCAGTGCATGGCGGATCACGGCGATCTGCCCGTCCATCATGCCGGACGGGCCCAGTACGTGGGCACCGGCGCGGGCCTGCTCCACAGCCATCCGGCCGTAGATTTCCAGGGTGCTGTCATTGTCCACGACGCCGTTTTCGTCCAGGACGCCGCAGTGCCCGTGGTCGGTGAATTCGTCCAGGCAGACGTCGCTCATGATGACGAGGTCATCGCCCACTTCCTCGCGGACGGCGGCTATGCCGCGGTTGAGGATACCGTTCGGATCGGTCCCGGCGCTGCCGACGGCGTCGCGCTCGGCGGGGATGCCGAAGAGCATGATGCCGCCCACCCCCAGCTCAACCGCTTCCGCGGCGGCCTTCTTCAGGGAATCCATGGTGTGCTGGACGACGCCGGGCATGGAGGTGAGCGGATTGGGCTCGGTGATGCCCTCGCGGACAAAGGCGGGGAGGATCAGTTCGGCCGGATCCAGCCGGTATTCGGCGGTCAGCCGCCTCATGGCAGGTGTGGTGCGCAGCCGGCGGGGACGGTGCTGGGGGAAGCTCATGGATAAATCTGCCTTCCGGTAATGACGGGGAACTAGTTTGTAGGACCCGTAGACGTAGCAATAACGAGGGCCTGCGCTATTCCCTCGGGCGTGGGTTGGTTTGCCACAGCATCGGGCGGGCAGCCCAGCTCAACCATTTGGGCAGCCGTGCTGTCTCCAATGGCAACCAGCAGTGTGCCCCGCGGAACGGGTGCGCACAACCGCAGGAAGCGGCGAACGATGCTGGGCGAGGTGAGCACGACGGCGCGCGGACCGGCCGGTGCGGCGCCGAGGAAGTCCTGTGCGGTGATCAGCGGAGCCGTTCCGTCAGCGCCGGTGTCGGCTGCGGGCGTAAAGCGGACGCCCGGGGCGGGATAGTCCACGGTGCAGTAGGCCGTGACGGCGCGGACGTCCCAGCCCAGCGATGTGAGGTTGTCGCGGAGCGCCGGATCGGCCAGGTCCGCCTGCGGCAGCAGGATGCGCAGTGCCCCGCCCTCGGGATCCGAATCCTGAGGGTGCGGCCAGGTTTCAGCCAGCCCGCGGGCGGAATGATCCCCCTCGGGCATCAGGTCCACGGCCAGACCGGTGTCCTCCAGCGCCCTGCGGGTTCCGGTACCGACGGCGGCGATCCGGGTTCCGGCAGGCACGGCGGATGCCGCCGCCACCCCCAGGGCGGCGCAGCGGCGCACCATGGCGCGCACGGTGGTCACGCTGGTGAAGATCACCCAGGCAAACCGTCCGGAGCGCAGGGACACGAGCGCCGAGTCCAGCTCACTGGTGTCAGCGGGAAACTGGAAATCAATCAGCGGCAGGAGCGCCACGGCAGCACCGCGGGATTCCAGTTCGGCGGTCATTGCCGCGGCCCGGTCCGGGCTGCGCAGCAGGACCACGTTCAGCCCCGCCAGTTCCCGGAGTTTAGCCCCGCTCATCTCAGCTGTTTCCGGAAGGCAGCATTAGCTGACCGCCAGGTCCGTCAGGGACGCGGCACCGGCGGCAAGCAGATCTTCTGCCAGGCGGACGCCCAGGGCACGGGCGCCGTCTTCGTCCAGCTCCGCCGTAGCCGCGGAACGCAGCATCACCTTGGCACCGTCGTCGCTGCAGACCACGGCCTCCAGATGCAGGCGAACCTCAGTCACAGTGGCCAAGGCACCAATGGGTGCGGTGCAGCCGGCTTCCAGCCGGTTCAGCAGCGCGCGTTCCGCAGTGACCGTCAGGCGGGCGGCGTTGTTGTCATAGGCAGCCAGTGCCCGGCTCAGCGGTCCTTCGGCGGCGTCAGCGGTCCGGCACTCCACTGCCAGGGCCCCCTGGCCGGGAGCGGGCAGCATGACGGAGGGGTCCAGGAATTCCGAGACCATCTCCAGCCGGCCCAGGCGCGCCAAACCTGCGGCCGCCAGCACGACGGCGTCAAGGTCGCCGGGAGCGCCTTCCACCAGGCCGGCCACACGGCCCAGGCGGGTGTCCACGTTGCCGCGGATATCCACTACCTCCAGGTCCGGACGGGCGGCACGCAGCTGTGCGGCCCGGCGCGGAGAGCCGGTGCCCACGCGGGCGCCTTCCGGCAACTGCGCCAGGGTCAGGCCGTCGCGGGCGCAAAGCGCGTCACGGACGTCCACCCGGCCCGGGATGGCCCCGATGGTCAGGCCGTCCGCTGCTCCGGTGGGCAGGTCCTTGAGGGAGTGGACGGCTACGTCGCAGTCTCCGCGCAGCAGCGAGTCCCGCAGTGCGGCCACGAAGACACCGGTGCCGCCAATCTGGGACAGGGCGGCCCGGTTGATGTCCCCTTCGGTCCGCACCCGGACCAGTTCGACGTCGAAACCGCCCAGTTCGGAGAGCGCGTTGGCCACTGTGGTGGTCTGGGTGACGGCCAGGGCGCTGCCCCGGGTGCCGATCAGGACGGGCGAATGCGCCACTACTGCACACCCACCGTGGAATCGGCGCCTGCGATCGTCGGCTTTTCGCCGCGCAGGTTCGCGCAGCAGCCGGGGCGGCAGACGTCGTACCAGGGGCCCAGCGGAGTCACGGCGGGACGGTCGGCAATGTTGTTCTCGACGGTGCGCTCGCAGAGCAGATCCACCAGTCCTGCGACGAAGGTGTCGTGGATGCCCGGGGTGGGCGTGCGGTGGGCTGCCAGGCCCAGTTCTTTGCAGGTGTCCATGGCTTCGGTGTCCAGGTCCCAGAGGACTTCCATGTGGTCGCTGACAAAGCCCAGCGGCACAATGACGACGCCCTGGACGCCCTTGGCGGGCAGTTCCGCAATGGCGTCATTGATGTCCGGTTCCAGCCACGGCGTGTGCGGGGATCCGGAACGGGACTGGTAGACAAGCTGCCAGTCGAGCCCGGCGGCTTCCGGGATGCGGTCGATGATGGCGCGGGCGTTGGCGAGGTGCTGCGCCACGTAGGCGCTGCCTTCCTCGAACTCGCGGTCGCGCGGGCCGGACGCTTCGGCGTCGGCAGTGGGGATGGAGTGCGTGGAGAACAGGATTTCAATCTTCCCGTCCGTCTTGCCCTCGGCGGCCAGCTGTTCGCGGACCTGGGCGAGGGAATCGCGGACGCCCTCGACAAACGGTTCCACAAACCCGGGGTGGTCGAAGTACTGGCGGACCTTGTCCACCTGCAGCTTTTTATCCAACCCGGTCGCCAGCAGGTTCATGCCCAGGTCCTCGCGGTACTGGCGGCAGCTGGAGTAGGAGGAGTACACGCTGGTGGTGACCATCAGCAGGCGGCGGTAGCCGGTGTCATACGCTTCCTGCAGCACGTCCTTGATGTAGGGGGCCCAGTTCCGGTTTCCCCACAGGACCGGGGTGTCAATGCCGCGGCGCTTCAGCTCAGCCTCGAGGGCTGCCTTCAGCGCACGGTTCTGCTCATTGATGGGGCTGATGCCGCCGTTGGCGCGGTAGTGGGTGGCCACTTCCTCCAACCGCTCGTCCGGGATCCCCCGGCCGCGGGTGACGTTCCGCAGGAACGGAATGACGTCTTCCTGTCCTTCGGGGCCGCCAAAGGAGGCCAGCAGGATCGCGTCGTAGTGCTTGGGGGCCATGCGTCCGTTCTCGTCAACGCCGTCAAGCGGGTTGAATGCTGCGGACTCGCTGGAGGGCTCAGATGTCATTTCAGTACCTCGGCAACTTCCGCGGCGTCGATGCGCCGGCCGGTGTAGAAGGGGATTTCTTCGCGGACGTGGTTACGGGCTTCGGTGGAGCGCAGGTGACGCATCATGTCCACCAGGTCAACCAGGTTGGGAGCTTCCAGCCCCAGGATCCATTCCCAGTCACCGAGGGCAAAGGAGGCAACAGTGTTGGCCAGGACCTGCGGGAATTCGCGTCCCAGCATGCCGTGGTCGCGCAGCATCTTGCCGCGTTCCTCGGCCGGCAGCAGGTACCACTCGTACGAGCGGACAAACGGGTAGACACAGATCCAGGCTTCGGGATCAATGCCCCGGGCGTAGGACGGCCAGTGATTCTTGGAGAACTCCGCATCGCGGTGCACACCCATGGCAGACCAGGCAATTTCGGTTCCGGCGAAGAGGCCGGAGCGGCGGATGTCGCGGACGGCTGACTGCAGGTCTTCGGCGCGGCCGCCGTGCAGCCACACCATGACGTCGGCGTCGGCCCGCATGGCAGAGACGTCATACAGCCCGCGAAGGGTGACATGGCGCTCTGACAGTTTCTCGGTCAATGCCTCGAAGGCTTTGACGTTTTCCTCGGAATCGGCAGCTGCACCTGATGCCCCACCCGTCGCGGACCGCTTGAAAACGGTCCAGAGGGTAAAGAACTGTTCTTCGGTGGCGGCTGTTTCTGCGGTGCTCTGACCCATGGGCTCACTCATGATTAACAGTCTGCCCTTCCGGGCAGGCTTAGGCGAAATACTCCACTTCTACTTCTTGTAGAAAGTGGTCAAGATCACTGCCGGTCCAGTTGGTCCACCAGTCCGGCAATCCGGGTGCGCGTATCGGCCGTGACGGCGGCCAGACCGGTGCCGGCCAGCCAGGCCCCCACCACTTCCAGCCCGGCAACCTTCTCCACGGCGGCGCGGACCGCCGCGACCCGGTCGCGGTGCCCGACGGCGGCGGAAGGCAGGGCGCCGACCCACCGCACCACGTCCCAGCCCACCACGTCGTCCACCCCCAGCGGAACCTGGAGGAGCACCGAGGCGTCGGCCAGGGCCTGGGCAAAAAGATCCTCGTCGTCGCGCTCCACCGGACTTGGCCGTGCTGCGGCAGCGGCATCGGCTGCGCTCAGGGCCCGCCCGTAGGAGAGCCGCAGCACGTGCGTTCCCGGTCCGGTGGAGTCGGCAAGCCACTGCCATTTTGCAGTGGCGTGAGTCAGGGCCTTGGCGTCAACGGCATCAACGTCCGCCGCAACGAGCACTCCGGTGCCGCGCGGGTGGGCATCCAGGTCCGGCTGGTCCACTACGAGGGTGACGAGGGCGACGCCGGGCCCGGGGCCCGGGCGGGCGGCTGCCAGTTCCGGAACGGTGCCTGCCAGCAGGTCCGCAGCGCAGGGGCCGTCCGTTGCCATAACCAAACTGTCTGCGGCGATTGTTTCCGCCTCGGGCGCCTGGTCTCCGGCGACCGAGACCGTCCAGCCGCTGCCGCTGTGCCCCACGGCCGTGACGGCCGCTCCGGTGCGGACATTTACGCCCAGCGCAAGCAGGTCCTTCTCCAGGGCACGGGTGAGCATTCCCATTCCTCCGGCCAGCCCGGCGACGGCGGATCCGGCAGGTGCTGAGGCCCGTATGGAAGCCACCGCCCCGGCCAGGGACCCGTGCTTGGCGAGGGCGGTGCGGAGTCCCGGAGCCACTGAGTCCACGTCCAGCACGTCCGGATCCGAGGAGTACACGCCGCCCACCACAGGCGCAACGAGGCGGCGCAGCACCGCGTCGCCCATGCGGGCGCGGACCACTTCGCCCAGGCTCACAGTTTCCCGGCGGGCCAGGCTACCCACGGGCAGCACCTTGTCCAGTGCCGCCCTCGCGGAACCCGTGCGTCCGATGGCCTGGACAATTTCGGGTGCGCGCGGATCCGCGGGAATACCGAGCAGACCGCTCTGCGGCATCCGCTGGGCGGCCGCAGCGGTGTCCTCGCCGGCCAACTGCAGCCAGGCGCCGTCCCGGTTGGGCTGGACGACGGCGTCGCCCAGCCCCAGTTCCTCAATCAGCTCGGGCACGGCACGGGACCGCGTAGCGAAGGATTCGGCGCCGCTGTCCAGGGTCAATCCCGCAACGGAATGCGCGCCAACACAGCCGCCAAGCTCGGTTCCCGCCTCCAGCAGGGTTACGGATATGCCGCTGCGGGCCAGGTCCCGGGCGGCGATCAGGCCGGAGATGCCGCCGCCCACCACCACTGCAGTTCTAGGGGCAGGTCCGGGCGCTTCCGGAACAGCGTCGGGAACGGCTTTCCGTGCGGTCGGGAAATGGGACAGGGCAGCGGGCAAATGAGGAAGAACCGGACGGTGCGGCATGGTTACGGCTCCACCGAATGGATGAGCTGTACCACCCGCGTCAGGACGTCCGGGTCCGTTTCGGGGGGCACGCCGTGTCCCAGGTTCACCACATGGCCCGGTGCAGCGGCTCCGGCGGCCAGGACCTCGCGCACATGCGCTTCCAGCACCGGCCACGGGGCATTCAGCAGGGCGGGGTCAATGTTTCCCTGCAGGGGCGTCGCTCCGCCGAGCCGGCGGTTGGCCTCGTCCAGCGGCAACCGGTAGTCCACTCCCACCACATCGACGCCAACATCGCGCATGGCGCCCAGCAGCTCGGAGGTGCCGGTGCCGAAATGCACCAGCGGCGCACCAAGATCCCGGACATGGTCCAGGGCGCGGGTCGATGCCGGCGCCACATGGCGGGTGTAGTCGGCGAGTCCAAGTGAACCGGCCCAGGAGTCAAAGAGCTGCCCGGCGCTTGCACCTGCTTCGAGCTGGGCGCGCAGGAACATTCCCGAGGCATCCGCGGCCCACTCCGTGAGTGCACGCCAGGCGTCCGGATCAGCATGCATCATGGTCCGCGGACCCAGGTGGTCACGGGAAGGCTTGCCCTCCACCATGTAGGCGGCCAGCGTAAACGGGGCGCCGGCGAAACCGATCAGCGGAGTCTTGCCGAGTTCCGCCACTGTGAGGCGGACTGCTTCGCGGATCGGCTCCAGTGCCTCTTCGGTCAGGACCGGCAGTGCGGCAACATCCGCCGCGGTGCGCACCGGTGTGCCCAGGACGGGTCCGACGCCGGGAACGATGTCGACATCGACACCGGCAAGCTTGAGCGGGATGACGATGTCAGAGAAGAAGATGCCGGCGTCAACGTCATGCCGGCGGACGGGCTGCAGCGTGATTTCGGAGGCCAGCGCGGGGTCCAGGCAGGAATCCAGCATCGCAATTCCCTCCCGCAGCTTGCGGTATTCCGGAAGCGACCTTCCGGCCTGGCGCATGAACCAGACCGGCCGGCGGGAGGGAGTTCCACCCCGGTAGGCGGTAATCAGGGGGGAGTCGGCCGTGCGGCCATCCATGAGCGGATGAGAGGCGCTAAGAGTCATACCCTGATTCTCTCCAAAATCCTCCCCGATGGATAACCGGGCCGCCCTGATGCACCGCATCGGGCGGACAGGTGAGGGGAAACACATGCCGAAACGGTTCAGGTAAGGCCGCCCTATTGGGGTTCGGAGAGAGACGGTGGCTACTATTGAGGCACTGTGGTTCTACTTTCCTTAATTGCGACGCACTCCGATGTTGACTTGGAAACCGTTGCCCGCCTCAGCGCCGGCGCCTCCCAGGTCTCCTCCTCCCTGCTCGAAACCGGATCGGCGGTGACCGGATCCGTGGTCCTGGCCACCTGCAACCGGTTCGAGGTTTACTGCGAGGCCAAGTCGGAGGCGGACATTGAAGCAGCCCGTTCCGCCGTCGTCGCAGAAATCAGCCGGCACTCCGGCCTGTCCAAGGACCTGGTCTCCCGGTCTCTGGACACCAATACCGGCGAATCCGTGGCCAAGCACCTGTTCGCCGTCGGCGCGGGCCTGGATTCGGCCGTCGTGGGCGAGCGTGAAATTGCGGG
Organism: Arthrobacter sunyaminii; assembly: GCF_018866305.1. Lineage (NCBI taxonomy): Bacteria > Bacillati > Actinomycetota > Actinomycetes > Micrococcales > Micrococcaceae > Arthrobacter > Arthrobacter sunyaminii. The sequence continues at coordinate 3,032,094 of NZ_CP076456.1, forward strand.
GCAGGTTCGCCGGGCCCTGATCGAAGCGCAGGAAAAGGGCACGGCCAGCGGAGGGCTAACCCGCCTTTTCCAGACAGCTTCCCGGACAGCCAAAGATGTTGGAGCACTGACAGCCCTCGGTAAACGAGGGCTTTCCATTGTCTCCGTGGCGCTGGAACTGGCCACGGATCTCTCAATGGACACGGACTGGTCCGCCAAGGACGTTGTTGTCTTCGGCACCGGCGCCTATGCCGGAGCCACCATGGCGCTGCTCAAGGAACGCGGCTGCACCCGCATCAGCGTGTATTCCTCGTCCGGACGGGCCGAGTCATTCACTGCATCGCGCGGCGGAACACCGCTGACCCGCGAGTCGCTGCCGGATGCCCTGGCTGCGGCGGACGTGGTCATTGGCTGCAGCGGGAGCGAAAGCCAGGTCAGCGCCGGGGACATCAGGCGTGTTCGCAAGTCCAGCAACAAGCCGCTGATCATCATTGACCTGGCCCTGACCCATGACTTTGATCCGGACGTCCGCGAGGTGGACGGCGTGGAGCTGATCACCTTGGAATCGGTGCGTCTGGCGGCTCCGGCAGAGCAGGTGGAGTCGTTGAAGCAGGCCAGCAGCATCGTGGCCGACGCCGCCAAGGCGTTCTCTGAACTCCAGCTGAGCCGTCAAATGGACTCCGCCATTGTGGCCCTGCGCCGGCACACCCTCAACGTCCTTGACTCCGAGCTCGAAAAGGTTCGTGCCCAGCACGGCTGCACCGGAGCTGCGGAGGAAGTGGAGTTCGCCATGCGCCGCATGGTCAAGCAGCTCCTGCATGTTCCCACTGTGCGGGCCCGCGAGCTTGCCGCCAGCGGCCAGCAGGATGATTACATCAAGGGTCTCGAAGCCCTGTTCGGCATCACCCTGGATCAGCCGGTGGAACGCCGGCGCCCGTCCGCCCCGCACGGCCCCGCCCATCACGGCAGTACCGAAGCGGACAATTCCGAAGACGGCGCTGACACTGCAGCCTCCGCCTGAGCAGTAAAACCCGTCTCCTAAGCAGTGAAACTCAGTACAGGACCTTGGCCGGTTCGATCTCCCGCACCCATGCCAGGATGCCGCCGTCCACGTTGAACACCCGGTCATAACCCTGGGCCCTGAGGAAAGCGGCCACTTCCGCTGACCGTCCCCCGGACTTGCAGTGCACATAGAGCTCCCTGCCGCGCGCCGGCAGGTTCTCCCCCGACAGGATGCCGGCACGGGGCATCAGCTGAGCGCCGTCAATACTGACAATGGCGTGTTCGCCGGGCTCCCGAACATCGATCAGATCAAAATCTCGCTCCCCTGCCGCGCGGGCGGCCAGCAGCCGCTGCAGTTCGCGGACATCGACGGCCGGTTCCTGGTCCCCGTCCACGCCGGCACGGACCGGCAATCCGCAAAAGGCCTCATAATCCTCCTCCAGTTCGGTGACCTGTTCAGCAGCCGGATCCTTGCGCACCCGAATCTCCCGCCAGGACATGTCCAGCGCATTGAGCACCAGGACCCGTCCCAGAAGCGTCACACCGGTACCGGTAACCAGTTTCACGGCCTCGTTGACCATGACGGATCCGATCTGCGCGCACAGCACTCCCAGAACTCCGCCTTCTGCGCAGGAGGGAACCGAGCCGGCCGGCGGTGCCTGCGGATAAAGGTCGCGGTACGTCGGTCCGTGCCGCCCCCAGAACACGCTGACCTGGCCGTCGAACCGGAGGATTGATCCCCAGACATACGGCTTGCCCAGGATTTCCGCAGCGTCATTGACGAGGTAACGGGTGGCAAAGTTGTCGGTGCCGTCCAGGATCAGGTCATATCCGGCAAAGATCTCCAGCACATTGGCCGCATCCAGGCGGACCGGGTGCAGCTGGACCGTAACCAGGGGGTTCAGTTCGTGGATGCTCCGCCGCGCAGACTCGGCTTTGGAGCTGCCGATATCCGACACACCGTGAATGACCTGGCGCTGCAGGTTGGACTCATCCACAGTGTCGTCGTCAACGATTCCCAGCGTTCCCACGCCGGCGGCGGCAAGGTACAGCAGGGCAGGGGAGCCCAAGCCGCCTGCCCCGATGACCAGGACACGGGCGTTCTTCAGCCGCTGCTGGGCAACCATCCCGAATTCGGGAATAATCAGGTGCCGGGAATAGCGCCGGGTTTCCTCGTGGGTCAGCGCTGCCGCAGGCTCAACCAGCGGCGGCAGTGCGGCGTTTGGCTCAATCATGGATCCCAATCTAGTACCCAAACGTGCTGCGGAACCTGCCGGATGTATTACCCGCGGGTAAACTGAAGGCCGTTGACCGGGCACCTTGGCCCGGTGCCGTTGAGAGGTCCGTACACGTGAGCAACCAGCAAACCGGCAAGCCGACCCGGCTCCCCCGGGAGGAACGGCGGCGCCAACTGCTGAACGCCGCGCAGGAAGTTTTTGTCAGCAACGGTTTCCACGGAGCGGCCATGGATGACATTGCCGAAGCGGCCCAGGTCAGCAAACCCGTTCTCTATCAGCATTTTCCGGGCAAGCGGGAGCTCTATCTCGCGCTGCTCGAGGACCATCTGGGCACCCTGACAGAATTCCTCACCAGCGCCCTGAACTCCACCAGCGACAACAAGCTGCGCGTCCGGGAAACGATGCGCGCCTATTTCCGCTTCGTGGCGCAGGACAGCCAGGGCCACCGGCTGGTTTTTGAATCCGACATGACCAATGACGCGGAAGTCAGCTCACGCATCGAGGAATTCAACGCCCGGTTCGCGTCCAATATTGCCGGCGTCATCGCCGAGGACACCAAGCTTTCACCTGTGGAGGCCACGCTGCTGGGCCGGGCTCTGGCTGGAATGGCCCAGGTCAGTGCCCGTTACTGGCTGGAGACAGATGGGGACTTGGACATCGACGCGGCGTCCGAGCTTATCTACCGTTTAGCTTGGCGCGGAATCAGTCGGTTCCCCAAGGAGATTTAGAGTAGATTTCGAAGCGGATATGTTTCATTAATACAGGAGGCACCACGGTGGAAGTAAAAATCGGCATTCAGAATGTTGGCCGCGAAATTGTCTTTGAATCGAGCCAGAACGCCGACGCCGTTGCTGACGTCGTGGCCGAAGCCCTGAGCAACCAGAAGGAACTGCGCCTGAAGGATGACAAGGGCAGGCTCATCATGGTTCCCGCCGGCGTCATCGGCTATGTGGAAATCGGCGCCGAAGAGGTTCGCCGCGTCGGCTTCGGCGCCCTCTAGGTCCCGGCAGGCCGGACGGTGATCAGCCTGATTGTTGCCGCCCTGGCCGCGCTGGCGGCCGGCTTCATCGTCCGGGGCGCGGACCGGCGCCGGACCCGGTACGGTCTTTTCCTGCTGCCGGGCTTGTCGCTGGCGGCAGCCATGATCCTGTGGGTGGGCCTCCAGCTGGGCGGTGTCGGCTCCGATCCTGACCTCTTTTGGCTTGCTTGGGTCCTGCCGCCGGTTGCCGGGGCGGCCGCTGCTGTCATTGCTGCGGTTGTCACAGGTCCCGGGCGCGAAGCCCGGGATGCGGCAGAGCTGGAAAGGGTGCTGCGGTTCTGACGGCCCGCGGCTAGCCGGAGGACAGGAGGGTGCCCAGCTCGCGGGCCAGGATGTGTCCTGCGGCCCGGTGCCCCGCCTCCGTGAAATGGCGGCCGTCATGCTCCCGGTACTCCCCCAGCGAGAACCGGCTCCACCAGTCCCCCACACTAAGGAACTCCACCCCCTGGCTCCGGGCCACCCCGGCCAGCAGGGTGTCAACCGCCGTGCGCCTGCTGCCCGCCGAATCCAGGCCGGAGGAAATGACGCCCACCATGACCAGCCGGGACTGAGGATAAGTGCGCCGGGCTTCCCGGATCATGCTCTCCGCCGCTTCGGCAATCTCTGTGTCCGACGCGTTTGAGGCATCATTTCCTCCGCCTTCCAGGACAACGAGCTTTGGGGTTCCCCATGGCAAGACCCATTGCTGCCGTGTCAGGGCTGTGTAGTAGTTGCCAATAGTGCCGTTGCCCTGGACGTAGCCTGTCCCTCCGGCGCCGCGGAGCACAGTCCGGTAGCCCAGCTCGGCCAACCCCTGATCCACCCAGGTGCCCGGCCCTGCCTGTGAGTCTCCGATGACGACTGCGGAACCGGCAATTTCAGGATCCCAGGTCATCACCCGGTCCAATTCCGGGACGCGGATCAGCGAACCGTTCTCAAAATCCGTACGGTAAACGGCTCCCTGGGCGTACTCGGAGGTCAGCGGTTTGCCCAATGAGGAAAAATCGCTCCGTTTGCTGAGGGCATCCACTGATTTGTGAAGCGCCAACGCTCCGTTTCCGGCCGTCCAGAAAACCACTTCGTCGCCAAACTGCCTGCGGCATACGGCCGGTTCCGGACAGGACAAGCCGGATACGGATGGCTCCAAGGGATGTCCTTCCGCTGCCCGCAGCAGCTGGAACGCCCTGATGTCTTTCCAGGCCGTCTGCGGCAGTCCCCCGGCCGGTTCGGCGCTGTTCTTTTCCTGCAGATACCCGGCCAGCAGCGAGATGCGCGGTTGCGTCTGCTGCTGCAGGCCGGAGGTGTCCGTTGCCCCGGCCGAGACGGCGAGCGCCGCGGCGCAGGCCAGCAAAAGGCCGCGTTTAGCCACAGATCTGCTCATGATGCTCCCCCATGCGTTGTAGAGCGCCTGTCGATCATCCGCGCCTGCCGGCTGTTGTGCGGCAGCGGCTGCGGGAGTCGCTGTCAGGCGGTAAGACCGAGCCGGCTCATCCGCCGGGAGTGGTTGCGGGTCAGTTCGGCGAACAGAGTCTTGAGCTCATCCCCGTACACTCCCTGTGCTGGTCCCTGCAGGTGCCCGCCTCCAACCGCACGCTCAAGCACCACGCGCTGGGCCTGGGTCAGCGCTTCACCAACCAGCCGCCTCCCCCACAGGGCCAGGCGGGACGCGAGGCGGGGATCATCGGCTAGTGCCTGCTGCAGCCTGGCTTCTAGGACTTCTCCCGCGGGCTCCGCTTCTTCCTTCAGCCCAAGAACCAGTTCTGCCGTGGCGGGATCCAGCCGTGCGGCAACCGACTGATAGAAATCATCTGAAATGGCATCCGTGACGTAGAACTTCATCAGGGACTCAAACCAGTCCGCGGGCCGGGTCCGGTCATGGAAGGCATCCACTGACGGCTGGAAGGGGCGCATGGCCGCCTCCGGATCAAGGCCCAGCTTCACCAGGTGCTCCGTGACGCACTCAAAGTGTTCGTATTCGCGCACGGCCAGCCGGCCCAGGACCGTGCGGTCATGCAGGGTGGGTGAAAAACGTGCATCGGAGGACATTCGTTCGAACGCTGAAAGCTCTCCATACGCCATGACGCCGAAGAGGTCCGCGAGGAAGCGGCGGTAAATATCTCCGTCATCTGAGGATCCCGGGCCGTAGGCGGAGTCTGGTTCAGTGCGGGTCCCGTTTGTCATGGACCCCAGCGTACCGCCGGCACCGGACAGTCGTCTGCGCGCCGCGCCCCGCCAATGCATGGCGGCTGGCACCCACCGGGTAGACTGGTTGGTAGTAAAAGGATGCCCGGTCGTCTGATAGACCTTAGCCAGACCCGCAATACCTACGCGATCTTGAAATTTTTGGCCGTCGCCCGTGCCCGATGCACCGCGGCGGACCTGCAGTTGTTAGCCCGCGATCGGCTTCCGCTGGACGCATCATGCGCCCGCCATCCGCTCCGGTGTGGACTCTTGCAGCCACTCGTCGAGCCTGGCGCCGCGATGCCTAACTGAACGGTACTTAATTGAACACTGAACTTTCCCAGGTGGACGACACCCGTCACCTCACCGCCGATGACAGCAATGAAGCTTTGAACGTGGCTGAAACCCTGGCCACTACGCAGGCAGCGGCCGTAATCCCGGAACTGACCTTCGCGGATTTCGGCGTCCGCTCCGACATTGTGGAATCCCTCTCCGAAGCGGGGATCACCCATCCCTTCCCGATCCAGTCGATGACCCTGCCGGTGGCGCTGGGCGGCCATGACATCATTGGCCAGGCCAAGACCGGTACCGGCAAGACACTGGGATTCGGCATTCCTGCCATCCAGCGTGTCATTGCGCCCGACGACGAGGCCTACGCCTCCCTGGCCGTGCCCGGCGCCCCGCAGGCCCTCATTGTGGTTCCCACCCGTGAACTCGCCGTTCAGGTTGCCGGCGACCTGTCCACCGCTGCTAAGCGCCGCGGTGCACGGATCGTCACGATCTACGGCGGCCGCGCCTACGAGCCGCAGACCGAGGCCCTGGCTGCCGGCGTCGAAATCGTGGTCGGCACCCCGGGCCGCCTGATCGACCTTTACAACAAGAAGCACCTCTCGCTGAAGAACGTGCGGATCGTGGTCCTCGACGAGGCCGACGAGATGCTGGACCTTGGCTTCCTGCCGGATGTGGAAACCCTGATGGCCGCCACGCCCGCAGTGCGCCAGACGCTGCTGTTCTCGGCCACCATGCCCGGCGCCGTCGTCGCCATGGCCCGCCGCTACATGACCAAGCCCACCCACATCCGGGCAGCGGATCCTGATGACGAGGGCATGACCAAGAAGGACATCCGCCAGGTTGTCTACCGTGCCCACAACCTTGATAAGAGTGAAGTGGTGTCCCGCATCCTGCAGGCCAAGAACCGCGGACGCACCATCATTTTCACCAAGACCAAGCGCACGGCCGCCAAGCTGTCCGAGGAACTGGCGGACCGCGGCTTTGCCGTTGCCGCCATGCACGGCGACCTGGGCCAGGGCGCACGCGAGCAGGCCATGCGCGCCTTCCGCAATGAAAAAGTTGACGTACTGGTAGCCACCGACGTGGCTGCCCGCGGCATCGACGTTGATGACGTCACCCACGTCATCAACTATCAGTGCCCCGAAGACGAGAAGACCTACCTGCACCGCGTGGGCCGCACCGGCCGCGCCGGCAACAAGGGCACTGCCGTGACGTTCGTGGACTGGGATGACGTCCCCCGCTGGGGCCTCATCAACAAGGCTCTGGGCCTGGACCAGGCCGAGCCGGTGGAAACGTATTCCTCGTCCCCGCATCTCTACACCGATCTGGACATCCCCGAAGGCACCAAGGGCCGGCTGCCGCGCAACAAGCGCACGCATGCGGGTATTGACGCCGAGAAGATCGAGGACCTGGGCGAGACCGGCAAGAAGAACGGTTCCGCTCCCTCCCGTGACGGCGCCCGTGACAGCTCCCGCGGCCGTGACCGGACCCGTACGGGCGGCACCCGCGGCGACCGGCCCCGCAGCGGCGGCGACCGCGGACGCTCCGACAAGCGTGAAGAGTCCCGGCGTTCCGGCGACCAGCAGGCTGCCCCGGCGCGCGCTGCCGAAGCGCCGTCGGCATCCGTTGACACCGCTGCAGAGCGGCCCCGCCGCAGCCGCACCCGTACGCGCCGCCGCAACGGCGAAGTGGTCGGCAACTCCGCACCCGCAGCCGAATAACCGGGCAGCACTCCTTTTTATGAGCACTCCCCTTTGGTCACCGTCCGGCAGGTCGCTGGTGGTACACGCGGACAACGCCGTGTTCCTGCCAACCCTGCCGGACGGCGCCTTCACCATGATTTACGTGGATCCCCCGTTCAACACCGGCCGCTCACAGCGGCGGCAGCAGACCACCATGGTCCGCAGCACCGACGGCACCGGTGACCGGGTGGGGTTCAAGGGCCGCAGCTACAGCACGGTCAAGGGCCTGCTTTCGAGCTACGACGACGCCTTCGAGGACTACTGGGCGTTCCTGGAACCACGTTTGGCCGAAGCCTGGCGCCTCCTGGCCGACGACGGCACCCTGTACGTGCATCTGGACTACCGCGAGGTGCATTACGCCAAGGTCATGCTGGACGCCCTTTTCGGCAGGGACTGCTTCCTTAACGAGATCATCTGGGCCTATGACTACGGCGGACGGGCGAAGAACCGCTGGCCGGCCAAACACGACAACATCCTCGTGTACGTCAAGAATCCCGCGGCATACCACTTCGACAATGCCGAAGTGGACCGTGAGCCGTACATGGCCCCGGGTCTGGTCACGCCCGAAAAGGTGGCGCTGGGCAAGCTGCCCACCGACGTCTGGTGGCACACCATCGTGTCCCCCACCGGCAAGGAAAAAACCGGCTACCCCACCCAAAAGCCCGAGGGTCTGCTGCGGCGCACCGTGGCCGCCAGCAGCCGTGAGGGCGACTGGGTCCTGGACTTCTTTGCCGGTTCCGGCACGCTGGGCGCGGTAGCCGCCAAACTGAACCGGAAGTTTGTCTGTGTGGATGCCAATCCCCAGGCCATTGAAGTGATGTCCAAGCGGCTTGGGCATGCGGCCGACATTGTTTCCGGTGACGCGGTTCAGTCCGTGGCCAGCGCCTGATCCTACGGCCGGACGACGGCGGTCCCGGTTGCCAGGGACTCTATCTTGTCCAGCACCTCCGGGTCCGTAGTGAACTCCCCGAGCAGGTTGGGTTTGCCGGTCCCGTGGTAGTCGCTGGATCCGGTGACCAGCAGCGAGTGCTCCGCTGCCAGGCTGCGCAGCCACGCCCGGCCTTCCTCCGGGTTGTCGCGGTGATCCGCTTCCACACCCAGCAGCCCGGCGTCGATCATTTCGCGGAAAGTTTCTTCGCCCACCACCCGTCCGCGGGAGGACGCCACCGGGTGGGCAAACACGGGCACTCCCCCGGCCGCGCGGATCAGCTCGACGGCGTGGGCCGGGTCCGGCGCATAATGCGCCACAAAGTAGCGCGAGCGTGCCGTCAGGATGCCGGAGAAGGCAGCCGAGCGGTTGGGCACCACTCCGGCGGCCACGAGCGCATCAGCGATATGCGGCCGCCCGATGGTCGCCCCCGGAGCAACATGGCGCTGTACCAGGTCCCAGTCGATGGGGAAGTCTTCCGCCAGCCGCTGGACCATCATTTCCGCCCGTGACACCCGTGCGGTCCTGGACCTGGCGATTTCCGCCAACAGTTCCGGGTTCGCCGGATCATGCAGGTAGGACAGCACGTGAACGCTGATCCCTTCGCTGCTCCGGCAGGAAACTTCCATCCCGGGCACCAGGATCAGGCCCTCCTTACGTGCGGCCTGCATTGCCTCTGTCCACCCGGAGGTGGAGTCATGGTCGGTCAGGGCCACCGCGTCCAGCCCTGCCTCTTTCGCCGAACGCATCACCTCCGCCGGCGGCTGCGTTCCGTCGGAGACTGTGGAGTGCGTGTGCAGGTCGATTCTCACCCCATCAATGTACTTGCTTCAGGCCCTTGCGGGATTGCACGCTGCCGCAGGAAGCTTTTGCGCATGTTTGGCCGCCCCGTCCGCACAGTGAGACCATGGAAGGGTGACTACTGATGCGAATCCAATGACCACCGCCGACACGTCGGGTCTCGGGGAGTTGTCCGAAGGGCAGCCCTTGGATGACCGCGTAAACAACCGCTCCCAGAAACCGTCCAACGAGGCCTACAAGGCCTTCATGGCAACCGGCTGGGCCGAGGACGACGCCGAGCTTCCCGCGCGCGCAGAAGTTGCCCCCTACGCCGCCCAGCGCCGTCGTGCCCTGTCCGAGCGGTTCCCGGGTGAGCGCCTCGTCATCCCCGCCGGCCCGCTCAAGGTCCGGTCCAATGACACCGACTACCGTTTCCGCCCGCACTCCGGCTTTGCGCACCTGACTGGCCTTGGCCTGGACCGGGAACCCGACGCCGTGCTCATCATGGAGCCGGTCGAACCGGGAACCGGCGACGACGGCGGCAACCACACTGCCGTCCTCTACTTCCGTCCGCTCGCCGGCACGGACAGCGAAGAGTTCTACTCCAACGCCCGCTACGGCGCGTTCTGGATCGGCTCACGGCTGGGCCTGGAACAGGTCAGCGCCCTGCTGGACCTGCCCACCCGCCACCTGGACGAGGCTGAAACAGCCATCACCTCCAACGTCGGCGATCCGCAGTTCGGCGGCATCTCCGTGCGCCTGCTGCGCAAAGTCGATGAGATGGTGGATGCGCTGGTGGACACCGTCCGCTACAACACCGCCATGGATCCCGAAAACGTTGACCTCAGCGCGCTTGACGCCCTGGACGGCGAGCTGACCGAGGCTCTGTCCGAACTGCGTTTGATCAAGGACGCGTGGGAAGTGAAGCAGATGGAAGCCGCCGTAGCGGCGACGGTCAACGGCTTCACCGAGGTCGTCAAGGCCCTCCCCCGCGCCATCGCCCACCCTCGCGGGGAGCGCGTAGTGGAGGGTGCATTCTTCTCCCGTGCCCGTGAAGAGGGCAATGACCTCGGCTACGACACCATTGCCGCGGCCGGCAACAACGCCACCGTGCTGCACTGGATCCGCAACAACGGCACCGTCAACGCCGGCGAGCTCCTGCTCCTCGACGCCGGAGTGGAAGCCGACAGCCTCTACACCGCCGATATCACGCGCACCGTTCCGGTCAACGGCACCTACTCAGAGGTGCAGCGCAAGATCTACCAGGCCGTCCTCGATGCCGCCGATGCAGGCTTTGCCGCCGCCAAGCCCGGCGCCAAGTTCCGCGACGTGCACCAGGCTGCCGTCAAGGTTCTGGCCGAGCGGCTGGCCGACTGGGGCCTCCTGCCGGTCTCCCTGGAGGAAGCCCTCTCGGACAACGGCCAGCAGCACCGCCGGTGGATGCCGCACGGCACCAGCCACCACCTCGGTCTCGACGTTCACGACTGCGCCCAGGCCCGCAAGGAGCTTTACCTGGACGGCATCATCACCGAGGGAATGGTGTTCACCATCGAACCGGGCCTGTACTTCAAGAACGAGGACCTTTCCGTTCCCGAGGAATACCGGGGCATCGGTGTGCGCATTGAGGATGACATCCTCATCACCGCCGACGGTCCGGTGAACCTCAGCGCCGCTCTGCCGCGCAATCCGGAAGATGTGGAAGCCTGGATGGCTGGACTCGCCGAGTAACTGACGGTGTCCTGACAGAAGACTAAACAGCGGAAGGCTCCGCACCCTTGGGTGCGGAGCCTTCCGCTGTTTAGTCTTTATGCCTGCTGGCGGGGAACCCCGCCTTCTCCTTCGCCGTGCTCCTTCGCTTCGCCGCTGTGCGTCGCGGCGGGCGGGGCTGCTGCCGGGGCGGACGGAAGCCGCACTCCGTACTGCGGACGGCCGTCGGGAAGATCCGGGAACTGCCCCCGGGGGACGGTTCCGGTGGGGGCCTGCTCTCTGCCCGGCGCCTGCCCTTCCTGCCCGGCATCCGCCGGCTGGGTCGGCTGGGTTGGCTGGTTCGGCTGCCCGCCGGTTGCCGCCCCGTACGGGTTGGCCCATCCGGCCGGCCGCTCCGGAGCTGCTCCGGCCCCGCCCTGCGGCGGCCCCTGCTGCCCATGAGGTCCCTGGGGGCCGGCGTACGGCGGACGGTACTGCGGAGGCTGGGGGTGGCCGTGCTGGCCGATCATCGGCAGCTGCTGCAGCAGCCGGCGGGCGTCATTGGCTGCCTGTGGTGCCACAATCACGTCGTAACTCGTGGCAATGACCTGGCTTGTGGAGGTGAAGTCCCGCCGGCCCCGCTGGAGAGCGTAGGCGAGCACACCGAACAGCAGCCAAAACACTGCACCAAGAGCCATGGACGGGATCAGGGAAACATAGCTTTCCCCGCCGGCAAAGAGCATCAGCGCCAGTCCAACGAACAACCCGAACCAGGCACCGGTAGCCATCGAAGACAGCGCAACCCTGGGGTAGGACAACCTGCCGGTCACCCGTTCCACCGACTTCAGTTCGCTGCCGATAATGGAGACCATCTGCACCGGAAACTTGCTGTCTGCCAGATAGTCCACCGCCTTCTGGGCATCCAGGTAGGCGGTGTAGCGGCCCACCGTTTCGCCCTGGGGCAGGGCGCGGCCTTCATCACGTGGCGGCTTTGAACCGAAAAGGGTAGACATCCCTCCATTCTGTCCCACTTACCGCTCCCATGGGGGCCGTATCGCTCGAAGTGAACTTCATCCGCGGCGGTGCCGGGACCGGCCGTGCATTCCTCCCCGGCCGGTGCTGCGGCGGAGCCGCCGATACGGCGGAAGCGCCGGGCACCCCGTAGCCTAAGAATGTGAGCAAAAATCCTACCCGCGTCTTCATCGCACGCCTGCTCGGCCTCGACGTATTCGACCCCCTGGGTGACCGTCTGGGCCGCCTTCGCGACGCCGTCGTGCTGGACCGCGGGCCCGGGCGTCCTCCGCAGGCCGTAGGCATTGTGGTGGAGGTGCCGGGCAAGAAGCGCGTCTTTGTGCCGCTGACCCGCATCACCTCCATGGATCCAAGCCAGATCATCTGCACCGGACTGGTCAACCTGCGCCGTTTCGAACAGCGCGGCGCGGAGATGCTGGTGGTGGGAGAGCTCTTCGACCGCAAGGTCACGCTGCGGGACGGAAGCGGCGAAGCCACCATTGAAGACATTGCCATTGAGCAGAACCGTGCCGGCGACTGGCACGTGTCCAACCTCTTCGTCCGCCGCAGCGGTCCGGAATCCCGCCTGCGCCCCCTGCGCAGGCGCGGTGAACAGATGATCGTGGACTGGAAGGACATCATCCACTGGGACACCTCCGGCCCCCAGGCCGCCACCTCCTTCGTGGCCCAGAATGATGACCTGAAGGCTGCCGACTTCGCCGATGCCCTGCATGAGATGACCGGCAAGCGCCGGATTGAAGTGGCCAGCGAACTCCAGGACGAGCGCCTTGCGGATGTCCTGCAGGAACTTCCTGACGACGACCAGGTCCAGATCCTGCAGTCCCTGGATGTGGAGCGCGCTGCCGACGTCCTGGAGGAAATGGACCCCGACGACGCCGCTGACCTGCTCAACGAACTTCCGGAGGACCAGAAGGAAGAGCTCCTGCAGCTGATGGAACCCGAGGACGCCCGCGATGTGCGGCGGCTGCTGAACTACGAGGAAGACACCGCCGGTTCCCTGATGACCCCGGTTCCCGTCATCCTGCCGCCGGAGGCTACGGTTGCCGAAGCGCTGGCCCATGTGCGCCGCGAGGAGCTGACCCCGGCCCTGGCTTCCTCGATTTACGTGTGCCGCCCTCCCCTGGAAACACCCACGGGACGGTACCTCGGTGTGGTGCACATCCAGCAGCTGCTGCGTTCGGCTCCCCCGGAGGCGCTGGGGAATATCCTTGATACGGACTTGGAGCCGGTCCGGGACTACGCCAGCATCAGCGAAGTGTCCCGGATGCTCGCCACCTACAACCTCAATTCATTGCCTGTCGTCAATGACGCCGGCCGTCTGGTGGGGGCGGTGACCGTGGATGACGTCCTGGACCACCTGCTTCCGGACGACTGGCGTGCCTCCGACGACGCACCAACCGATGTGAAGCAGGGAAGGACCCATGGCTGAAAAAGTAAAGTCGCAGACCAGCGGCCTGGATACGCCCCGGACCGCCCGTGCACGCTGGCTTCCGCGCTTGTCTCCGAACCCGGACGCCTTCGGCCACGCCACCGAGAACTTTGCCCGCTTCATGGGCACCCCGCAGTTCCTGCTCTACATGACGGTGTTCTGTGCCGTCTGGTTGATTTGGAACACCTGGGGACCGGAGCCCCTGCGCTTCGACGACATAGCGCTGGGCTTTACGCTGCTGACCCTCATGCTTTCGCTGCAGGCTTCCTACGCCGCCCCGCTGCTCCTGCTGGCCCAGAACCGCCAGGATGACCGGGACCGTGTGTCGGTTCGCCAGGACCGCGAACGCGCTGAGCGAAACCTGATGGACACGGAGTACCTGACCCGGGAGATCGCCGAGCTGCGGATCGCCCTGCGCGAAGTCGCCACCCGCGACTACGTACGGTCGGAGCTAAGAAGCCTCCTCGAGGAACTGCTCGAAGCCAACAACAGCGAATCATCCGAGGACGCTCCCGCAAAGCGCAGCCAGCGCCGTCGTCCTGATTCCTCAGGATCTTCCGCGGCCACGGAACACATGCCCAAACTCAATCCGGGCGGGAGGGAAAACTAGAGCGTGGCACCACTGCAACACACAGCCGACCGTGCGCTGGCTGCGCTTGACGCGGTCCTGGACCCGGAGCTCCGGCGCCCCATCACTGAGCTGGGAATGGTCAGCGGCGTGTCCGTGGACGACGACGGCGTCGCCTCCGTGGGCGTCCTGCTCACCATCTCCGGGTGCCCCCTGCATGAAACCATTACCGCCGACGTCGAACGCGTCCTGGGCAGCGTTGAGGGCATCACCGGGGTCCGTGTTGACCTTGGCGTCATGACCGCGGAGCAGCGGACAGCACTTAAGGAAAAACTGCGCGGTCCCGGCGGAGCCAAGGACATTCCCTTCAACCGGCCCGGTTCCCTGACCCGCGTGTACGCGGTGGCCAGCGGGAAAGGCGGGGTGGGAAAATCCAGTGTCACCGTGAACCTTGCCGCGGCCATGGCCGCCTCCGGACTGCGCGTGGGGATCGTGGACGCTGATGTTCACGGCTTCTCCATCCCCGGGCTGCTGGGCATCACCCAGCCGCCCACCCGCGTGGATGAAATGATCCTTCCGCCCGTGGCCTACGGCATCAAGACGATTTCCATTGGCATGTTCGTGGCCGGCAACGCTCCGGTGGCCTGGCGCGGACCCATGCTCCACCGCGCTCTGGAGCAGTTCCTGACCGACGTGTACTTTGGCGACCTTGATGTCCTGTTCCTGGACCTGCCGCCGGGCACCGGAGACATTGCCATTTCTGTGGCGCAGCTCCTGCCGCAGTCGGAAATTTTGGTGGTAACCACCCCGCAGGCAGCCGCAGCGGACGTCGCCGAACGTGCGGGAACAGTGGCTTCCCAAACCGGTCAGAGCGTGGCGGGCGTTATCGAGAACATGTCCTGGCTGCAGCTGCCCACCGGAGAACGGATGGAGCTGTTCGGCTCCGGCGGCGGAGACATCGTGGCCAAACGGCTCAGCGAAGCACTGGGCAAGGACATTGCGCTGCTGGGAAGCATCCCGCTCGATGTTGATCTGCGGACCGGCGGCGATTCCGGTGCACCCGTGGTGCTCTCGGAATCAGCCCTGGTGGAAGGTTCGGCGGGCGCTGAGCTTCGCCGCATCGCCGGTGCCCTGGCCAGGCGTCCCCGGGGACTCTCGGGCTTGAAGCTCGGTGTTACACCGCGCTAGGAGTTCCTGTTCCGCCGCTTTGGCTTCTCAGCGTGTTTAGGTGGCTTCGGTGTCAAAGGGCGCCCGGTCCCCGTCCTGCAGCCGCATGAGCGGCTTCACAGCCGGAGCTCCGCTGGGTGCAGCGGCGCGTCCGGGGGCACCTGCGGTTGCCTGCGGTGCAGCAGGCGCGGGCCGCGCGCTGACGGGTTTGACGGCGTCTTCGAAATCATCCAGAAGTGCTTCCTTGATGATCCGGCGCGGGTCATACTGCCGCGGATCAAGTTTGCGCCAGTCAACCTCGTCAATTTCGGGGCCAACCTCGTCCCGGAGCTGTTCCCGGGCACCAGTGGCCATCCGCCGCACTTCACGGACCAAACGTGCAAGCTGGGAGGCGTATTCCGGCAGCCTTTCGGGACCCAGCACCGCTACGGCAAGGATCGCCAGGACGAGCAGCTCATAGCCGTTGATTCCGATCACCTGTGAAGACTACCTTTCCTGCTGCACCGCAAGCCAGTTCCCGTTCCGGACGGACGGTTTTTCTGCGATCCGGTCAATCCTGTCCCCCGGTGCCCGTCATGATGGTGAAACCGCTCTTGATGCGGTCCCATACCCCATGGGCCTTCTCCCGGGCATGAAGCGCCAGCCTCGATGACTCGGTGAGGGAAATCTCGCTGACAGCTTCGTTCAGAACGTCCCCGGACGAAGACACCTCCACGGTGTAGGTAACCCGCTTCGAGGCCACAACAGCGCGATGGGGACGCTGGGGATGAATCCATATCTGCGGGCGTCCGGGACGCTCTTCCTGCAGGATGAAACCTTCCTCCGTGACCGGTTTCCCGCTGACGCCGTCCACCACGGTCTCTTCGGACCAGGAAGCAGGGTGGGTCTCATACACGTTCACGCTGGTCCCCTCGCCTTCCAGGGTCATAATGACCGCCGGTTCCCCGTCAACCAGGGCAGCCCGGGCCCCTGCGACGGCCATTCCCGCCGATGCGAGCTCCGGGCAGGCCCACCCGCGGGACCGCAGTTCCGCGAGCTGTTCAGGAGCCAGCTGGTCATCCCGGCCTCCGCCGGTTACGTCGTTCCACACATCGGCCAGACCCGGCGCCGCCTGCTGCGTTACCGGAGGCTGGACCCAGCCTCCCAGCAGGTAGGCGGTGGAAAGGACCAGCCCGACGGCGGCAGCCACCACTCCTGTGGCAGCTGCGAAGCGTCGTCGGCGGTTCCGGCTTGGTCCGGGAGCATGTGCATAATCCGCCGGTGTCCCGTCATCTGCGGGGTGTGCCGTGCGTTCGATGCGTTCGCGCAGCACGGGATCCGGTTCAGGAACCGCAAATGCGTTCAGGCGTGCCCGCTGCCGGCGTTCCCTGGCCGCTTCGGAACGACACCGGGCACACCGCGAAAGGTGTGCCTGCAGTACAGCGGCACGGGCCGGGCTGGCCTGACCGTCCAGGTATTCCTGCAAAAGGCGTTTGGGGTGTCGCATGAAATCAGTTGGCGCCTGCCACGCGCGGCAGCTTGAGCCGCGGTCCGGTTTGGGGGCGGACCTGGGGATCGCGGTGCGCCAATTTCTCTTTCAGCATGGTGCGGCCGCGGTGAATCCGGGAGCGGACCGTTCCAAGCTTGACGCCCAGGGCACGGGCCACTTCGTCATAGGACAGGCCCTCAAGGTCGCACAGGACTACGGCAGCCCTGAAGTCGGGCGGAAGTTCATCCAGCGCTCGGGCAATATCCACGTCGAGGTTATTGAACTCAAAGCTTCGCTCGGGTCCGGGCCCGTTGCTGGGGAGCCGGCTCTCAGCCTCTTCGGTCATGCCGTCAAACCGAATGCGGCTCTTGCGCCTAGCCTGGTCCAGGAAGAGATTTGTGGTGATGCGGTGCAGCCACCCGTCCAGGGTTCCGGGCTGGAAATTCTCCAGGGAGCGGAAGACACGGACAAACACCTCTTGCGTGAGGTCTTCGGCGTCGTGCCGGTTGCCGGTCAGGCGGTAGGCCAGCCGGTACACTTTGGCTGAGTGCGCCTGCACTACTTCTTCCCAGGTGGGCCGCACCCACTCGGAGTCAGCCGGTCCGCCGGTTGCTGAGGTCGTGGACATGGCTGCCCTCCTTCCCGTGAAGTAATGTCATCCGGCCCGCGGCCAAACGAAGCCCTTGTTAGCGTCCTGCATAATTATGTTGACGCATCAGTCTGGGAATTCGCTGTTAGCACTCTTGCCGTGCGCACACAAGAGCGGTGTTTTACCGGCTGCCGCGGCCCGCGTCCCGCAAAGCCAACCCGGCCGCCGCCGGGCCTTAAGCTTGACTGAGCATGGTTCCCCAACAAACGAAAGTGACACGAATGAGCGCCGACAAGCAGACCAGCTGGTCCTACACGGAGGGACTGCCCTTCGAGGACGAGGTCCTGCTGCGCGCGCGGGAGCGCTCCTATGAACTGGGAGTTTCGCCCGTCTCGACCGGCGTCGGCGCTGCCCTGACGGTTCTCGCCGCAGCGTCCAAGGCCCAGACTGTGGTGGAAGTGGGCACCGGTGCCGGGGTCTCCGGCGTCTGCCTGCTGCGGGGTCTGGGACGCCAGTCCGTCTTGACCACCATTGATTCCGACGTCGACCATCTTCGGGCGGCGCGTGAGGCCTACCGCGAAGCCGGCGTGGCCGGCAACCGGACCCGCACCATTTCGGGCCGTGCCGCCGAGGTCCTTCCGCGGCTCACCGACGGAGCCTACGACATGGTTTTCATCGACGCCGACAAGCCGTCTTTTCCGCTCTATGTGACGCAGGCAGTCCGTCTGCTCAAGCGCGGCGGACTGCTGGTGGTCAACGACGCCCTGGACCACGGAAAAGTCTCCGATCCGGCCATCCGCGAAGAGACCACCAACACCATGCGGAAAGTCGGAAAAGCGATCCGGGACAATGACGCTCTTGTGTCGTCACTGCTGCCCACCGGTGACGGCCTGCTGCTGGCGGTCAAGACCAGCTAGCGGTCCGGGGCTCCCCAGCGGCGGCGGTCAGGGCCGGAGGCCGGGCAGGTTCTGAAGGAAACTGATCAGCAGCCTGGCTCCGAATCCGGTGGCACCCTTGGCGATCTCATGCCTGTCCGCACGAGCGCTCATCGGCCCGGCAATGTCCAGATGCGCCCAGGGAACACCGTCAACGAACTTTTCGAGGAACAGCGCGGCCACAATTGCCCCGGCGCCGAACTTGAGCGCCGGCGGAGCCACGTGCGCCACGTCCGCTGTCACCGAGTCAAGAGCGTAGTCATATTCATGGACAAGGGGCAGCGGCCAGACGCGGTCCCCCGAAGCCTCCCCCGCTTCCTCCATTGCATCCAGCAGAAGCTCGGCATTGGAGAACACTGCACCGTACTGCTGACCCAGACCCAGGGCTGCAGCTCCCGTCAGGGTGGCAATATCCACCAAAACGTCCGGGGCGAGGCCCGCTGCTGCATAGGCCAACGCGTCAGCGAGGACCATCCTGCCCTCGGCGTCCGTGTTCCCGATCTCCACAGTCGTGCCGCCGTAAGTGGTGACAACGTCGCCGGGCCGGTAAGCGGAAGCACCGATGGCGTTCTCCGCCAGGGCCAGGATGCCCGTAACGCGGTGCGGCAGCTCCAGTTCGGCAGCGGCCTCCACAGCAGCCAGCACCACGGCGGCGCCGGCCATGTCCATCTTCATGGACATCATTGCGTCACGGGGCTTCAGTGAGATGCCGCCGGAATCAAAAGTGATCCCCTTGCCAACCAAAACAACGTGTTCCGCGGTCTCGGCGGAGGGCTGGTAAGTAACCTGCACCAGGCGCGGCGGATTCGCAGAACCGGATCCAACCGCGGTCAGGCCGCCGAACCCCTGCCGCAGGAGTTCGGTCTCCTCCAGGACGGTGATCTCCAGGCCGGCACGCTTCGCAACGGCACGGCTTTGTGCCGCCATCCAGGCGGGGGTTGCGACGTCGGGCGGAAGGTTGGTGAGATCCCTGGCCAGCCACACAGCCCGGGCGGTGATCTGTGCCTGGCGCTGCGCATCTGAATCCAGCCCGGTGACTTCCATGGCGCGGGCCATGGCAGGGCCGGCTGGCGTTTTTCCCTGGCGGGGTGCCTGGTATCCGCCCAGCAGGAAGCCTTCAAGAAAGGCCTGCTGCGAGGCGGGACCGAGTCCGTCAACCACCGCGGCGCGTATCCGGCGGGCACCTTTGGTGGCTCGGGCCAGTGCCGCTCCGGCACGGCGCAGGTTTTGGACGGACTCATCGCCGACACCTACAAAAATCAGTTTGGCCGGCAGGTCAGCGGCCCTGTCCGACGGCGGTTCCACCAGCAGTGTTTCACCGGCTTTGCCGGTAACGCCGGCCGCGGCCGCGCGGGCAGCTACGTCCACGCCGTACCAGAGGGCTGTTTCCACAGCGCCCCGCCGGGGCTGCGGCGTGGGATGCAGCGACTCCTCGGAGTCCTCTCGGGGCGAGGAGTCAGGAGCCGCGGCCATGGCAACGGCCAGGACATCGACTTCTTCCTCAGGGGCGGGCCGCAGCCCGGTGCCGGCGGTGGGGGCACCGGCACCGGTCAGCAGCTGATCCACCGCTGTCACCGCCGTCATGGCAATGCCAGACAAATCGGTCCCCGGAGCCTCCCCCGCGGAGGAGGTGGCCGGTGAGGATCCTTTGGGGAGTCGCTGCATTGGTTTCGCTTCCTAGCTCGTGGCGCCCAGCAGGCAATCCTTGAGCTTGCCGGCTTCCTCAGCATTGAGTTCGACGACGAGCCGTCCGCCGCCGTCGATCGGCACCCGCAGGATGAGGCTACGCCCCTCCTTGGTGATTTCCATGGGTCCGTCACCCGTACGCGGTTTCATCGCTGCCATGTTCCAGTTCCCCTTTCACAGTGCGCTGCGGGCGATCCCCCAGTCACACATGTAACCTCTGTCGCACGGCCTACAACCTGCTCCGGCGGCAATTGCCTTCATTATTCCGCACAAACATCGTCCAAACGAAATTTCTTGTGTTCCGCGCCACAATCCTAGGGGGGATAATCCCCTCCGCCCGGAAGCGGAGTCCAGCGCCAGAGCCACACCACCCAGACAATCTGCAGCACCAGGAAGGCCATTGCGACCGTGGTCCGGTAGGCCCGGGAACTGCTCAGGGATGCCAGGGCCAGCCCCAGCGGGAACAGCGGCAGCAGCAACCGGAACGTACTGGTCAGCGGATTCAGGAAGGCCAGCAGGTACAGCACATAGGCGGCACACCACACCTGCATTTCCACGCCGAGCCGGCGCACAGGCTCGGAATTGAGGCACAGGACGGTGAGAGCCACCAAGGCGATCAGTGCCACCGGCCCCATGACCGGACCGAAGAGCCGCTCCGCCTCGACAAACCACGGTTTGAAGACCAGCAGGGTGTCTCCCCGCCAGGCCGTTTCCGTGTCCGTGTAGGCACCCGCCTCCCCGGTGTACCACCACGCCAGTGCGGGCCAGGCGAGGGCGCCGGCTCCGGAGGCCATTCCCAAGACCACCATCCGCCATGCCTCGGCCGGCGGGAAGGCTTCCTTCCGGCGCAGTATCCAGCGGCGCACAAACAGGATCCCCATCATGAGGGCAAAAGCGACACCCACCGGCCGGGACAGGCACATCACCAGAACCACCGGCACTGCGGACAGGTAGCGGCGGGTGATCAGCAGGTACAGCGATGCCGCCAGCAGCAGCAGGTTCAGCGACTCCGCATAGGGAACCTGCAGGATCGGGGATACCGGGTTGACCGCCACAAACACCACGCCCCAGAGGGCGGTGCCGGACGAGGCCCGCAGCGCGAAAAGCCGGTACACCATCAGAGCGGCGCCGAACCCGGCGGCGGTGGCCACTATGGGTGCGAGGACTTCCCAGCCCAGCCCGGTGACTGCTGCGAGCAACCGGACCAGTCCCGGAAAGAGAGCGTAGAAAGCCCACTGGTTCTCCTGCGCCCGGCCCGTTTCATCACGGGGGATTTCGGACGGGTAGCCGCCGGCGAAAATGCGCTGGTACCACTCGCTGTCCCAGGCTCCAATGAACTGCAGGTACGACGGCGTTCCCTCCCATCCCCACGGGTTCAGTCCCTGCTGCGCCGCTACGGCAACGAACACCGTGAACGAAAACAAGCGCGCGGCCGCCCAGACGGCCAGGACCTTGATGTACCAGGGCCAGCGGCTGAAGGCCGCGGCCAGGCGCGCTGATGCACGCACCAGCGCGGTGTTGGCGGCCGACGCCGGACGGGTGTCCCCCTGCCGGGCCGCGCTATCCGCCATTGCGAACCCAGCAGCTTGCCAGATGGTCATTGACATACCCGGTGGCCTGCAGCATCGCGTAGGCAGTGGTGGGTCCCACGAAACGGAAACCGCGCTTTTTCAGGGCCTTTGCCAGCGCAGCGGAATCCTCCGTGATAGCCGGAACGTCGGAAATAGTCTGTGGTGCCGGGCGCTGCGGGTCAGCGCGGTGTGCCTCAAGCAGCTTTTCCAGGCTCTCCCCTGCCGGCAGGTCCAGGAGTGCCCGGGCGTTGGCGATGACGGCGTCGATCTTTGCCCGGTTACGGACAATTCCCGCATCATTCATCAGCCGTGTCCGGTCCTCGTCCGTAAACCGTGCCACGGCCGCAGGATCGAAGCCTGCAAAGGCACGGCGGAACGCTGGCCGCTTACGCAGGATCGTGATCCAGCTCAATCCCGCTTGGAAGGCCTCCAGGCTCAGGCGTTCAAAAAGGGCTGCCTCGCCGGTAACCGGGCGGCCCCATTCCTCGTCGTGGTACTGCTGATAATCGGGGCTGCTGACTGCCCAGGGGCAGCGCAAAAGCCCGTCGGAACCTGCCACAGTGCTCATGACGGCATCCCCGGATCCTGACGCGCATCGTTCCCCGGCTGCGGCGGAACCCTTCCAGGAGCCTGCACGGCAGCCAGAGCGGCATCCCTTTCCGCCAGCACCTCTTCCAGCCGCGCCAGGACAGCGTCCACCTGGTCCATCCGGTAACCCCGGAACGCCACCGAAAATCTCAGCCGCCCAAGGTCAGCGGGCTGCACGTCCTCCGGCAGGAGGACCGGAGGCAGCCTTGGATCCGGTTCCGCCAAGCCGGGATCCCCCGCCGATGCGGGCTCCCCGGGCGCCGTCCCGGGTCTGCGGAAAGGCGGAAGCCCGGTAGCGGCAAGCGCCACTGCACCTGCTGCGAGAACGGCCACGAAAATTAGGAAGGTTGTCACAGGACCATCGTGCCAGAGAGCACCCCGTGCTCCCCCCACCGGAAGCCGGTGCGTTAGGGCGAGACGTGCCCGGCGCTGTCGGTAATCATCAGTTCCACGGCTTCCGCCGGATCATCCACGATATGGATCAGGGCGAGGTCCTTCTCGGAGATCATCCCCTCGGCCAGCAGCGTGCCCTTGACCCAGTCCATCAGGGGACCCCAGAAGTCCGTGCCGATCAGGACAATCGGAAAGGACGTCACCTTCTGCGTCTGGACCAGCGTCATGGCTTCGAAGAGCTCGTCCATGGTTCCGAAGCCGCCCGGCAGGACGATGAACCCCTGCGCGTACTTTACGAACATGGTCTTCCGCACGAAGAAATACCGGAAGTTGATTCCCAGATCCACCCAGTCGTTCAGACCGGTTTCGAAGGGAAGCTCAATGCCCAGGCCAACAGACAGGCCGTCCGCCTCGACCGCGCCCTTGTTCGCCGCCTCCATCGACCCCGGGCCGCCGCCCGTGATGACGGCCAGCCCCTCTGCCGCGAGCAGCCGCCCCACTTCCTCGCCGAGCTTGTAATAGGCAGACCCCGGCATGCTGCGGGCGGAACCAAAGACGCTGACAGCCGGCCCAAGCTCCGAAAGGCTGCCGAATCCCTCCACAAATTCGCTCTGGATGCGCAGCACCCGCCACGGATCAGTGTGCGTGAAGTGCGTCTGGTCCGAAGAGTCAAGCAGGTACTGGTCCGACTGCGGCGCACGGGCCTGCGCCCTGCGCAGTTCCACCGGTCCGCGTTTGCGGGGGCTGATATCCCGGCCCCGGGAGCTGTTGTCGCTGAATTCCATGATTCAAGGGTAGCCACATGTGTGTTCCGGGCCTCACAGGACTCCCCCGGTACGTTTGGTTGCTCTTGCGTCACGATTATCGGCGTTTTGTGGACTCTGACACATTCCGGACACAATCGTTGGCTATCTTCTTCTTATGACCCGTGACACAACCGAAGGCGCAACGCCTGATTCCGCCGCACCTCTTGTCTCACTCAAGAACGTCAACAAACACTTTGGCGACCTGCATGTTCTGCAGAACATCAACCTCAATGTGGCCCGCGGTGAAGTGGTCGTAGTGATCGGCCCCTCCGGTTCCGGAAAATCGACGCTCTGCCGTGCCATCAACCGGCTGGAGACGATTGACGACGGCGAGATTGCCATCGACGGCAAGGTGCTGCCGGCCGAAGGAAAGGCACTGGCAAAACTCCGCGCCGACGTCGGCATGGTGTTCCAGTCCTTCAACCTGTTTGCCCACAAGACAATCCTCGACAACGTGTCCCTTGGCCCGGTCAAGGTCAAAGGCATGAAGAGTGCCGAGGCAAAGGCACTCTCGATGGAACTGCTGGAGCGGGTTGGCGTTGCCAACCAGGCCAATAAGCTGCCGGCGCAGCTTTCCGGCGGCCAGCAGCAGCGCGTGGCCATTGCCCGGGCCCTGGCCATGAAGCCCAAGGTCATGCTCTTTGACGAGCCCACCTCGGCCCTCGATCCCGAAATGATCAACGAGGTGCTGGACACCATGGTCAGCCTGGCCAAGGAGGGCATGACCATGATCGTGGTAACCCACGAAATGGGATTCGCCCGCAAGGCCGCTGACCGCGTCATCTTCATGGCCGACGGACAGATTGTCGAAGAAGCCACCCCCGAAGAGTTCTTCACCAACCCGAAGAGCGACCGGGCCAAGGACTTCCTCGGCAAGATCCTTTCGCACTAGACCGTCCACAGCAGTACCGGCAGTACCGCAGTACCGGGATTTCACCAGTTGGGGGAAATCCTTATGAGGCTAGGTGCCCCGTCCACCGGAGCACCGCAATGCAAGGAGAAATCATGCGCAAGACCCGTTACGCCGCAGCAGCCATGGCTGCCGTGGCTGCCCTGACCCTGTCCGCCTGCGGCGGAGATTCCGGCTCGGATTCCGGCAGCACCGAAGGTGCCGGCGAGAAGATCCGCATCGGCATCAAGTTCGACCAGCCCGGCGTCGGTTTCAAGGACGGTAACGAGTACACGGGCTTCGACGTTGACGTCGCCAAGTACGTGGCCAATGAGCTCGGCTACCCCGAGGACCGGATTGAGTTCATCTCCACGCCCTCCCCGCAGCGCGAAAACATGCTCGAAAATGACCAGGTGGACATGATCCTCGCGAGCTACTCCATCACTGATACCCGCAAGGAAAAGATTGCCTTCGCCGGCCCCTACTTCGTTGCCGGCCAGGACCTGCTGGTTCCCACCGACAGTGAAATCGGCGGCCCCGACGAGCTCGACGGCAAGAACCTGTGCTCAGTCTCCAGCTCCACCTCCGCCCAGAAGATCAAGGACAACTACGCCGCCGGCGTGAACCTGCTGGAGCAGCCCAGCTACGCCGAGTGCGTGACCGCCATGCAGGGCGGCTCCATTGATGCCGTCACCACTGACGACATCATCCTCGCCGGCCTGGCGTCCACGGACGCCAACAAGGGCAAGTTCAAGGTCATCGGAAACACCTTCTCGGAGGAGCGCTACGGTGTGGGCCTTCCGAAGGAAGACGGACTCGTCAAGTGCGAGGACATCAACACAGCGATCACCAAGATGGTCGAAGAGGGTGCCTGGGAAGAAGCCATCAAGAAGAACACCGAGGGCGTCGACTACACCTACAAGGCCGAGCTGAACCCGCCGGAGACGGACGCCTGCGCCTAACCGGTACCCCCGGTGCCTGAGGCACCGTCCCGTTCCACCCCGCGGCCGGGAGGGCATTGCGCTCTCCCGGCCCGGGCTTCGTCCACCATAAAGAGGTGAAACATGGAGGGTTTTACTGCCCTCTTCGAGCAGTACGACGTCGTCGGCGCTTTCTGGGTCAATATCCAGCTCGCGTTCTGGGCGGCTCTCTGGTCGCTGATACTCGGTACCGTCCTGGCGCTGATGCGGATCTCGCCGATCCCCAGCCTGCAGTGGTTCGGTGCCGCCTACGTGAATATCTTCCGGAACACTCCGCTGACCATCATCATGGTGTTCGGTTCGCTGGCTCTCTGGTCACAGCTGAACGTCAGCCTGTCTTCGGACTTCAACACCAACTTCTTCCGCCTGGCTGTACTCTCGCTCACCGTGTACCACGCGGCCTTCTTCTGTGAAGCCATCCGCAGCGGCGTCAATACCGTTCCGCTGGGACAGGCCGAAGCTGCCCGTGCCATCGGTCTGGGGTTCTTTGCGGCGGCGCGGATCATCATCATGCCGCAGGCCTTCCGCGGCGCCATCGCGCCGATCGGCAACGTGCTGATCGCCCTGGTGAAAAACACCACCGTCGCCGCCACAGCCGGTGTTGCCGTGGAAACCTCCAGCACGATGAAGACCATGATCGAGTTCTATCCCAACCTGATGACACAGATCTTCCTGACCTTTGCCATTGGCTACGTCATCATCGTTATCCCCATCGGCCTGCTTACCACCTGGGCTTCGAAGAAACTGGCGGTGGCACGATGACACAGAACGTCCTGTTTGACGCCCCGGGTCCCAAGGCCCGGCGCAACATTCGAATCGCAAACATCCTGGGTGTCCTGCTGGTGGCGGCACTGCTCTGGTTCGCTGTCTCCGGGCTGGCGGAGAAGGGCCAGTTCGAGGCCGCCAAGTGGACGCCGTTCCTGGAATGGAGCACCTGGCAGTACTACCTCCTGCCCGGCCTGCTCTCCACCCTGAAGGCTGCCGCCGTAGCAGTGGTGGCGTCCATCGCTTTCGGCCTGCTCTTCGGTATCGGCCGGCTTTCACCCTTCAAACCCATCAGGTGGGTCTGCGGCATTGTGGTGGAATTCTTCCGAGCCGTTCCCGTGCTGCTGATGATGGTGTTTTTCTACCAGTTCCTTTCCAAGTCCACCCCGGTGGACTCGGCACAGGTTCCGTTTTGGGCCGTGGTGATTGCCCTGACCCTGTACAACGGTTCGGTCATCGCCGAGCTGGTACGCTCCGGTGTCTTTGGCCTGCCGAAGGGCCAGCGCGAGGCAGGCCTGGCCATCGGGCTGACCCCGGGCCAGTCGCTGCGCAGCATCGAGATGCCGCAGGCCCTGGTTGCCATGCTGCCGGCGCTGCTGAGCCAGTTTGTGGTCATCCTGAAGGACTCAGCGCTGGGTACCTTCATCGGTTACACGGAACTGCTTGAGTACGCGCGCCGCCTGGCCAGCGGCGAAGGCAACATCCTGCCGGCGCTGCTGGTCACCGCGGCGATCTTCATCCTCCTGAACTGGCTGCTGACCTTCGCCGCCCAGCGTCTTTCACGCCGTCTGGGCGCGCGTGCCGGCAAGGTGCTGAAGATCGAGGACACCATCGAGCCCGAAGGCATTGAGGCTCCGGCTCCGGCCAAGTAGCTGCCGGAACCGGCATAAAGAAGGGGAGGACCGGCACCGCCGGTCCTCCCCTTCTTTATGCCGTGCCTCTGTATGCCGTGCTTCTTTATGCTTTGCGCAGCCTCAGCTCAGCCAGGTCCGCAGCGCGGCCAGGCAGGCCCGCACAGCCGCGGCCTCAACGTGCTCGTTGTCCGTATGCGCCAGCAGGGCGTCCCCGGGACCGAAGTTCACGGCCGGGATGCCCAGGGCGCTGAACCGGGCAACGTCGGTCCAGCCGTACTTGGGTTTGGGTTCCTGCCCGACGACGGCGACAAAACTCGCCGCGGCGGTCCGGTCCAGTCCCGGCCTGGCACCGGCGGCGGCATCAGTGCGGACCAGATCGAAGCCGGAGAGCAGGTTACGGACGTATTCCTCGGCCTGTTCCACCGATTTGTCCGGGGCAAAGCGGTAGTTGATTTCCACGGTGGCTGCATCCGGAATGACGTTCCCGGCGGTTCCGCCCCAGATCTTGACGGCGTTCAGCGATTCCCGGTACTCCAGCCCCTCCACGGAGACGGTGGCAGGTTCATGGTCCCGCAGCCGGGTCAGGATTTCCGCTGCTGCGTGGATGGCGTTCTCCCCCATCCAGGCACGGGCGGAATGCGCGGCCCGGCCGGTGGTGGTGGCGTGGAAGCGCATGGTGCCGTTGCAGCCGCCCTCCACCGTGCCGTTGGTGGGTTCCAGCAGTACGGCGAAGTCTGCTTCCAGCCAGTCCGGGAACCTCTCCTGGAGCCGGCCCAGACCGGACAGCGACGCTTCCACTTCTTCATGGTCATAAAAGATGAACGTTACGTCCCGTGTCGGGTTGGCAAGCTCTGCGGCCAGCGCCAGCTGAACGGCCACCCCGCCTTTCATATCCGTGGCTCCGCGGCCGTACAGCACCTCGCCGTCCCAGGAGGAGGGAACGGTTCCGCGCGAGCCCGGGACGGTGGGCAGCGGAACGGTGTCCAGGTGCCCGGCAAGGATCACCCGTTCGGCGCGGCCCAGCGACGTGCGCGCCATGATGGAGTCGCCGTCGCGCACCACTTCCAGGTGCGCCAGGGAGCGCAGCGCAGCCTCCACGGCGTTGGCCAGCTCCGTCTCATTGCCGGACACGCTTTCAATGTCCATCAGGTCTGCGGTCAGCAGGGCAACGTCGCGGGTCAGGTCCAGGGTGCGGGATGGCGTTTGAGTCATGTCTCCACCCTACCGATCCCATGTCTGGGCGCCGGAAGCAACCCCTGCGCCCGCGTCCGGCGGACACCAATCGGTAGACTTGAATCCATGACTTCAAGCTCCTCCTCCCCCACTGCCCGCATCGCCTCCGGCCTCGGCCTGGCCACGATCACCGACGACGGCACAGTGCTGGATGTCTGGTACCCCCGGCCCGTGCTCGAAGCCCGGGACGCGGCCGCTTCGGCTGACGCCAATTCCCTTGCCGCAGAGCTGGAAGCCGCAGCCGCCGCCATGACCGATGCCGAGCGCGGCACGCACGGCGAGGTCCTGCGCACCGAGATTGACCTCGACGAGGCGCCGGCGGATACCGCCGATGCGTACCTGCGCCTGCATCTGCTCTCCACCCGCCTTGCCGCGCCCAACACGCTGAACCTGGACGGCATCTTCGGCAAGCTCCCCAACGTTGTCTGGACCAACTTCGGGCCGTGCGCGGTGGAAGGCTTTGAGACGGTCCGCCTGCGGCTGCGGGCCCGCGGGCCGGTCACTGTGTACGGCGTGGACAAGTTCCCCCGGATGACGGACTACGTGGTTCCCTCCGGTGTGCGGATCGCCGACGCCGGCCGGGTCCGGCTGGGTGCGCACCTTGCCGAAGGGACCACTGTCATGCACGAAGGCTTCGTGAACTTCAACGCCGGAACACTGGGCGTCTCCATGGTGGAGGGCCGCATCTCCGCGGGCGTGGTGGTGGGCAACGGCACCGATGTGGGCGGCGGCGCCTCCATCATGGGCACCCTCTCCGGCGGCGGCAGGGAAAGAATCACCCTTGGCGAGCGTGTGCTGCTGGGCGCCAACTCCGGCGTTGGCATCAGCATCGGCAATGAATCCGTCGTGGAAGCCGGCCTGTACATCACCGCCGGCACCCGGGTGGCCGTGCTGATTCCCGGTGAGGAGCCGCAGACCGTCAAGGCGGTGGAGCTCTCCGGCGTGCCCAATCTGCTCTTCCGCCGTAATTCCACCACCGGTGCGGTGGAGGCCCTCGCCCGCAGCGGCGCGAGCGTGGAACTCAACGACGCCCTGCACGCCAACTAGCACGTTCGCCCCTTGGCCTCCGACCCCAGCCGCCGGCGCAGCACCGGATTTGTTCCGGTGCTGCTGCTGGTGGTGCTCTTCCTGGCAGCAGTCACCGTGTACGCGGTCTCCGTCCTGCGGGAGCCGGAAGACAAGAGGCCGGAACCCGCAGCCTGCACGGCCACAGCGGACGGTACGGCCTACCATCTGACACCCGCCCGGACATCGACGGCGGCCCTGATTTCCGGGATCTCCGTTCGGCGGGGCATGCCGGCACGCGCCGCCTCCATTGCCGTGGCCACAGCCATCCAGGAATCCGGGCTGCGGAACCTCGATTACGGGGACGACGCCGGACCGGATTCCCGCGGATTGTTTCAGCAGCGACCGTCTCAGGGATGGGGCAGCGAAGAGCAGGTGATGCAGCCGGTGTATGCGGCAAATGCCTTCTACGATGCGCTGGAAAAGGTTCCGAATTACGCGGACCTCCCGCTGACGGTGGCGGCACAGACGGTCCAGCGCAGCGCTTTCCCTGACGCCTACGCCGATCACGAAGCCGAGGCCAAGGCCTTCGCTTCCGCCCTGACCGGGCACTCCCCCGCAGCGCTGACCTGCACCCTGGCTCCGCCGTCGTCCTCCGGCAGCCCGGAAGCCGTCCTGGCGGCAATGACCACCGTGTACGGGCCGGTGGAGGCAACCGTCGAAGGAGACCGCATTACGGTTGCCGGCAGCGGAACCTACGGCTGGTCCCTGGCTCAGTGGGCGGTTGCCAACGCCGAAGCCCTGTCGCTGGACTCCGTTGCGTTCGACGAACTGCGGTGGACGCGCGCAACCGGCTCCTGGGATCCCGCGCCTGCCCCGGACAACGCCGTGGTCCTTACGGTCCATCGGGCCGCTGAACAGTCCTGAACCGGGGCCCGCAACGGGATCCACTACTCTGGAACCATGCGAATACTAGTTACCGGAGGCACGGGATACATCGGCTCCCACACGACACTGGCACTGCTGGAAGCGGGCCACGACGTAGTGGTCCTGGACAATTTGGCCAACTCGAGCGAGGAATCCCTGAAGCGGGTTCAGGAGCTGGCCGGACGCAGCGCGGTCTTCGTGCACGCGGATCTGCTGGACGAGGGCGCTGTTGACAGCGTATTCGCAGAGCACGCGATCGACGCCGTCATCCACTTTGCCGGACTGAAGGCTGTCGGCGAATCCGTCGCAAAGCCGCTGTACTACTACCACAACAACGTGGGCGGCACCCTGAATCTGCTGCGGATGATGGACAAGCACAATGTCCGCACCCTTGTCTTCAGCTCGTCGGCCACGGTGTACGGCGCCAGTGAAGAAGTTCCGCTGACCGAAAAGATGCCCATGGACGCGGTGAATCCCTACGGCCGCACCAAGGAGCAGATCGAAGACATCCTGGCGGATCTGGGCGCTGCCGACGGACGCTGGAATATTGCGCTGCTGCGCTACTTCAACCCCGCCGGCGCCCACGAGTCCGGCCGGATCGGTGAAGATCCCACAGGCGTGCCCAACAACCTGCTGCCGTTCGTTGCGCAGGTGGCTGTGGGCCGCCGCGAGAAGGTCATGGTGTTCGGCGATGACTACCCCACGGAGGACGGCACCGGCGTGCGGGACTACATCCATGTGGTGGACCTGGCCGCCGGTCATCTCGCCGCACTGGAATACATCACCGTAAAGCCCGGCGTGCACCGCTGGAACCTGGGCACCGGCAACGGTTCCTCGGTCCTCCAGGTGCTGGCCGCCTTCTCCAAGGCCGCGGGCAGGGACATCCCGTATGAGATTGCTCCCCGCCGTCCCGGAGATGCCGCCGTCAGCTACGCGGATCCCTCGGCAGCCCTGGCAGACCTCGGCTGGTCCGCGCAGCGCACGCTGGATGCCATGTGCGAGGACCACTGGCGCTGGCAGAAGAACAATCCCCAGGGCTACGCCGCATCCTGACCCGCCGGCCCTGACGGGCGAAACGCAAAAAGGCCCCCGGAATCCTGAACGGATTCCGGGGGCCTTTGCCGTTACTGTCCTGCCGCAGGCTGTGACGCCTAGCGGACGGGGTAGCTGCGCTCCAGGGAGCCGGTGTAAAGCTGGCGCGGACGGCCAATCTTCGTCTGCGGATCCAGCATCATTTCACGCCACTGTGCAATCCAGCCCGGCAGGCGGCCGATGGCGAACAGGACCGTGAACATCTTCTCGGGGAAGCCCATGGCCTTGTAGATCAGGCCGGTGTAGAAGTCCACGTTGGGGTACAGCTTGCGTTCGATGAAGTAATCATCGGCCAGGGCCTTCTCTTCCAGGCGCATGGCGATTTCCAGCAGCTCGTCGTTGCCGCCGAGCTTGGCCAGGATGTCGTGGGCGGTTGCCTTGACGATCTTGGCGCGGGGATCGTAATTCTTGTAGACGCGGTGCCCGAAGCCCATGAGCTTCACGCCGTCTTCCTTGTTCTTGACCTTCTCCATGAAGGTTTCCGGTGCCATGCCCGTGGACTTGATCTCGCGGAGCATGTTCAGCACGGCTTCGTTGGCCCCGCCGTGCAGCGGTCCGGACAGGGCACTGATGCCCGCGGAGACGGAGGTGAACATGTTGGCACCGGCGCTGCCGACCAGGCGGACAGTGGAGGTGGAGCAGTTCTGCTCGTGATCGGCGTGCAGGACCAGCAGCTGGTCCAGTGCCTCGACCAGGTCCGGGTCAATCTCGTACGGCTCGGCCGGAAGGCCGAAGCTCAGACGCATGAAGTTTTCCACGAGGTTCATGGAATTGTCCGGGTAGAGCATCGGCTGTCCGAGGCTCTTCTTGTGCGCGTAGGCAGCGATGACCGGAAGCTTGGCCATCAGGCGGATGGTGGAAAGTTCCACCTGCTCCTCGTCGAACGGGTCCAGGGAGTCCTGGTAGAAGGTCGACAGAGCGCTGACGGCCGAAGACAGTACCGGCATCGGGTGGGCGTCGCGCGGGAACCCGCCGAAGAAACTCTTGAGGTCTTCGTGCAGCAGCGTGTGCCGGCGGATCCGCTGGTCAAAGTCTTGCAGCTGGGCCTCAGTGGGCAGTTCTCCGTAGATCAGCAGGTAAGACGTTTCCAGAAAGCTTGATTGCTTGGCCAGCTGCTCGATCGGGTAGCCGCGGTACCGCAGAATTCCGGCGTCACCGTCAATGTAGGTAATGGCGGACTTCGTGGATGCAGTGTTCATGAAGCCCGGGTCAAAGGTGACGGTTCCGGTCTGTTTCAGCAGTTTGGAGACATCAAAGCCGCCATTGCCTTCCACCGCGTCAACGCGGGGAAGCTCAAGGCTGTCTTCGGTGTTTTCCCCATAGCGCAGCTGTGCACTGGGACGCTCAGTCATTAAGTCTCCTTCAGGAGTTTGAAGAAACCAGAGCTATGGGCCCCGCTGGTTCCGGGCCACCCATAGGGTCAATTCCGCTAGATCTATTTACGCAAAACGCTACACTTTAGCCGGGCTTTAGGACTAATCGGCGGCCGGGTTGTTGTCTAAGCGAAACATACAACCCGCCCGGCCCCGGGTTATCCGCGAAGGGTTTATCCGCCGGCAGCGGTCAGACGCCGGGCGGCGGCTGCCACGCGCTCATCCGAACCGGTCAGGGCAATCCGGACAAAGCCGTCACCGGCGCTTCCGTAAATGCTGCCCGGTCCGGACACAATGCCCAGCTTCGCCAGCCGCTCCACTGTGGTCCAGGTGTCCTCGCCCGCGGTTGCCCACAGGTACAGCCCTGCCTCGGAATGATGGATCTGCAGCCCAAAAGCTTCCAAGGCGGGAACCAGGAGTTCCCTCCGCTTCCGGTACAGGTCCTTCTGCGTTGCCACGTGGGTGTCATCCCCCAGCGCTGCCTCCATGGCGGCCTGCACGGGGGCGGGCACGATCATGCCGGCGTGTTTGCGGCTGTTGACCAGGTTGGCCATGATGGCTCCGTCACCGGCCACGAAAGCGGCACGGTAACCGGCCATGTTGGACTGCTTGCTCAACGAGTAGACGGAGAGCAGCAGCTCATTGCTGCCCCCGCTGACGGCGGGATCCAGGATGCTCGGCACCGGAGACCCTCCACGCGAGGGATCCCAGGAGCCCCAGCCCAGCTCCGCGTAGCACTCGTCGGAGGCAACCACCGCTCCGAGGGCCCGCGCGGATTCCACCACTGAACGCAGTGAGGCCGCTGAACGGACAATTCCGGTGGGATTGCCGGGCGAGTTGACCCAGACCAGGCGCACCCGGGCCCGGACGTCGTCGTCGAGCTCCTCCAGATCATCGGCGGCCACCGGGGTGGCGCCGGCCAGGACAGCACCCATGTCATAGGTGGGGTAGGCAACCGTGGGGCGGACGACGACGTCGCCCTCGCCCAGTCCCAGCAGCAGCGGCAGCCAGGCCACCAGTTCCTTGGAACCGACCGTGGGCATAATGTCCTGCGGATTCAGGTTCGGAACTCCGCGGCGCCGTGCGTACCAGGCAGCTATCGCTTCGCGGAGGGCCTGTGTGCCGTGGGTAGTGGGGTAACCGGGCGCATCAGCGGCCGCTGCCAGGGCCTCGCGAACGAGCGTGGGAGTGGGATCAACCGGGGTTCCGATGGACAGGTTCACCGCCCCGTCAGGGTGCTGTGAGGCCAGTTGCACGTAGGGAGCCATGGCTTCCCACGGGTACTCCGGCAGATTCAGCCCAAAAGTGCGGGACGGAACGGAGCTCATGCCTCTTGGTTCTGCGGAGGCAGCACGGCGATGATCGGATGGTCCTTGTGCGTGTTGCCGATCTTGGCAGCTCCGCCCGGGGAGCCCAGGTCATCGAAGAACTCAACATTGGCCTTGTAGTAATCGGCCCATTCCTCGGGAGTGTCATCCTCGTAGTAAATGGCCTCAACGGGGCAGACCGGCTCGCAGGCACCGCAGTCCACGCACTCGTCGGGGTGGATGTAGAGGGAGCGTTCACCTTCATAGATGCAATCCACCGGGCATTCCTCAATACATGCCTTGTCTTTTACATCTACGCATGGCTGCGCAATTACGTACGTCACGTCCCTTGCCTTCCTGATCTGCGGACCGTCCCGGACGGGAAAAATCCACGAAGTGTTGGTTCCACGTTAGTAGCCCGAACCATTATCTCCCAGCCGGGCCCTGCCCGCGTACCATTGAACGGTGAACGTTTCGAGCCCTGCGGCCGTCCTCCGGTCCCTTCCCGACGGCGCCCGCGTGGTGGTCCGTTACCGTATCGACGGCGGTTTCACGGATGTGCTGGGCTATCTGGTTCAGGCCACGGAGGAGTCCGTTACGGTGGCGGGCCGGCGGGAAAACGTCACGGTTCCCTGTGCACTCATTACGGCTGCCAAGCAGGTACCTCCGCCGCCGGAGCGCCGTGCACCGCGGCGCTGACCCGCTGAGCCTGTGACCCGCTTAAACGAAGGAAGGCCGCCGCGGTGTCCCGCGGCGGCCTTCCTTCGTTTATCTAAGCTTCCTGCTGCGCCCCGGCGCGGCGGGCCATGGCCAGCACACGCGAGGTGATCAGCAGGGCGGCAATGGTCGCCAGTGCCTGCCCAAACAGCCAGATCCGTCCGGCCAGGACAATCCCCGGCTGCTCCTCCAGAATGGTTCCCGTGATAATCAGCGGAGTGTCCCAGAGGTCAAGGGTGAACAGGCCGAGCACCACGTAGGCCAGCAGCCCGGCTACCGCGCTCCACAGCGCCGCACCGGCCCAAAGCCCGGCAAACACCGTGGCCGCGCAGCTAAGCACTATGGCAGCCGCTGCTCCCAGGGGAAGCGGCGTGTCTCCGATGTAGAGAATCTGGGCGTGCAGCCCTGTTCCCAGCACGGAGGCCAGCAGACCGCCAAGCACAGCTGCCAGCGGGCCCCGCCAGCGCGGGGCCCGACTCAGCGGCACTGTTGCCGAGCTAATGGGATTAGCTCTTGGCGCGTGCGCGGGTGACCTTGGCACGCTCGGAAGCGCCCAGGACCAGCTTGCGGATGCGGATGGACTCCGGAGTAACTTCCACGCACTCGTCTTCGCGGGCGAATTCGAGGGACTCTTCCAGAGTCAGCTTGCGCGGCGGGGTCAGGTTCTCGAAGGTGTCCGAGGAAGCGGCACGCATGTTGGTGAGCTGCTTTTCCTTGGTGATGTTCACGTCCATGTCATCGGCGCGGGAGTTCTCGCCAACGATCATGCCCTCGTAAACCTCGGAGGTGGGCTCCACGAAGAAGGAACCGCGTTCCTGCAGCTTGATCATCGCGAACGGGGTGACAACGCCGGAGCGGTCAGCGATCAGGGAACCGTTGGTGCGGTACTCGATCGGGCCAACCCAAGGCTCGTAGCCTTCAGCGATGGAGGAGGAGATGCCGGCACCGTGGGTTTCCGTGAGGAACTTGGTACGGAAGCCGATCAGGCCGCGGGCGGGAACGATGAACTCCATGCGAACCCAGCCGGTGCCGTGGTTGGACATGTTGACCATGCGGCCCTTGCGGACGGCCATCAGCTGAGTGACCGCACCGAGGTATTCCTCGGGTACGTCGATGGTCATGTGCTCCATCGGCTCGCACTTCTTGCCGTCGATCTGCTTGGTGACAACCTGCGGCTTGCCAACGGTCAGTTCGAAGCCTTCGCGGCGCATCTGCTCCACGAGGATGGCCAGGGCGAGCTCGCCGCGGCCCTGCACTTCCCAGGCATCCGGACGCTCGGTCGGAAGGACCTTCAGCGAAACGTTACCGATCAGTTCCTTGTCGAGGCGGTCCTTGACCTGGCGGGCCGTAACCTTGGCGCCCTTCACGCGGCCGGCCAGCGGCGACGTGTTGATACCGATGGTCATGGAGATTGCCGGATCATCGACAGTAATCAGCGGCAGCGGCTTGGGGTTGTCGATGTCGGTGAGGGTTTCACCAATGGTGATGTCCTCGATACCGGCAACGGCAACGATTTCGCCGGGGCCGGCGGATTCGGTCGGAACCCGGTCCAGGGCCTTGGTGGCCAGCAGTTCGGTGATCTTGACGGACTTCATGGTGCCGTCGGCACGGGCCCAGGCAACGGTCTGACCCTTGTGCAGGGTGCCGTTGAAGATGCGCAGCAGTGCCAGGCGACCCAGGAACGGAGAAGCGTCAAGGTTGGTCACGTGGGCCTGGAGGACGCCCTCGGGATCGTAGGTGGGGGCCGGGATGTGGTCGATGATCGTCTGGAACAGCGGTTCCAGGTTGTCATTGGCCGGAGCGGAGCCGTCAGCCGGCTGTTCCAGGGAAGCAGCGCCGACGCGGGCGGCTGCGTAAACGACCGGAACGTTCAACACCAGGTCCAGGTCCAGGTCCGGAACTTCGTCCGCGAGGTCCGAGGCCAGACCCAGGAGCAGGTCCATGGCTTCGCTGACGACCTCGTCGATGCGGGAGTCGGGACGGTCGGTCTTGTTGACCAGAAGGATGACGGGCAGCTTGGCGGCCAGCGCCTTGCGCAGCACGAAACGGGTCTGCGGCAGCGGGCCCTCGGAAGCATCAACGAGCAGCACAACGCCGTCCACCATGGACAGGCCGCGCTCAACCTCGCCACCGAAGTCGGCGTGGCCGGGGGTGTCGATCACGTTGATGGTAATGGTTTCACCCTTGGCAGCCGGACCGTTGTAGAACACGGTGGTGTTCTTGGCCAGGATGGTGATGCCCTTTTCGCGCTCCAGGTCACCGGAGTCCATCACGCGTTCTTCCACGTTTCCGTGGGCGGCAAACGAGTTCGTCTGCTTCAGCATGGCGTCGACGAGAGTCGTCTTACCGTGGTCAACGTGGGCCACAATCGCAACGTTGCGGAGATCGCTTCGTACTGCGGT
Organism: Arthrobacter sunyaminii; assembly: GCF_018866305.1. Taxonomy (NCBI): domain Bacteria; kingdom Bacillati; phylum Actinomycetota; class Actinomycetes; order Micrococcales; family Micrococcaceae; genus Arthrobacter; species Arthrobacter sunyaminii. The sequence goes on from NZ_CP076456.1 coordinate 3,068,715, forward strand.
ATTTACAGCCGTGTTGGTTTCTGACATGCGTGAGGACTCAATTCATAGGAGATAAGTTCGAAGGTGGTGCACAGTAGCCCAGTCGTGTGACCGGGCTAATCCGGCCGTTCTGTACGAATCCCGCTCTGCACGTATGCTCCGTAAGAATGTACCGAAGGCGCCGCCGTCAGCGGGCACGCTAATATTCTAGTCCGAAGACCATAAGTTCCCTAATGGACCCGATTTGTTCCCGCCGCTGCGCGGATCCTGACGCACGGAAGGCAGGCCGCCCGCGGGCAGCCTGCCTTCCGCCGGTATCGGGAAATACCCTAGGCAACTTCCGGAGGAAGCATCAGCCCGGCACCCGGGATGGCCGCCAGAAGCGCCTTCGTGTATTCCTGCTGCGGATTGTCGAAGACATCGTCCGTGGACCCGGTTTCGACGATCCGGCCCTTCTGCATCACGCACACCTCGTCCGCGATCTGGCGGACCACGGCCAGGTCATGGGTGATGAACAGGTAGCTCAGCCCCAGTTCGGACTGAAGATCGGCCAGCAGGTTCAGGATCTGCGCCTGGACCAGGACGTCCAGGGCCGAAACAGCCTCATCACAAATAACCACTTCCGGGTCCAGCGCCAGTGCGCGGGCAATGGCCACGCGCTGACGCTGTCCGCCCGACAGCTCGTTCGGGTAGCGCCGCATCATCGATGCCGGCAGCGAGACCTGGTCCAGCAGCTCCCGGACCTTCTTCTCGCGGCTCTTGGAATTACCGATGCCGTGAACGCGGAGCGGTTCCTCGATGGTCCGGAAGATGTTGTACATGGGGTCCAGCGAACCGTACGGGTCCTGGAAGATGGGCTGCACACGGCGCCGGAAATCGAACATCCTCTTACGGTTCAGAGTGGTGATGTCCACTCCGTCGAACAGGATCTGCCCCTCCGTTGCCTTTTCCAGGCCCAGGACCATCCGTGCCACCGTGGATTTGCCGGAGCCGGATTCGCCGACGACGGCGGTGGTGGTGCCGCGCGGAATCGTAAAGGACACGTCGTCGACGGCTTTGAAGTCGGTGGACTTGCCCAGTGCCCCGCGCAGCTTAAACACCTTGGAGAGCTGCTTCACCTCAATGACGTTCTCGGTCTTGACTCCGTCAGGATGTGCCGCGAGGAGTTCCGCCGAGTCATCCAGGCCCAGTGATTTCGCCGTCTCAATCCGCCGGGAGGCGAGCGAGGGCGCGGATTCCACGAGCTTGCGGGTGTACGGGTGCTGCGGGTTGGTGAGGATTTCCAGTGCGGGACCGGATTCCACCACCTGCCCCTTGTACATCACGACAACCTTGTGGGCGCGCTCGGCTGCAAGGCCGAGGTCATGGGTAATAAGCAGGACTGCAGTGCCAAGCTCGTCGGTCATGCGGTCCAGGTGGTCCAGGATCTGGCGCTGCACTGTGACGTCCAGGGCCGACGTCGGCTCATCGGCGATGAGCAGCCGCGGCCGGCAGGACAGGCCAATGGCAATCAGTGCACGCTGGCGCATGCCGCCGGAGAACTCGTGCGGGTACTGGTTGGCCCGCTCCGCGGCGTCAGGCAGTCCGGCCTCGCTGAGCACCTGCGCAATATCCTTCGCGGTGTGCGGCAGGCCGTTGGCCTTCAGCGTTTCCTTGACCTGGAAGCCGATCTTCCATACGGGGTTCAGGTTGGACATCGGATCCTGCGGAACCATGCCAATGGAGGAGCCGCGCAGCTCAACGATGCGCTTTTCGCTCGCATGGGTGATGTCTTCACCGTCAAAGATGATGCTGCCTCCGGAGACTGCACCGTTGGCGGGCAGAAGACCGATGGCGGCCAGCGCCGTCGTCGACTTTCCGGAGCCGGACTCCCCCACGATCGCGACCGTTTCTCCGGGCATGATCGTCAGGTGGGCGTTGCGCACAGCCGGGACGTCGCCGTTGTTCGTCTTGAACGTAATGGCGAGGTCCCGCACTTCGAGCAGCGGCTTGGGCAACCCGTTCAGGGGCTGCGACTGGTCCATGGAATGCGTGGACATGGTTCCATCCTTAGTCATCGCTTACGCGACTTGGGGTCGAGCGCGTCCCGCAGAGCATCACCGAGCATGATGAAGGACAGCACGGTCAGCGACAGTGCAAGTGCCGGCCAGAACAGGGCCATCGGATTGGTGCGCAGGGAGGGCTTCGCGGAGAAAATATCGTTGCCCCAGGACATGACGTCCGGCGGCAGGCCAATGCCCAGGAAGGACAGTGTTGACTCGGCCACGATGAAGGTGCCCAGCGAAATGGTTGCGATGACGATGACGGGTGCCATCGCATTCGGAATGACGTGCTTGATCAGCGCGGACATCCGTGAGACGCCCAGCGACTGGGCTGCCGTGACGAAGTCCGCGTTGCGTATCTCAAGCACGGCGCCGCGCGTAATGCGGGCAACCTGCGGCCAGCCGAACGTGACCAGGATCAGGACGATGGTCCATACGTTGCGGTTCTCCCGGAAGAACGGAAGCTGCACCACAACAATGGCGCCAAGGATCATCGGCAGCGCAAAGAAGATGTCGCTGACGCGGGCCAGGATGGCATCAACCCAGCCGCCGAAGAAACCGGCAAGGGCGCCAATGACGCCGCCGACAACAACCACGCCGAGGGTGGCCAGCAGACCGACCATCAGCGATGAGCGTGTTCCATAGACCACTCGGGCCAAAACATCGCAGCCCTGCTGGGTAAAGCCGAGCGGGTGGCCCGCAATCGGACCGCCGTCTGAATTGGCCAGCAGGCAGTTGTCGTTGGGCTGTTCGCTGGTGAAGATGCCGGGGAACAGTGCCACGACAATTACGGCCAGAAGCAGCAGGGCGCTGATGATGAACAGGGGCTGCTTGCGCAGGCTGCGCCAGGCTTCGCCCCAGATGCTGCGGGGCGCGCCGTCTGCGGTCGAGCTGTCAACGGGCTGGACCGGAGTCTCCTCCACGTCCGCCACAAAATGCTCGATCGGGTAGGGAGAGACCTTGCCGCGTGAAGCGGGGGTCAGTGCTTTGTCATTCTCAGGCATATCGAATCCTCGGGTCCAGCCACGCGTACAGAAGATCTACCAACAGGTTGGCGAGGCAAAAAATCAGGATCAGCACGGTGACGATGGAGACGACCACCGGAGCTTCACCATTGAGCACGGCGCGGTACAGAGTGTTGCCGACGCCGTTGACGTTGAAGATCCCTTCGGTCACGATCGCGCCGCCCATCAGGGCACCCAGGTCGGCGCCCAGGAAAGTGGCAACCGGAATCATGGAGTTGCGGAGAATGTGCACCGTGACGACGCGCGGACGACTCAGGCCCTTGGCCGTTGCGGTGCGGACATAGTCAGCGTTGGCGTTCTCAATCACGCTCGTGCGGGTAAGACGCAGCACATAGGCGAAGGAAACCAGGCCCAGCACAATGGCAGGCAGCAGCAACTCGGTAAAGGACGCGTCACCGCTCACGGTGGGGTTGGTCCAGGCGAGTTTGACGCCAAAGACGAACTGCATCAGGAAGCCGAGCACGAAGATCGGGACGGAGATGACCACCAGGGACACCACGAGAACCGTGGAGTCGAAGATCTTGCCCTTGCGCAGGCCGGCGAAGAGGCCGAAGACGATGCCGAAGACGGCTTCGAAGACGAGGGCCATGACGGCCAGCTTTGCGGTGGTCGGGAAGACCTCGGCGATGATGGTGGAGATCTCGCGGCCGGCGAAGTTTGTTCCCAGGTCGAAGGTCAGAACGCCCTTGAGGTACAGGAGGTACTGCATCCAGAACGGCTGGTCCAGGTTGTACTGGGCACGCAGTGATGCTTCGACGGCGGGGGTGCAGCCCTTGTCGCCGCAGATGGCGGCCGTCGCGTCGCCGGGAAGGCTGAAGACCAGGAAGTAGAGAAGCAGTGTTGCACCCAGGAAAACGGGGATTAACTGCAGGAAGCGCCGAAGAACGTATCCGGCCATCAGATGTTTGCCTCTGGCACAGTGCGCACACGGGGGCGCTGGTTGGTGAAACTCATATTAAGAGCACCTTTACATTGGAGCGGCCCAAGGGCCCGGCTGCGGTGTGCGGCCGGGCCCCCGAGCTGTGAGGAATTACTTGCCGGTGATGGCGTAGTACAGGGGTACGCCGTTCCAGCCGAACTCAACGTTGGTCACGTTGGTGCTCCAGCCGCCCTGGGCAACCTGGTACCACAGGGGGATGGCGGGAAGATCTTCGAGGAGCATTTCCTGCGCCTCGTTCATCTTCTCGTTGCCTTCTTCAACGGTGGATGCCGAGAGACCCTCGCTCAGCAGAGCGTCGAACTCGGGGTTCTCGTAACGTGCGTCGTTGGAGCCGGCTCCGGTGGCGTAGATCGGGCCGAGGAAGTTGTACAGCGACGGGTAGTCTGCCTGCCAGCCGGAGCGGATGGCTCCGGTGAGGACAGCGTCGCTGGCTTCGGTGCGGACTTCCTTGAACGTCGCGTACGGCTTGCCGGTGACCTCGATGCCGAGGTTGTTCTTGAGGCCGTTGACTACGGCTTCAACCCAGGTCTTGTGGTCGCCCTTGTCCGCGTTGTACGCGATGGTCAGGGGCTGGGACTCGTCGTACGGCGAGATCTTCTCGGCTTCTTCCCAGAGTTCCTTGGCCTTTTCCGGGTTGAACTCCAGGTTTTCGCTGCCGGGCAGGTCCGCGGAGTAGCCATCCAGCACGGGTGCTGTGAAGTCTTCCGCCGGGGTGCGGCCGTTGCTGAAGATCACCGAGGTGATTTCTTCGCGGTCGATCGCCATGGAGAGAGCCTGGCGGCGCAGCTTGCCGGCTTCACCGCTCCAGTTCTCCAGGTAGTAGGGGATGGCGATGGTCTGGTTGCCCGCGTACGGGGACTCGATGGAGCGTTCCTCGCCGAGGTCATTCTTGAAGTTCTTGACGTCTGACGTCGGAATGGTCTTCAGGACGTCCAGGTTGTTGGAAATCAGGTCCTGGTAGGCCGTGGTGTCGTTCTGGTAGATCTTGAACGTAATACCGGCGTTCTGGGCTTTCTGAGGTCCTTCGTAGGACTCGTTCGGGACCAGGTTGATCTCCTGGTTGTGCTCCCAGGCGCCTTCTCCGTCGAACTTGTACGGACCGTTGCCCACGGGGTTCTCGCCGTAGGTCTTCGGGTCTGCAAGGGCTTCGGGGATCATCGGGTAGAACGCGCTGTAGCCCAGGCGCAGCGGCCAGTCGGACTCAGGCTGCTTCAGCGTGACCTCGAACGTGGTGTCATCGATGACCTTCAGCCCGGACATGGTGTCCACTTCCGAGCCTTCGGCGCTGGCTTCGTCGTATCCCTCGATGCTCTCGAAGAAGTAGCTGGAGAGCTGGGCGTTCTTAGCCGCGGCGCCGTAGTTCCAGGCATCCACGAAGGACGAAGCAGTTACCGGCGCACCGTTGCTGAAGGTTTTGCCTTCCTTCAGCTTGATGGTGTAGTTCTGCGCGTCTTCGGTCTCGATCGACTCGGCCATTTCATTCTGCGGCTTGCCGTCAGCGTCGTAGCTGATCAGGCCGGCAAAAAGCAGGTCCAGTACCGCCCCGCCGCCCACCTCATTGGTGTTCGTGGGGATCAACGGGTTCTGGGGCTCTGAGCCGTCGGCAATGATGACACGGCTGGTGTCACCTTCTGCGCCGGATTCCGAGGAACCATCTCCCCCGCCGCAGGCGCTCAGCGCCAGAACGGCCACGGCCGCGACGCTCAGCATTTTGGAAGTGCGTGTGAAGCGCATTCCGCCTCCTATGTTGTCTATGGGTGCCAACGTGTTGCGTCGGCATTGCGGCTCGCAGACAGTGAGCCGACTCACAAGGTCAAAAGCATATTGCTTTGGAGTACACCGTACTCACCACGGGGAGCCGTGATTGACTCCCGGGACGCCTCCGGCGGCCCATAGCAAGGCAAAAAGGTGCCCCTCGTCTGGAATTATATAGAAAGACATGTCGAGATAACGATTTGGCATACCTCTGACGTGTTACGACACAATGGTGTCCTTTTGCCTTCCGACCTGCCATTATGCCGACGGTCGCGGGGGCATGCCATGACCAACGTCACTACCGGGCTACGGACCACTCCCAGAAGTTCCACCACAGTCCGGTCTGGTTGGGCATGTATTCGACATGCTCGATGGTGTCGGCTGAAGCTTGCAGCCCCGGCACCTGATAGAGGGGCAGTCCGTAGCGCGCGTCCCAGATGAGCCGGTCTATCCGGGTCTGAAGCTCATCCCGGCGCTGGGCATCAGCCTCCGTCACGAGTTCGTCCATCAGCGCATCCGCTGCGGGACTGGAAAAACCGTTGAAGTTGGAGGCCGAGCCGGTCCGGAAGACCTGAGGCACTCCGGACACCCCGACCCCGGAGGCAGTCCAGCCAAAGATGGCAGCGTCATGGCTGTCCGTTCCCAGTTGTTCCGCCCAGTCAGAGGCGGGAAGTCCGCCGTCGACGACGGTGAACCCGGCTTCGGACGCTGACTCTTGAATCAGCTTGAACGCAGCCGCCCGGTTGGTGTTGTCACGGTTGTAAAGGATGCGCACCTCGGGTGTGGCGCCGTCGAGCAGGTCTCGTGCACGGTCCGGATCCACCGCGGCGAACTCCCGGGAGCCGTTTGTGGCGGCTGCTTCCTCATAGGCGGACTGGTCGGTGAGGAACACTTCAGAGTCCAACGGCTTCGCCTCGGGCTGCAGCGGCTGCACGGTTGCCTCCACGATGGCTTGGCGCGGCACGGTATGAAGAAAGGCCTCGCGGACAGTCTTGTCTGCGAAGACGCCGTCGAATTTCAGGTCCAGATGGTCATAGGCAAGCTGGTTGCCCCGGTGCAGGTTGATGTTGCCCATCGACTCGAGTTCAGTCAGCGTGCCGCTGTCCGCCGGCGGAGAGATGATGTCCACGGTGCCGTCTTTCAGGGCTGCCGCCTGGCCGGAAGAATCCTGGAGGAACCGCACCGTGATCCGGTCCAGCTCCGGCTGGGGACCCCACCGGTAATCGTCGTTCCGCACCAGCGTCAGGGACGTTCCCGGTTCGATGCTCTGAACTATGTAAGGGCCGCTGGAAAGATAAAGCGCCGGGTCATCCGGAAGTCCGTCGGTGGTGAAGGCTGTGTTCCAGTAGTCTGCGACAGCTCGCAGTTCCGGGTTGACCGGAGCAGGATCCAGGGCATCACCTGCGGGGGTGTTCCGGATCAACCGGGTCAGTTCTTTTTCGTCTGCCAGCCCTGCACCCTGGGCGACGACGTGCGCCGGGACGCCGATCCCGCCGTCGTCGGCCAGTGATCCGAACGCTGTCTCCCAGTCCGCGTACGGCTGTGAATAGGTCAGGGTGATGGACCGGTTGTCATCACCGATTTCCGGAAGGCCGGTCAGGGCCAGGGCCTCAGTGGATCCCGCGTAGTCGAAATAGCGCGTGCCTGAGAGAACAGTGCCGTTGCTGGCCGTGAGCTCGTCATCGAACCGCCCGGATGCTGCGGCCCAGGCGAGCATCATGTCATCCGCACCCACCGGAGCTCCGTCGGACCAGGCCACCCCCTCATTGACCGTGTACTTTACCGTCAGCGGATCCTCGGAGATTCTTTCGTAGGTGCCGAAATCCTCCAGCGGAACAACGTCCAGGTTGTTGTCCACATAGTTGAAGCCCGAGTGGGTGGCATAGGCAATGCGGTTGTTGATGTCCGTGTTCCCGTCCGCAGTTTGCGGATTGAAGGAGCTGAAGGAGCTGGTCTCCGCCACGGAGATCTCACCTCCCGGAGTCGGCGAGGTTCCGGGCACTTCCTCGACGGCATCCGGCTCAGCGGTGCAGGCACCCAGGACCAGGACCCCTGCGGCGCACGCAGCGATGAGTTTGGTCAGGCGGTCAAAACGCATAGTTGCTCCCCGGGACGTTATGGCGTTGATCGCACACCCTGTGATGATGACACACGGCGCCCTGTTCCCACGAGCATCAGCCGGGTGAGCCGATGTTGGAGTCAGGCGTAGTCGGCCTGGGCGCCGATAAGATAGTTTCAGGCTCTGAGAGCACGTCACAACGAATAAGAGGACCCTGTGAAGATCACCATTGTCGGCGGCTCAAAAGGCACCGGAGCACAGCTCGCCGCGCTCGCGCAGGCAGCAGGCCACGAGGTTACGGTCGTTTCCCGCAGCGGCAACGCACCCGCAGGCGTGCACGCGGTCACCGGCGATGCGGCCGACCCCGCCGTAGCAGCCCGGGCGGTGGCGGGAGCCGACGCCGTCGTTGTCACCGTGGGCGGCGCCAAGGGTGTTTCCCGGCAGCGGACGGCTGTCACCGAAAGCGTCATCGGTGCGATGCAGAAAGCCGGCGTGCACCGGCTCCTGGTGCAGTCCTCGCTGGGTGCCGGAGATTCCGGCTCGCAGATGCCCGCACCGCTGCGGCTCGTCATGCAGGCAGTGCTCGCCAAGGCCCTGGCGGATCACAACAAGCAGGAGGCTGCCGTGCAGAGTTCCGGCCTGGAATGGACGATCGTCCGTCCCACCGGCCTCACGGACAAGGAGCCGACCGGCACCTGGAAGGCGCTGACAACGGGCGACGGCGGCCGGCTGGGCGGGTCAATCCCCCGCCGTGACCTGGCCGCCTGCATGCTCGGGTTGCTTACTGACGATTCGAGCGTGGGCAAGGCCCTTGGGGTGAGCAGCTAGCTCAGGCAACTCCAGCTAGCCCCGGCGTCAGCGTTCGTAGACCATCTCCGCGAAAACCGCTCCGGTACCGGCTGTTCCCATCGAGTAGACCGAGGCCACGGCACCGACAAAACCGCCGGCGGCTTCAGTGCTGAGCACCCGTGCCGGGAGGTCTGCGCTAAGAACAACGGCCCCGTCCGTTCCTGTTTCCACGCGCACCGTGGCACCATCGAGAACGGCCATCCGCAGTTCGATACCGGCAGGTTCACCAGCCACAAGACGGTCGAACGTTTCGTCGTCGAGGTTCCGGGATTCAACTATCCGGCTCACACCGCCCGCCACCTCTATGATGTCGATACGAGCCGCCTTCTCCACGCTGAGCTCGGCCCGGATCTGTGATTCCGGGCTCTGCGACAGACTGATTCCCACCAGGGTCTGCATCGGCCCGCCAGCCGCCGGGGACCTGAGCAGGCGTTCGACCGTGGCGGCGAACGCGGCCGTGTGGTGGGAGAGGCGAACCCCCAGCGCCGCGGCAGGTTCCGTCCGGTCGACGCGCGCCCCCGTGGACAGCAAGGCGATCCTGTTCTCGCTGCCCGCCTCCCCCATATGCTGAGCCGGGAATCCCCGGGCCGTTATCCACGGTTCGTCCCGGCCCAGGACCCTGCGCACCGGGTTGGGGGAGGTGATGAGAGGTTGCTCAGCCGCTGCATTGGTTTCAGCAGTCACAAACGCAGGCACTTCTCCCGATTCAGACAGGCATCCCAGACCGGGGTTGAATACCGGCCAATCGTTCTCCCACGCCACCGGCGCCAAGAAGGTCTCCCGGCCCAGCAGCGTCAGACTGTGCCGTGGTCTCGTCGCGAGCGCCACGGCCCACCAGGATCCGTCGGTTGCCTGAACCAAGTCGGCGTGGCCGACGCATTGAACGGCGGCGGTGCCGCCGAAGTTCCGATGCGTGAGCACCGGGTTACGGGGATTGCCAAGGTACGGACCCGTGACATTGTTCGCGCGCGCCACGCTGACGGCATGGTTGTCGCCCGTGCCGCCTTCCGCGGCGAGCAGGTAGAAGTACTCACCGTGTTTATAGAGGTGCGGCCCCTCCGCCCATATGGCCCCTTTGACTGCCCCGGTCCAGAGAATGTGTTCGGGCCCCGTCAGGCGGCCTTCGACAGGGTCAAGGCGCTGCAACCAGATCTCGGTCTGTCCCTCGTATTCCGGCTCAGCAACCTGTCTGCAGCCCGCCCACCAGATATCGTCACCGTCGAAGAAGATGGTGGGATCGATGCCTGCGGCGTCGGGCAGCCATACGGGGTTGCTCCACGGTCCCGCAGCGCTGGCGGCCGTGATGTAAAAGCTTCCCGACGGTCCGTCAACCCCCACCGCGGTGCAGGCGATGTAGAAGAGGCCGTTGTGTTCCCGGATTGTCGGCGCAAACAGACCGCCGGAGGCCCTGGCAGAGGAGAGGTCGAGCTGTTCCGGCCGTGTGATGGCGTGCCCAATCAAGTCCCAGTGCACCAGGTTGGTGCTGGCGTAGACAGGAAGTCCCGGCAGGTACTCAAACGTGGAATTTACCAAATAGAAGGTGTCACCCTGTCGACAGATCGACGGGTCCGGGTGCATTCCCTCCAGCAGGGGGTTCGTGAAGGTAAGGGACTGCTCCGGGGCCGGGACTTTACTCATTGGATACGGCGACCGGCGTGGTCAGGACCCGGCCGCTGCTGAGAATCCGTCGCTGACCTGTCACGGCAATGCGTGCGTTCTGGCCGTCATCCTCTGCATTGTGGGCGACGGCGAGAGTGGCTTCGAGCGGACCGATCTCCCATTGTCCCGACTGCCCCACATAGCTGAGGCGATCAGCAGACACGGTAAAGGTGACGGTCCGGCTTCCGCCGGCCTCGATGTCCACAGCGGCATAACCAATGAGGGTCGAGACGGGACGCGTCACGTGTGCCGTGACCTCGCGGACGTATAGCTGCACCACGTCAGTGCCGTCCCGTTCACCGGTGTTCTGCACCTTGACGGCCACCTGCAGTGTGCCGGTGCTGTCAATCTCATGTGCATCGAGTATCAGGCTCGAGTGGGTGAAGGTGGTGTAACTCAGGCCGTGGCCAAACGGAAACACGAACTCGGCACCCAACGAGGTCACCGCCGACGTTCCGGCGAGAGCCGGTCGCAGATAAGTAGCTGGCTGGCGGCCGGCGGGTCCCGGGTAGGACAGTGTGGTGCGGCCACGCGGATTGATGCGGCCGGACAGGGCGCCCGCCACAGCCGATGCTCCTTCCTGCCCGGGGAACCAGGACTGCACGATAGCGGCGCAGCGGTCCGCCGCCCAGGACAGGTCATAGGGGCGGCCGGTGATGAGGACGAGGACAACAGGTTTTCCGGTGTCCAGCAGCGCCTCGACGAAGCGGCGCTGCACACCGGGCAGCTCGAGGCTGTCCACGTCGTTGCCCTCTCCTACCGTGCCGCGGCCGAACAGTCCGGCTTGGTCTCCCATCACGGCCACCACAACATCGGCGGCACCGGCCTGGGCCACGGCGGCGTCGAATCCCCCGGCATCGTCACCTTCAACCTCGCAGCCGCGGGCGTAGTCAAGGGACGGGAATTCGTTCCTCAGGGCGTCCAAGACGGTGGGGATATCGATCCCGGCGGCAACATCGGGGTAATGGGCCTCCACGTGGTTGGTGAAGCTGTAATCTCCGAGCAGGGCGGTCCTGCTGTCCGCGTTGGGCCCTACCACGGCGATCCGGGCGGCGGATTCCAGCGGCAGCGTGCCGTCATTCGCGAGCAGGATGATCGATTTCTCGGCCACTTCCCGTGCGAGGTCCCGGTGGGCTGCGGGATTGAGGTCCGGAGCCACGGCCTCGGTGCCGGCGCGCTCCGCGTAACCGGCGGCGGCCGCGAAGCCGGCCGGCAGCAGCCCGTAGTGCTGCTTCTGCAGCAAAACCCGGCGGAGTGCGGCGTCAACCGCTTCCTCCTCCAAATCCCCGGAGCGAACGGCAGCAACCAGGTGCGGGAATGCTGCGGCGTCCGGGAGCTCGACGTCGACGCCGGCTGAAATGGCGCGCACCGCGGACTCCGCACGGGACCGGGTAACGCCCTGCGTTGTCTGCAGGAAATTTACGCCGAAGTAGTCGGAAACCACGGTGCCGTCGAAACCGAAGCCGGTGCGCAGCACATCCGTGAGCAGGTGTTTGTCACCGTGCGAAGGCACGTGGTCAATCGCGGAGTAGGACGGCATGATGGACCGTGGCGAGCCTTCGCGGATGGCAACTTCAAAAGGATAGAGGAAGACTTCGGCCAGTTCCCGGGGCCCGGCGTCCACGGGTGCGTGGTTGCGCCCGGCCCGGGAAGCGGAATACCCCACAAAATGCTTAGGGGTGGCGATGATGTCCCTGCTTTCCAGGCCCCGGATGTAGGCGGCGCCCAGGGTTCCCACCACGTACGGATCCTCGCCGAAGGTCTCCTCGGTGCGGCCCCAGCGGGCGTCGCGGGCGACGTCCAGCACCGGTGCGAGTCCCTGGTGAACCTCCAGCCCCTGCAGGCTGTCGCCGATCGCCGCGCCCACGCGCTCGATCAGCTCCGGGTCCCAGGTTGCCGCATACGCGGGAGGTGACGGGAAGGTGGTGGCTCCCCATGCCGCCACGCCGGTCAAGCATTCCTCGTGGACGATCGCACCGATTCCGTGCGGGGCGGCGTCGCGCAGTCCTGCCTGCAGCCGGCGCAGTGTTTCCAACCCGTACTGGGCCGAAACCGGGCGCGTGCCGTAGAGCCGCGTGATCTGGCCGAGGCCCTCGGCCTCCGTCTCCGCCCAGGCCTTGGCCCGGCCAGTGTTCTCGGCCTGGGCCGGTGCCACCTCGCCGCCGTCGGCCACTCCGATCCAGAGACCGACCAGCTGGGCCACCTTCTCTTCCAGAGTCATGGCGTTAATCAGGCTCTCTACGTCGGGGGCCTCTGTCAGGGTGTGCGCAGTCTCGTCAGTCATGGGGTGCTTCCTTTGGACTCGGTGAATCGAAGATCGGTGAAGAAAGGGTTCGGTGCGTGGCCGGACAACCCCGGAGCGAGTGTGCGGCCACAGCGGTGCGCAGGGTCAGGCTCTGCCCTGCAGCTCGGCGAACCGGGGATGTGTTCCAGGGTCGGGAGCAGCCGCCAGCAGCCGCTTCGTGTATTCGTGCCGGGGATCGAGGATGACGGCGTCGGACGGTCCGTGCTCAACCACCTCGCCCCGGTACATCACCAGGATTTCGTCCGAAAAATGGCGGGCTGTGGCCAGGTCATGGGTGATGTACAGGACGGCCAGGTCCTCCTCCCGCTGCAGCTGCGCCATCAGGTTGAGCACGCCGAGCCGGATGGAGACGTCGAGCATCGAGACTGGTTCATCGGCGATGAGCACCCGCGGTTTCGGGGCCAGCGCCCGGGCAATGGCGACCCGCTGCCGTTGTCCGCCGGAGAGCTCATGCGGACGGCGGTGGATGAAATCGGGAGCCGGGGTGAGGTTCACCCGTTCCAGCAGCCGGAGCACTTCCCGGTCGTATCCGGCAGCGGATTCGGCCTGCCGGTTCAGCTGCAGCGGCCTTCGCAGATGATGGCTGATGGAGTGGTAGGGGTTCAGCGAAGCGAACGGATCCTGAAACACCATCTGCACTGCGCTCCGGTACCGGCGCAGCGCACGGCCGGCGGATGCGATCTTGAGACCGTCGAGTTCAATGCTGCCGGCGGTGGGTTTTTCCAGCTGGGCGATCATCCGTGCCACGGTGGATTTGCCGCTCCCGCTCTCCCCCACCAGGGCAACCGTCCGTCCCGAGGTCAGTTCAAAGGAAACGTCGTTGACTGCACGGAATCTGCCCCTGGCGCCGCCGGAACGGGAGGGGAAGTCCTTGATGAGGCCGTTGACTGAGAGGGTGGACATCAGATTGCCCCTGCCGTTGTGGTTGAGCTGTTGATGGATTCCCCGGTGCGGATGAAGTCTCCGCGTGCTCCGGTCAGGGAGGGGAAGGACTTGAGCAGCTTGCGGGTATAGGGATGGTCTGCGTCGGCGTAGATTTTCTCCGCCGTCGCCAGTTCAACGATCTCCCCGGCGAGCATCACCGCTATCCGGTCGGAGATTTCCAGGAGCATGGGCAAGTCGTGGGTGATGAAGATGACTGCAAAGCCGAACTCGTCGCGCAGCCGCTGGATTTCGCCCAGGATTTCCCGCTGCACCACCACGTCCAAGGCTGTCGTCGGCTCGTCCATGATCATCAGCTGCGGGTTCAATGCGAGCGCCATGGCGATCATGACCCGCTGGCGCATGCCGCCGGAGAGCTCGTGCGGATAGGCCCGCATCCGGTCGGCTGACACCCCCACCAGTTCAACGAGGTGGCGGATGCGGTCGCGGCGTTCAGCGCGTTTCATCTTTGGGCGATGTGTCGTTAGAACGTCTTCGATCTGGTCCTGCACCGACAGCACCGGATTCAGCGAGTTCATCGCTCCCTGGAACACCATGGATGTCTTGTCCCACCGGTAGCTGCGCAGCCGTTCACCGGACAGTGCGAGAACATCGATGTCGCTGCCCGAGGCGTCGTGAAAGGTCACCGCACCGTTTTCGATGACGGCGGGCGGCTTCAGCAGCTGGTTGATGCCGTACGCGAGGGTTGATTTGCCGCAGCCGCTCTCCCCTGCCAGGCCCAGGATCTCTCCGCGGCGGACGGTGAGGCTCACGTCCTTGACCGCATGAACCCGGGTGGCGGCGTGATAGATCACGTTGAGGTTCTCAATGGTCAGCAGCGCTTCGGCGGTCTGGGGTGTCTCGCTCATCGGGTGGCCTTTCGTGCGGCTTTGGCGGCGGTGGCCAGGCGGAGCTTGGGGTTGATGACCTCGTCAATGGCAAAGTTGATCAACGCCAGTCCGGCGCCGAGCAGCGCAATCATCAGTCCCGGCGGAATGAACCACCACCAGGCGCCCAGTCTGAGCGAGAAGGCATTCTGCGCGTAGAACAGCATGCTGCCCCAGGAGAACGTGCCGGAGACACCCAGGCCAAGAAAGGACAGGCTGGATTCGCCGAGGATTGCGAAGATGACCGCGAAGACAAACTGGGAGGCCAGGACGGGCAGCAGGTTGGGCAGGATCTCAACAAGGATGATGCGCCAGGTCGGTTCGCCGGCCACCTTGGCTGCCAGCACGTAGTCCCGGTTGCGCATGGACAGGGTCTGGGCCCGCAGCACCCGTGCGCCGCCGGCCCAGGAGGTGAGGGTGAGGACAACGATGATCATCAGCAGCCCTTTTTGCTCCACATAGCTGGCCACCACAATCATCAGCGGGATGCCCGGAATAACCAGGGCCACGTTGGTGAAGAGGGAAAAGCTTTCATCCCAGCGTCCGCCCAGGTAGGCACCGAGGATCCCGACCAGCCCGGAAAGCGCCACGGCAAGGAACCCGACGGTGACGCCCACAATCAGCGAACCGCGCGTGGCGTGGGCGAGTTGGGCGAGGACGTCTTGCCCCGTCTGGGTGGTGCCCAGCAGGTGCTCTCCGGAGGGCCCGGAAAGTCCAATGTTGCTGATCGCCATGGGATCGGTGACCAGCAGCGGCCCGATAAGCCCGAACAGCGCAATCGCAAAGGTGATCCCCAGGCCGATCACCAGTTTGGGCGTCCGGGGCGGAAGGCTTCGCCGCATCCCGTCGAACCGCCGCTGCGGCTCGGGGCTGAAGGTGGAAAGTTGAGCGGTGGACGTCATGATCTGGCCCTCTATCCTTGGTGCCGGGTTCGGGGATCGATGAGTCCGTAGACCACGTCGACGAAGAAGTTGGTCAGCAGCACCGAGGTGGTGATGATCAGGAAGACACCCTGCATCAGGGCGTAGTCATTGTTCTGGACCGACTGCAGGAGGGTCTGGCCGATACCGGGGTAGGAAAACACCTGCTCGGTGAGAATGGACCCGCCCACGACGGCGCCCAGGGCAATGCCGAAGCCCGCCACCGAGGGCAGGATGGCGTTGCGGCCGGCGTACATGGTCATGATGCGGCGGGGCCGCAGTCCCTTGGCCTCGGCGGTGACGACGTAGTCCTCGGCCATGGTGGAGACCATCATGTTGCGCATGCCCACGAGACCGGCCCCCAGGGAGCTGATCACGATGGTCAGGGCCGGCAGGGTGCCGTACTTTACCGCGCTGGCCAGGAACTCCCAGCTCCAGCCGGCGCTCACTGTGCGGTAGTCGTATCCTCCGCTGATGGGGAAGAATCCCAGCGTCACGGCAAACACGTAGCTGAGGATGAGGGCGAGCCAGAAGTAGGGCACCGCCTGCAGGACTGTCGACGTCGGGATGAGGCTGTCGAGCCAGCCCCCGCGTTTCCAGCCGGCCAGCATGCCAAGCAGCTGGGCGATGACAAAGGAAATCACGGTGGCGATGCCCACCAGCAGGATGGTCCAGGGCAGCGCCTGCCCGATGACGGTGACCACCGGCGTGGGAAAGAAGGTGACCGAGACGCCCAGATCGCCGCGGAAGATGTTGACCAGGTAATCGCCGAACTGGGAAAGCAGCGATGCGTCATCGGTGGTTCCCAGCATGGCCTCAATGGCCTCGCGGGTTTCGGGTGCAACCTGGCCGCGCTGGGCCAGTTTTGCCAGCATCACGTCCACGGGGTTGCCCGGGAGCAGGCGCGGCAGGGCAAAGTTGATGGTGATCGCCGCGCAGAAGGCAACGATGTAGAAGAGGATTTTCCTCAGGAGGTATCTCACGCGGTTCTCGTTCCGACATAGATCAGTGGCGGGCCCGGAGCCCGCCACTGATCTCGATGGGATTTTTACTTAAGGGTGAGGTTCTTGAGGACCTGACCGTAGTCAGGTGCCTGCCACACCATGGGAAGCGCGTAGAGATCGTCGTCGCTGGGCCAGCCTGTGACGACGTCCGTGCGGAATGTGCTCAGGCTGCCGTAGGACTGGATGGGAATGTACGGCATGTCCTCGGCAATGGCTTCCTGGATGATGGCGTACTGCTCCATCTTCAGGGACTCGTCGGTGGTGCCGTTGAGCACGTCCAGCGCTGCGTCCACATCCGGGTTTGAGTAGCGGGCCCAGTTCGGGTTTGCCGACTCGCCCACCGGCGCCGTCGATTCGCTGTCGAAGAAGGCCTTGTACAGGTAGTAGGGTTCGGAGCCGGCACCGGGCCACAGGTTGTTGACCAGCATCTGGAAGTTTCCGGTGTTGGTGGCTTCGGTCCACTCGTTCCAGGACATCTGCTCTGCCTTCAGCTCAATTCCGACCGGCAGCAGCTGCTGGGCCATCGTCTCGATTCCGGCAATCCAGTCCGTCCAGCCGGTAACGGTCTTGACCGAGAAGCTCAGGCGCTCGCCATCCTTCGCGTAGATGCCGTCGGCGCCCTTGGCAAAGCCAGCGTCGGTCAGCAGTTTCTCGGCCTTGGCGGCGTCACCCTTGTTGGAGGCAACCGGCTCCTCGATCGACGGGGAAATCCACTTCTCATCCCGGGGAAGCAGCGCGTACGTGGGGCTGACGTCGCCGTTGAGGTTGGAGAAGGCCAGGGAGTTGAGCTGGTCGCGGTCCATGGCCGCGTAGATCGCCTGGCGGACAGCCGGATCCGTCTGCGGACCGGTGCAGCCGAGCTCAACATTCGAGCACGTCACTAGGGACAGCTGGTTCTGGACGGTATTGACGTATTCCACGTCCTCCTCCGGACCCAGGAGAGTATCCACCTCGGGGATGAACATGCTCATCCAGTCAACGTCGCCATTGAGGATTGAATCGACGCCGGCCTGGTTGCCGGACAGGGACACGTACCGCACGCCGTCCAGCTCAGGCTTGCCCGCTTCCCAGTACTCTTCATTCTTTTCCAGCAAATAGCTCTGCGGGGAGAAGTCGGACACGACAAACGGCCCCGTGCCCACGGCATCCTGGTTGATGAACGTGGCCGGATCCTCCACCTCGGACCAGATGTGTTCGGGAACAATGTAGATGGAGCTCAGGGCACCAATTGAGTTGAGCACATCGGGCTTGGGGTAGGTGATGGTGAGCTCGGTGTCGCTCACGGCCTCGGCCACGCCGTCGAACCCGCCGGTGTTCAGCGCGGGCGTGTTGGCGATCAGGTTCAGAGTGAAGACCACGTCGTTGGCGGTGAACGGTTCACCGTCGCTCCACGAAACCCCCTCACGGGTGTTGATGGTGAGAACGTTGCCCTCGTCGTTGTACGAGTACTCGGTGCCCAGGACCGGGACGGGGTCCCCCTCGGCGGCCCGGTTAACGAAGAACAGGGTTTCATAGACGGTCGACTGCACGCCCAGCAGGGCAGTGGTGGAGAACGGGTTGAAGTTCTCGGTGAACTGAGTGGACGAAGCGCCGGGCATTGTCAGAATGGCGTCACCGCCCCCGGAAGCGCTTTCCTCGCCTGCACCCCCGCCCGACTGGCAGCTGGTGACCAGCAGGGCCGTGGCTGCCAGCGCCGCGACGCCGGCGAGTCTCTTTCGTGAAGTGAACATCATTGTCCTTTCGACGATCGAGACCACCCCGACCGCTGTGTGCCCGAACTCACATCCAAGCCTCCGGCCTGGTGTTCAGTAAGCGCTATCTCGGAGACTAACGTCGATGTTTTGGCGCGTCAATGGTTTCTTTTGGCGCTCCATAAACGGAACATGTGCAGAAGTGGCGGATCACCGGTAAGCGCGTGCTGAGAAGGACGCGCTACAGACGCCGGCGGAATAAGCCGCTTAGAGTGAATCCCGGCGGGTGAGGCTGCTCGGCAGGACGCGCTGCACAACGGAGGTGCCGGAGCTGGCCATGAGGGCGGCGAGCGCATCAACCATCTCTTCACCCATTCGTTCCAACGGCTGGCTCACCGAGGTTAGCGGCGGATTCGCCACCTCAGCCAGGACGGAATCGTCGTAGCTCACCACTGAAATATCGTGGGGTACCCGGCGTCCGGCCGCGGCCAGAACCTGCAGCGCTCCGGAGCCCATGTAATCCGAGCAAACGAAGACACCATCAATGTCGGGGTAGGCGGCAAGAAGCCGTGTCATGGTCTCCGACCCTCCGGCCGGCGAGAACGCCCCCCGGGCCATTCGATGGGCCTCGAGGCCGTGCTCGGCCATAGTTGACCGCCACCCCTCGAGCCGGTCTCTCGCCGCCGTCAGCCGATCGTTGCCAGCCAAGATGGCAATTCGGGACCGGCCTGCTTCGATGAGAGCCTCGGTGGCCAGCCGGGCGCCGCCCACGTTGTCAACGTCGACATAAGACTGGGCTTTTGCATCTCCCAGCGGCCTGCCCAGATAAACAACGGGCACACCGGCATCGCGGAGAAGCTCAGGAAGGTGTGAAATCTCGTCTTCCAGGATGACCATCGCTCCGTCCACACCGGTTCGACGCAGATACTCGAGGAGGTATGACTCCTGCTGTGCGCTTCCGGAAAGAAGCATCACGATCTGCAGGTCATGCCGGGCAACTGCGGACAGCACACCGTGCAGCGGCGCCGAGGTAAACGAGTACGGCTGGGAGAGATCGGCCTCAGAGATAATCAGGGCAACGGCCCCGGTGCGTCCGGTGGCCAGCGTGCGGGCAGCAGCATTGAACTGGTAGCCCATCTGCCGGGCGATGGCCTCCACCCGAAGCGCCAGATCCGCATTGACTGTAGGCACGCGGTTCATCACGCGGGACACTGTCGCGGTGGATACCCCTGCAGCGGCCGCCACATCGGCAAGGGTGGTGACGGCACGCCCGGGGCGCCGCGCTCGAGTCTCGCTCATGGCTACATATTGCCACAGTGCCGCGGCACTGAAGCGCCGCCGGGTAAGCGCTTACGTCATTTGTCCTGACAATCCAAAGACAAGCCAGGCGCACTCCCGGTTCGATGCCCGCTAGTAAGCGCTCTCTCGGGAGCTTGCGTCACCGCGGATGTGACACGTCAAGAACAAGCTCCCCCAGCCTGGCACCGAAACCCGCACAGAGAACATGGGCGTTCTCCAGGGGCGCCCACCAGCACGTCCAAGTGTGAGCTGCACCGCCGTCTGACGGGTGCTCTTCCCCAGCAATCCAGCGCTCACGCGGCGGCGTGTCATCCAGAAGCTCGAGCTGGAAGAAGTGCCGTTCATGAATCTCCGGTTTCGCGGGCCACACGTCATAGCGGTCCACTCCGAGCGCACGGACGACGCGCGTTCGCATCCCGGTCTCTTCGAGTACCTCGCGAACCACAGCTTCCTCGGGTGCCTCACCCGGCTCGATAGTTCCGGCGGGGACCTGCACGCCGGCGGCCTCGATCGGCACGTGATTGTGAGTGAACACCAGCAGCCGCTCCCGGTGGACAACATAGCCGACGGCCTTCCGCACGGAACGCCGGTGCAGATGGCCGGTCATGCGATATCCGGCGTTCGCGCGCCCGCCCCGCTCGGAGTTAGCGGCTTCACCATGATCAGGCAGGGCGTGTCCGCGCCCCAAAGGTCCGTTTCCTCCAGGGGAAGAAAACCCCGTCTCTCGTAAAAGTGACGGGTCCACGCATACCCGGTATCCGGATGAGAGGGGCCGAGGGTCTTGACCTCCAGCAGGCGGACACCCCGGGCGACGGCATCTGCCTCGATAGCCGCGAGCATCGCCGTTCCAACGCCGAGCCCGTGTGCTGCTCGTCCGACCACTGTGAGATGGATTTCCGCCACGTGGGGAAAGTGGCGATCAACGAGAGTGACCCCGACAACCCTCCCGTCGGCGTCGCGCGCGGTCCACGTCTCCTTGGTTCTTGCCGCCTCGATGTATTCGGCATTTGAGTCCGGCTGCCCAAACCACTCGGGGACCGTTGCCAGCAGCCGGGCGACGTCGTCGGGCACAGGCTCGTCCCGGACTGCAATCCAGTTGCCATTGGTCTGCTTTACGCCAGTGCCACCCATGAGTCCTGTCTACCAAGACATCTGTCGTCCGTTTGCCAGCGACACAGTCCGGCGCACGCACGGGTGCCCTGCACGGACGGTCCGAAACGGCACCCGTGGTTCCAACAGCAAAAGGGAAAGCCCCACCAAAGGCGGGGCTTTCCCTTCCAGCCCGCACAGGCGCTTAGACCGTGGCGGGTGCTGCCTCTTTCCGGGTCTTGGCAGCCGAGATGCGCGGGCCGCTGAACCACAGCACGATCCCTGCCAAGACCCACGCGCCCAGGGTCAGGGCCGCAGCGCCTCCGCCGACGCCGTCGAAGTACGCCACGGAACGGACCAGGGTGCCGGCAGCGCCGGGCGGCAGGAGCTGGCCAATCATGGCCACCCCGGCGGGCAGCCACTGGGCGCTCGTCGAGATGCCGGCGAAGGGGTTGCCCACAAACATCATGGACATGGCCGCAATAGTGAACCCTTTGGTGCCAAAACACTCATTGAGGCCGGCCAGGGGCAGGGCCAGTGCTGCGATGCCAAGGGCAACGCTTGCCGCAACCGGGACCAGGGGGCCCTCGATGCTGCCAAAGAGGTACTTCAATACGGCCGCGACCACGAACCCGCCCGCCACCGAAAAACCGGTGAGGCCGGCGAAGATCCACCAGCGCTGGCCGGACAGCATGGAACGGAATGCCACGGCCGGCACAATGCCACCGAACACCAGCGGAAAAGCCAGGCCTCCGATGCCGACGCCGGTCGGGTCTCCGGAGGGAAGCGGAACCACGTCCACAATCTCGGCCGTCTGTCCCATGCTGCCCGCCATGGTGGCCCCGACATTGCTGACCGTGCCGGAAACGGCCGTTGAGCCGGCGCTGGCCACATAGACGGTCATATCCGGATCGGTGAAGTCGAATCCGCCAACGATCTCCCGGTTACGGATGCCCTGCTCGAGGTCCTCGGCATTCTCGTAGGACTGCACCACGAAGGCCCCCGGTGACTGGTCCTCCAAGGTTTCTGCGACCGACGCTGCCCGGTCCTGCGGCCCCACCACACCTAGACCCAAATCACGGGGTCCGGAATGGAGCGAGGGCGAGATGAACAGCATCAGGAGGGCCAGCAGGATGACGGAAAGCCCGGTGGTTAAACCGACCCAAACGGCCGCGTGCTTTCGATGAGAGCCGGATGACGGCGTTTGTGTTGTCATGATCCTTCTTCTTTTCGGAGGAACTTCCTCCGCTTCTACGGATGATATTCCTCCGGTTTAGACTGAAGGTCAATTTGAAGGGAGTGCGGATGAGAGCTGACGCTGCGCAGCGAAGAGAAGCGATCATCACCCATGCGAGGCACCTGTTTGCCGAGCGGGGCGGCGATGTTGCACTAGAGGCTGTAGCCGCTGCAAGCGGGGTGGGGATTGCCACCCTGTACCGCAACTTCCCCTCCCGCGGGGACCTTGTCCACGCCGTGGTCCAGGACATTGTGGAACAGATCATCCACGCCGTGGATCAGACCCGGAGCACGCTGAACACTGATCCGGCCGCGGCATGGAAGGACCTGCTGTCCAGCCTCACGGCAATGGAACTCGGTGCGCTAACGGACGGGCTCGCGCTGCAGGCTGGGGCCGTCCAGGATTTGGAAGCCACACCTCTGGCGCAGGTTCAGCAGCCGGCAGTAGATGCCCTCAACGATGTGCTTGCAGAGCTCAAGCGGCGCGGTGCAGTGAGGGAGGCCCTCTCTGCCCTGGACGTGATAGTTGCGGTCGCGACGATCACCCGTCCACAGGTCGCCCCCATCCGTGGAGCAGCCCCGGGCGTGCCGGACCAGCTGGCCGAGGCGTATCTTCTCTGGAGCCGAGGCCAACAGGCCTAACCC
This sequence comes from Arthrobacter sunyaminii, assembly GCF_018866305.1. Lineage (NCBI taxonomy): Bacteria > Bacillati > Actinomycetota > Actinomycetes > Micrococcales > Micrococcaceae > Arthrobacter > Arthrobacter sunyaminii. Next base: position 3,091,020 of record NZ_CP076456.1, read on the forward strand.
ACGGGCCCCCGTCGCCTAATCACCCCGGGTTTAGGTCCGGATGGAGCGGCTAATCCGCGCCGCGCAGACACAGGGTGGAGAATGCAGTGCATGAACATCGCTCCGGAGGCCAGCGCGTACGGTGAGGCAGTCCGCGCAGTCCGGGAGGGCGCGCTCGATCCGGATGAGGCAGCCGAGCAGCTCATCAGCCAGATGACGGCAACGGAGCTTCTCGGGCTGCTCGACGGCGACTCCCCCGGGCTGCTGCTCCCGCTCATCCCGATGCTGCTGCGCCGGCGGCCGTTCGTGGCCGGGGCGGTCCCGCGGCTGGGCATCCCGGGAGTCCGGTTCAGCGACGGCGGCCGCGGCGTCGTCATCGGCGCCTCCACGGCCTTCCCCGTGACCATGTCGCGGGCCGCAACCTGGGATCCGGCACTGGAGGAACGGGTCGGGCTCGCGGTGGGCCTGGAGACCAGGGCGCGGGGAGCAAACTACTCCGCCTCCGTCTGTGTGAACCTGCTTCGCCACCCCGCATGGGGCCGGGCGCAGGAGTGTTACGGGGAGGATCCGGTGCTCACCGCCCGGATGGGATCGGCGATGACCCGGGGTGTGCGCGTGCACGCGATGGCGTGCGTGAAGCACTTCGCGCTGAACTCGATGGAGGACGAGCGCTTCGAGGTCGATGTGTCCGTCGACGAGCACTCCCTGCACGAGGTGTACCTGCCGCATTTCAAGGCCGTTGTGGAAGCCGGTGCCGATTCCGTGATGAGTGCCTACAACCGGGTGCGGGGCGAGTACATGGATGTCAATCACGCCCTGCTCACCGACGTGCTGCGGGATGAGTGGGGCTTCCGGGGATTCGTGACGAGCGACTGGGTTTTCGGCACCCACGACGCCGTCACCAGCCTGCAGGCGGGGATGGATGTGGAGATGCCGCTGCGGCTGCTCCGGGCCCGTACTTTGCCTGCAGCGCTGCGGAACGGTCAGCTGGCGCGCGCGACTGTAGTGCAGTCCGCGCGCCGCATCCTGCGCACCACCGTGCTTCACGCCGCAACACGGGAGACGGCGGAGCCGGGCGCCGCCGTCATCGCCTCCCCGGCCCACCGGGCGCTTGCCCGCCGGGTCGCCGCGGAATCGGTCGTGCTGCTGAAGAATGAAGTTCTTGGCGAAACACCGCTCCTGCCGCTGGCGCCCGCCATTTCCCATCTTGCGGTGATCGGACGACTAGCGGCCCGGGCAAACCTGGGCGATCACGGCTCCTCACGCGTCCGGCCTCCCTCCGCGGCTTCGGTGCTGCAGGGGCTGCGTGAGGCGCTCCCCCGGGTGCGCATCACGACCGACTCAGGACGGAACGAACGCGCCGCGGCCGCGCTGGCAGCCGCCGCAGACACGGCGATCGTCGTCGTCGGCCTGGACCAGCACGACGAGGGCGAGTCCGTTGTCACCGGAGGCGTTAACGTGGGCGTGCTCGGTCCGGCCTTCGGCTCGGGTGCCCTCAGTCGGGTCGTCACCGGTCTCGCGCATCTGGCCTCTCGATTCGTCCGAGGCGGCGACCGCAGCTCACTCGACCTGCGCCCCTCCGATGTGCGCCTCATCCGTGCCGTCGTGGCTGCGAACCCGCGGACCGTCGTCGTACTAATCGGCGGCAGCGCGATCCTCACGGAGGAATGGCGGGAACAGGTGCCCGCACTCGTCCTCGCCTGGTACGGCGGTATGGAGGGCGGCCGCGGGCTGGCGGACGTGCTGACCGGTGCTGCGGACCCCGGCGGGCGGCTGCCGTTTGTGCTGCCCACGGACCCCGCGCATCTGCCGCCCTTTGACCGCACGGCGAAGTCCGTGGTTTATGACGACTTGTGGGGTCAACGCCGGCTCGACGGCGAGGGACACGCGCCGGCGTTCCCGTTCGGGTTCGGCTTGAGCTACACCACGTTCGAACACCGGCTTCTCGAGCATCGCTTCGACGACACGGGCGGCTGGGCTGACGTGCTCGTCACGAACACCGGCGGTCGCCGGGGGTCCACTGTTGTTCAGGTCTACGCCGCAGACGTGTCAGTCCGCAGGCCGGTGGCTCAGCTCCTGGGCTTTCGCAAGGTGACGCTGCAGCCCGGCACAGAGACAACGGTGCGGGTTGCCCTGGATGCCGGGCCTACGCTGCAGCGCGATCCGGACACCCGGTGCTGGTCCCCCCGCGCCGGGGACTGGGCCCTGCTCGCCGGCCAGCACAGCCCGGTCAGCTGGGCGGACGCGGTCCGATTGCGGCGCCCTGCGGAACCGGCCGATGAGGACGGGATCTCTCAACACGAACGGCCAGCGTGTCATCCCCCCGCAGGATGGCGCGGAGCAGCCGCCGCTCCTCCCACCTGAGCGACCTGAACGCTTGGCTGCGCCGCAGCACCAGGCTCCCGTCCGGGGTCCCGTACCGCTTCTGCAAATCCTCCAGCTCCTGGGCCTGCAGCAGGGCGACCGTGCTGCCCGTAGCCGAGTCGATCAACCGGACCAGCGCGGATGGTCCGCTCAGATCCGTCGCCACAACGCGGTCCTCACTGGCGGAGAGGATTGTCTTCTGCGCCGCGCGGGTTATCACCAGCGGACGGGACGGCCCGTCCAGCAGTCGGGACAGCACATCTGCCGCAGCTTCAGGTCGGCCCGTCCTCTGCGCCGCGGCCTGCATCTGCTGCAGGCGGCCAGGCTCGCGCAGCACCTCGTCGATCTTCCAGCCAATTGTCGCTGAAGTGTTGCAGCGGACCGCCGCCCCCTGTTCCAACAGGTAGTCGCCGTTGCGGACCTCCTGCCCCGGAATGGGGTTCACCATCACCATGGGCAGGCCGGCAGCCATGCACTCCGACACGGACAGCCCGCCGGGCTTGCCCACAAACAGGTCGGCGCGGCGCAGCAGCTGCGGCATCTCCGTGGTGAAGCCGAGCACGCGGTAGCGGTTCCCGGCGGGTGCCACCAGCTGCTCGATACGCTGCCGCAGGGCATCGTTTCGTCCGCACACAACCGTCGCCGTGAAGGGCGAGCGCATGTGCAGCGTCTGCCGCACGACCGAAACGGCGTAGTCACCGCCGGTCGCGCCCGCAGAGATCAGCAGCATCGGGGGCTCGGTTGCATCGCGGGAGGGCGCGGCCTTCAGCTGTGTGGCGATGGGAATCCCCGGAGCCGCAACCCGATCGGAAGGCAGGCCAAGCGCCATCAGTTCCACCCTCCCCTCCTCCCGGGCCAGGAAAAGCGCATGGAACGCGCCGGTAAGGGACAGCCCCTGGAAGTCATAGTCCGTCGTTACGACGGCGGTCCTCGCGTTGGTCACGCCGCGAAGGAGCAGCGATGCCAGCAGCTGGGCGGGCAGGAAATGCGTGCACACGATCGCGGTCGGGCGGAACCGCTTAATCGCATCAATGACCGGAACGGAGTTCATCCGTGTCCAGGGGTCTATGGGGCCCCGGCGCCGGAAGGGACGGTCACTGATGTCGTAGCCCCAGTCAATCAGCCACGGCAAGCCCTCGACCAGGACGAAGTAACCCTTGTTCAGCAGTGCCCGGTAGAGCACGCTGCTGACCTGCAGCACGTCCAGAACCTGGACCTCTGCGACGTCGGCACGCGCGGCGCACGCCTGCTGCACCGCCGCTGCGGCACTGTTGTGCCCGGCGCCCACACCTGCGGACAAGATCAGTACGCGCTCCCCTGCAGCGGTCTTGGGGGTTCGTCCCGGCGTTTTGCGCATGAAGCGAGGCTAGCAGGGGCTGCATCGCCGTCTGAACGGCAGCGCAGCATCAGCGCTGTGGGTCTCAGTCAGCCCGCCGGTAATGCATGGAAACTGCACCGTTGCTCATCGGTTCCGCCGAGATCAGCTCGAGGCGGCGTGTGCTGTCGAGAAGTCCCTCGTAGAGCGTGGGACCGTGGCCGGTGATCATGGGGTGCACCAGGAACCTGTATTCATCAATCAGGTCCAGCCGGTCAAGTCCCGCCGCAAGCCTGCCGCTGCCGAGGAGCACCCCCTCCGGGGTCCGGTCCTTGAGGTCCTGCACTGCGGTGCGAAGGTCACCTTCGATCCGGTGGCTGTTGTTCCATGGGAAGTCGCTGCGGGTTGAGGACACGACGTACTTCGGTTTGGCCTCCAGCGTGCGGGCCCAGTCGCGCACCGCTGCCGGCGCTGCGGCCTCCCCGCGGGCGACCGGCGGCCAGTAGCTCTCCATCATTTCGTACGTGGTGCGCCCCCAGAGCATGGCGCCGGAATCGTTCAGGAGCCGGGTGTAATGGGTGTGCGTCTCGTCGTCGACGATGCCCTCCTGGTGGTCGATACAACCGTCCAGGGTGACGTTGATGCTGAAAGTCAGGAGGCCCATGGAGCGATTTTAGGTCTCAGGCCCTCCCCCGCAACCGTTTGCGGAGTCAGCCGGTCCAATCGCGGCGCAGAAGACCGTATATCCAGGAATCGGAGACCTCGCCGTCGACGATGCAGTCCTCGCGCAGTTCGCCCTCGCGCAGGAAGCCGAGCTTCTCCAGGACCCGGGCGGAGGCGATGTTGCGTGTGTCCGTTTCGCCCTGGACCCGGTTCAGGTCCAGGGTATCGAAGGCCCACTGCAGCACGGCGCGTCCTGATTCAGCGGCGTAGCCGCTCCCCCAGGCCTCTTTCGCCAGGCAATAGCCGAGGGAAGCACTCCGGAAGGCGGGGTTCCAGCTGTTGAAGGTGCACCAGCCCAGGAAGAGCCCGTCTGTCTGCCTGGTAATCGCCAGCCGCGCTCCGGTGCCTTCCTCCGCCATCTTCCGGCAACCATCCAGAAAGTGTGTGGCCTGTGAAGGACTGGACCACGGCGGACTGTCCCAGTAGCGCAGGACTTCTGCGTTACTCTGCAGTGCGAAGAGGCTGTCCGCGTCCGTATCAACGAAAGGCCGCAGGACCAGGCGCGCAGTGTCCAGGGTAGGAGTTGAGAGGCTCATGGCTGCCAGCCTGCCATATGTGTGTCTGTGGCATGGTCCCGCCCTCCGCCGACGCCGGTCCCGTGCAGTACGGACACCGCCGGGGAAGGGCGGGAGCCGGGCTCAGTCGAGAACCGAGCGGACGATCTCCGCGACGCGCTTCTCCGTATCGGCGTCGATGGTTTCGAAGTACCAGGCGGCAGGCATAAGCGTGCCGTCCGGCCCGCCGGCCGGGCGGAGCGGCGCCTTCTCGGTGACCGACAGGTTGAGGCGTTCATCGTTGCGCAGGGTCAGCAGCGCCGGGGAGCCTGCAGACCTGGCGTACGCGGGCATGCCGTACCAGATACGTGGTTTGAGGCCCGGAGCCGCGTCCATGATGACGTCATGCACCCGCTGCATCAGCCCGCGCTGCGGCTCATCCATGCCAGCGATCTTGTCCACGACCTGGCCCAGGTTCTTTTCGTCTTTCGATGACATCTCGCGTCCTTTCGACAGCCGATGCCGCGGCATCGGTGCAATGAAGCTGGCGCATCAGTGCGCCGCACTCCATCGGGACGTGTCCTGGGGAGCCAGTCCTCTCCGCGATGATTCACGTGGTCTTCACGTGGAAGCGCCCTCGGTGGCAGGGCCACCGGCATCAGGATAACTCTGCCCCGTGCGGGGAGGGAATACGTGGACTCGGCAGCTGGTTGCATCTTCGCCGGGGAATTGCCGGCTCCCTACTGCAAGGAGAGAACGCACATGGCACGAGTAGTGATCTTCGGCGGAACCGGCTACGCCGGCGGACACATCGCCCGCGAGGCGGCTTCCCGCGGGCACCAGGTGATCTCCTACACCCGCAGTGCACCGGAGGAGCCGCTGGACGGGGTGGGCTACCGCACCGGATCTCTGGCTTCCCCGGAAGTGCTCACCGCGGCGGCCGCCGACGCGGATGTCCTCGTTGTGGCGGTGCACGGAGCCGACGTCGACGGCGCTCCGCTTGCCACGTACATGCCGCAGCTGATCGAAGCCGTGCGCAGCAGCGGCGCGCGCCTCGCCTTCGTTGGCGGGGCAGGCTCGTCGCTGGTCGCGGAAGGTGGTCCGCGGCTGGTCGACACACCGGACTTCCTCGATGACTGGAAGCCCGAAGCTCTGGCGCACGCCGAAGTTCTCGAGGCGCTGCGGCAGGCACCCGAGGACCTCGACTGGTTCTATGTCAGCCCGGCAGCGCTCTTCGGTGTCTTCGCTCCGGGCGAGAGCACCGGCGCCTACCGGACGGGCGGCGACATCCTGGTGACCAAAGATGACGGCTCCTCGGAAGTTTCCGGTACCGACTTCGCGCTTGCCTTCGTCGACGAGATCGAGAACCACGCCCATCCGCGTCAGAGGTTCACCGTCGGGCACTAAGGCGTACGTCCAGCACCGCAGAACCGTACGTTGTATCCACTTCGGGCCAGTCTGCCATGTCTCTCTGTGCCACCTATGAACCCTCGGATCGGGGCGTGGCATCCCTGTGCTCTTTTCCGCTAATACATAAGAAAATGCCGCCCCCGAAACGTAACGGGGGCGGCATTTCTACTGATTCAGGCGAAGAACCTAGACGTTGAAGCGGAACTCCACCACGTCGCCGTCGGCCATGACGTATTCCTTACCTTCAATGCGGACCTTGCCGCGCGACTTGGCCTCGGCCATGGAACCGGCTTCCACTAGGTCATCGAAGGACACAACCTCGGCCTTGATGAAGCCTCGCTGGAAGTCGGTGTGGATGACACCGGCAGCCTGGGGCGCGGTGTCACCCTTGCGGATGGTCCACGCACGGGTTTCCTTGGGACCGGCCGTCAGGTAGGTCTGCAGGCCCAGGGTGTGGAAGCCGACGCGGGCCAGCTTGTCCAGGCCGGACTCTTCCTGGCCGCTCATCTCCAGCATTTCGCGGGCTTCTTCTTCGTCCAGCTCCACCAGATCGGCTTCGAGCTTGGCATCAAGGAAGATGGCGTCCGCCGGGGCCACCAGGGCGCGCAGTTCCTCCTGGCGCTCCGGGTTGCCAAGCACGGCGTCGTCGACGTTGAACACGTAGATGAAGGGCTTGGCGGTGAGCAGGCTCAGCTCCCGCAGGTGCTCCATCTCCAGCTTGTCCTTCTCCACGGAAGAGAAGATGGTGTCGCCGCGCTCCAGCACGGCCTGCGCGGCCTGCATGGCAGCCAGCTGCGCGGGCTCGCGCTTCTTGATCTTGACTTCCTTCTCGACCCGCGGAATCGCCTTTTCCAGCGTCTGCAGGTCGGCCAGGATCAGTTCGGTGTTGATGGTCTCCATGTCGGAGCGCGGATCCACCTTGCCGTCCACGTGGATGACATCGGGGTCATCGAACACGCGGATGACCTGGGCAATAGCCTCGGCTTCACGGATGTTGGCGAGGAACTGGTTGCCCAGCCCTTCACCTTCCGACGCGCCCTTCACGATGCCGGCAATGTCCACAAAGGACACGGTTGCCGGAAGGATGCGCGCGGAACCGTGAATCTCGGCCAGCTTGGCCAGGCGCGGATCCGGAAGGGACACGACGCCGACATTCGGTTCGATGGTCGCGAACGGATAGTTCGCCGCCAGAACGTTGTTGCGGGTCAGCGCATTGAACAGGGTTGATTTGCCGACGTTGGGCAGGCCGACGATGCCAATAGTAAGAGCCACGTTGCCATCATACCGGTGCCCGTCAGGCTCCGGCGCGCCGCCCGCCCAGACCGCGCGAGGTATCCCCCATCGCCTTCAGCGTGGCACGGATCTCCTTGGGCAGGGAGAAAATGATGTCCTCCTGCGCAGTGACCACTTCCTCTACGTCGCCGTAGCCGTACTCGGCCAGCAGGTGCAGGACGTCCTGGACCAGGTTTTCCGGCACGGATGCGCCGGAGGTCACACCAACAGTGGCCACGCCCTCGAACCAGGTCTCATCAATCTCGTTGGCGAAGTCCACGCGGTGCGAGGCCTTGGCGCCGTATTCCAGCGCAACTTCCACCAGCCGCACGGAGTTGGAGGAGTTCGCGGAACCTACCACCAGCACCAGATCCGCTTCGGGAGCGATCTTCTTGATCGCAGCCTGCCGGTTGGAAGTGGCGTAGCAAATGTCGTCGCTGGGCGGATCCTGCAGCGTGGGGAACCGCTTGCGCAGCAGGTTCACCGTGTGCATGGCTTCATCCACGCTCAGTGTCGTCTGGGACAGCCAGATGACCTTGTCCGGATCACGGACCACAACCTTGTCCACGTCTTCGGGACCGTTGACGATCTGCGTGTGCTCGGGTGCCTCGCCATAGGTGCCTTCAACTTCCTCGTGGCCGGCGTGTCCGATCAGCAGAATGTCAAAGTCGTCGCGCGCAAAACGCACCGCTTCCTTGTGGACCTTGGTCACCAGCGGGCAGGTGGCGTCGATGGTCTGCAGGTTCCGGTCCTTCGCGGACTGTACGACGGCGGGAGAGACGCCGTGTGCGGAGAAGATCAGGCGGGCGCCTTCCGGGACCTCGTCGGTTTCATCGACGAAGATGGCACCCTTCTCCTCCAGTGTCTGGACCACGTGGAGGTTGTGCACAATCTGCTTGCGGACGTAGACGGGCGGGCCATAGGCTTCCAGCGCCTTCTCCACGGCAATCACTGCGCGGTCGACGCCGGCGCAGTAGCCGCGCGGTGCGGCCAGCAGGACGCGGCGGGCGCCGGAGACGGGAGCGGCGGCGGATACCTCCTGCGGGCTGCGGCGCCTGCGCGGAACGGTGGGCATAGGCACGGAAACGGCAGTGCTGGTCATGCCTCCATGCTATCGGGTGGACCGGCACCGAACGCGCGCGACGGCGTTCCGTCCGCTGTCGGCGCACTGCTCCCGGATCAGAGCACTCAGCGCCGCCCGGAACCGCCGACGGCACGCACCAGCAGTCCCAGCACCAGCAGCACAGCCGCACCCACCATGAAGGGAAGCGTCCATGCCTGCAGGCTGGGTCCTGCTTCCGCGGCGAACGCTGCGGCAAAAGTCTCCGCCAGGGCGCTGCTGTAGGCGGGACGTGCGGCGAGCGAAGGAAGGGACCCGGCGGCAAACCACAGCGCACCCCCGGCCAGCAGTGCCCCTCCTCCCATCCAGGCCAGTGCCGCTCCCCTGCTCCGAGCCACCAGCAGGGCCAGCACCGCTGCTATGCCCGAGCCCAGAGCCAGAAAAGGCCACGCCTTGGCGGCGTTGGCTGCGAACTCGATGTCCGAACGCTGATCCACCCCGCCCAGCTCCAGCAGCGACTGTTCCGGTGCCTGCACATCCGTCCCGGCGGCGCTGCCGAGCTCGTTCGCCACCAGGCCCACCACCGGGGCGACATCCAGCGTGACTCCGCCGCCGCCGTCGAACGTTTGGGCGTGCGAGCGCTGCAGCGTCTCGTCCCAGGCCTGCGGATAGCCGGGCAGCGACTGCACTCCCTGCACCGCGCTGGTGATCAGCGGCTGCACAAAGGAGGCGACGGCGTCGGGCAGCTGGACACTGTCCGTCACCTGTGCCCCCAGCTCCTCGGCGAGGTCCTGCTGGAAGGCCTCGTTGGTGCCCAGCGGCTGGCCCAGGGCAACAAATCCGTCTTCAGACACCACGTTTTCGGCCAGCCAGGCCGAACACAGGGCGGCAGCTGCCAGCAGGACGGCGGCAAAACCCAAGATGGCCGAGCCGAATGTTCGCATCGGGTGTTTCCTCACTCTGGTTGCGGAACCCGCGTTGTGGGCGGCACCTGATAGACATTAACTTATGCAAGACCCCATAGAGCGCACCGAACCCGATGAGTCCGCCGCTGCGACGAGCCTGCCGAAGACCGCCGCGGAAACCAGTCCCGAGAATCCGTGGCCGCTGCAGCTGCTGTCGAGGAACCTGAAAAGCTACATCGACCGCGCCCCTGCCACCTGGGTGGAGGGGCAGATTATCGAGCTGAACAAACGGGCCAACGCCTCCTACATCACACTGCGCGACGTCGATGCGGAGATTTCGCTGTCCCTGACAGTGTGGAGCACGGTCATGAACCGGCTGGAGCTGCCGCTGGAACGCGGCGCCCGGGTGGTTGCCCAGGTCAAGCCCGATTTCTGGGTCAAAACCGGACGGCTTTCCATGCAGACCAGGGACATCCGCCCGGTGGGCATCGGTGATCTCCTGGCCCGGATCGAGCGCCTGCGCCAGGCCCTGGCCGCCGAAGGGCTGTTCCGGGAGGACCGGAAGCTGCCGCTGCCGCTGCTGCCGAACCGGATTGGGCTGATTACCGGACGCAACTCCGATGCCATGAAGGACGTCATCCGCAACGCGTCCCTGCGCTGGCCTGCCGTGGTCTTCGAAGTGCGCGAAGTAGCCGTGCAGGGCGTCAACGCCGTGTCGGAGGTGACCCGGGCGCTGGCCCAGCTCGATGCCATGCCGGAAGTGGACGTCATCGTGATTGCCCGCGGCGGCGGGTCCCTGGAGGACCTGCTGCCGTTCAGCCACGAGGATCTGGTCCGGGCCGTGTCCGCCGCGCAGACGCCGGTGGTCAGCGCGATCGGCCATGAAGCGGACCGGCCGCTGCTGGACGAGGTCGCAGACCTCCGGGCCTCTACGCCCACCGATGCTGCCAAGCGGATTGTTCCGGACGTCGGCGAGGAGCTGCAGCGCATTGGTGCAGCCCGTGCCCAGCTGAGGCGCATCGTGGACCTGACGGTCGCCCGGGAGATGGAACGGCTGAACCACATCAGGTCCCGTCCCGTGCTGGCCGCTCCGGAAACCATGGTGGATCTGCGCCAGCAGGACGTGTCCCGCCTGCGCGAGCGCGCCCTGTCCTGCATCACTTCCGAAGTGCGGCGGGACACCGACCGGATCGCGTACCTGCGGGCGCAGGTCCGCTCCCTCTCACCCCAGAACACACTGGACCGCGGCTACGCCGTCGTGCAGCTGGCCGACGGCTCCGTGGTCCGGGAGGCAGCGGCCGTTCCCGGCGACGCACACCTGCGCATCCGGGTTGCCGTGGGCGAACTGGCCGCCACGGCAGCAGCGCCGGCTGAAGAAAAGCCCGGCGCATGAACATGCAGAATCAACAGCTCCAACCGAAAGAAGACCCGAAAATGAACCCCGCAGCAAACGAAGCATCAACCATCCCGGCAGACATTGAAGCCATGAGCTACGAGCAGGCCCGGGACGAACTGGTTTCCGTGGTCGGCAGGCTGGAAACCGGAGGCGCCTCCCTGGAGGAATCTCTGGCTCTGTGGGAGCGCGGCGAGCAGCTTGCCACCCGCTGCGAGTCCTGGCTGGAAGGTGCCCGCCGCCGCCTCGATGCTGCCCGCGAGGCGGCCGCCGGCGAATAGCCTCAGCCGAATAGCCTCAGCTGAATAGGCCTGCCCCGAACAGGCCTACTGCTTGTAGGTGCTCAGGAACTCGGCGAGCCGGACCATGGCATCCTCGATGTCATCCACGTTGGGCAGGGTCACCATCCGGAAGTGGTCCGGCCGCACCCAGTTGAAGGCCGTGCCCACGGAGATCAGGATCTTTTGCTGCTTGAGCAGGTCCAGGGCAAACTGCTCGTCGCTGGCGATCGGATAGACCTCGGGGTCCAGCTTCGGGAACAGGTACAGGGCCCCCATGGACAGCTCGCAGCTCACGCCGGGAATGTCGTTGAGCATCTTGTGGGCCAGATCGCGCTGCGCCTTGAGCCTGCCGCCGGGCAGGATCAGGTCATTGATGCTCTGGTAGCCGCCCAGTGCGGTCTGGATGGCGTGCTGCGCGGGAACGTTGGCGCACAGCCGCATGTTCGCGAGCAGATTGATGCCCTCGATGTAGTCCTGGGCCTCATGTTTCGGTCCGGAGATGGCCATCCAGCCGCTGCGGTAGCCGGCAATCCGGTAGGCCTTGGACAGGCCGCTGAAGGTCAGGCACAGGACATCTTCGCCGGTGATCGTGGCTGAGTTCAGGTGCACGGCGTCGTCGTACAAAATCTTTTCGTAGATTTCGTCCGAGAAGATGATCAGCCCGTGCTTGCGGGCCAGGTCCACGATCGCCTTGACGACGTGCTCCGGATAGACCGCCCCGGTGGGGTTGTTGGGGTTGATCAGGACAATCCCCTTGGTGCGGTCGGTGATTTTGGACTCAAGGTCCTCGACGTCCGGCCACCAGTGCTCGTTTTCGTCGCACAGGTAGTGCACAGCGGTTCCGCCGGCAAGTGAGACGGAGGCGGTCCACAGCGGATAGTCCGGAGCGGGCACCAGGATCTCATCGCCGTTGTTCAGCAGCGCCTGGAGCGAAAGCGTAATCAGTTCGCTGACCCCGTTGCCGAGGTAGACGTCATCGACGTCAATGTTCTGGATGCCGCGGCTTTGGTAGTACTGGACGACGGCGGTGCGGGCGGAGAAAATCCCGCGGGAATCGCTGTAGCCCTGGGCCTTGGGAAGGTGGCGCATCATGTCCACCAAGATCGCTTCCGGCGCCTCGAAACCAAAGGGCGCGGGGTTGCCGATATTCAGCTTCAGAATCCGCTGACCGGCTGCTTCCATGCGCTGTGCATGCTCCAGCAGCGGCCCACGGATGTCATAGAGAACGTTGTGGAGCTTGTGGGACTGCTTGAATTCGGCCATGAAAACATGGTGCCACAGGCAGGGACCCCTCCCCGCACATGTGAAGCGGAAAGGGGTCCCTGTAACAACGGCGAACCAAGGGTTAGGCGAAGCCCTTTTCCTCCAGCCACATGCGGGCTGCTTCACTGGGATCCATCTTCTGGTCTCCGCTGACGGCCTGGTTCAGGTCGATCAGGTCCTCGGTGGTCAGTTCCGCAGACACTTTGTTCAGCACCTCTGCAGCCTGGTCATTCACGGCCTGCGAGGAGGCCAGCGGAACCACCTGCTGGGCGGGCCAGTTCTGCAACGGGTCCTCCAGCACCACCAGGTCATTTTCCACAATGGCCGGGGTGGTGGTGTAAATGTCTGCAACCTGCACGTCATCCTTGAGCAGGGCGTCCACGGTCAGCGGCCCGCCGCTGTCACCGATCGGCGTGAACTCCTTGAACTCGCAGCCGTACTTGTCCTTCAACCCGATCAGGCCCTGGACCCGTTCCGCGAATTCCGCCGGTGCAGCCAGCGTCAGCTGGTCACAGACCTTGGCCAGGTCCTCGATGCTCTCCAGCTGATACTTCTCCGCCGTGGCCTTGGTGACCACCATGGCATCCTTGTTCTCGGCGTCGGACGGCTCGAGGATTACCAGGCCCTCGGGCAGGGCACCGGGCAGGGCATCAATGATCTCCCCGGCGTCCACGAGTTCAGTGTCCGGGTCCACTCCCACCAGCAGCGCGCCGGTGTATTCGGGGATCAGGTCAATGGAGCCGTCCTCCAGTGCGGGGAGGTAGACCTCGCGTGAACCGATGCCGAGCTTGGTCTCTGCGGGAATGCCGGCACCGTTCAGCGCACCGGCATAGATCTCCGCCAGGGTGCTGGATTCGGGGAAGTCCGCCGATCCCACCACAATTGTTTCGGCAGCCCCGGACGCAGCGCTTTCCGACGGCGATTCCGAGGCCAGCGGGTCACCTCCGCCGCCGCTGCAGCCGGCCAGCCCGAGGGCCAGGGTGATGCCTCCGGCCAGAACGGTCAGTCCCTTGGGCCGGGCAATCCGGCGCTTGTGCTGCGTCATTGTTTTCCTCCTTGTGAGCCGGCAGCGGAAAATCCGCCGCCGGTGGGTGTAGGTGCGGTCGGAGCTGCTGTACCGGCCGCGGCGACGCGGCCCTTCTGCAGCCCGGGTGAAATCAAGAGACGTGCTGCCAACGCAATCACGGCATCCACTGCAAGCGCCAGCAAGGCAATGATGACCGCGCCGCCGAAGACCCTGCCGTAGTCGCCAACGGCCAGTCCGTCGATGAGGTACCGCCCGAGTCCTCCCAGGTTGATGGTTGCCACCACGGCAGCGGTGGCCACGACCTGCAGTGTGGCGCCCCGCAGTCCGCCGAACAGGACCTTCAGCCCGTTGGGGATTTCAACCCGGAACAGGATCTGCAGTTCCGTCATGCCCATGCTGCGGGCCGAGTCCACGATGCTGCGGTCCACGGCAGCAATCCCCGAATAGGTGCCGGCCAGCAGCGGGGGTACGGCCAGCAGGACCAGGGCCCAAATGGGCGGCATGAGGCCCAGGCCGGCCAGGAGGACAAAGAGGGTCAGCATGCCCAGGGTTGGCAGGGCGCGCAGCAATCCGGAGATGGTCACAACGGCCACCTGGCCGCGGCCGGTGTGTCCGATGAACAAACCAATCGGCACGGAGATGGCCAGGGCAATCAGCAGAGTCAGTCCGGTGTACTGCAGGTGCTCCAGGGTGCGCACCGGAATCCCGGCGGCTCCGGTCCAGTTTGCGGGATCCGTCAGCCATTCCCAGCCCTGCCCCAGGGCATTGGTGGAGGTGTATTCGGTGCGGGGAATCGTCACGGCCACCGGATTACGCCCCCTTCAGTGCGACGTCGGGCGCCGCTGCCGGGGTGCCGGGGGCGGCCTGGTCTCTGGTCCCGGGGACGCCGGCAGTGCCGGCGTCCCCGCGCCTGCGCAACCCGAACATGCCTGCGGAGGCTCCCGGAACCCGGCCGGCGCGCAGCCAGGGCGTCAGCGCACGCTGCAGCAGCACGAACACCAGGTCCATCAGGAAGGCCAGGACAAGCGTGGCAACAATGCCCACCACAATCTCGGTGATGAAGTAGCGGCGCAGTCCGTCCCGGAAGAAGAAGCCCAGGTTTTCCACTCCGATGAGGGCGCCCACGCTGACCATCGAGATGTTGCTGACCGACACCACCCGCAGCCCGGCAATCAGGACCGGAACGGACAGCGGCAGGTCCACGGTGAGGAACCGGCGCAGCGGCCGGTATCCCATGGCGACGGCGGCCTGCCGGACGCCGTCGTCCACTGAGTCGAAGGCGTCAACGGCCACGCGCAGCATCAGCGCCACGGCGTAGATGGTCAGCGCGATGATGATGTTGCTGATGTCCAGGATGCGGGTTCCAAGGATGGCGGGCAGCGTCACGAAAAGCGCCAGGGACGGAATCGTGTAGAGCAGCGACCCGGCGGCAAGAATGATGCCGCGGACGCGGTTGCTGTTGCGGACCAGGGCTGCCAGCGGCACCGCGATGAGGATGCCCAGCACCAGCGGCACGATGGACTGGTACAGGTGCAGTCCGGTCAGCCGGAACACCTGGTCGGTGTGGGCGAGGAACCATTCCATGTCAGCCCGCACTCCGCTGCAGCCTGGCCTGCTCGATGAGTTCCAGCACCTCGGCGGCCCTAATGGTTCCCGTGACGCGGTTTTCCGGGTCCACCGCTACGCCCAGCCCCGCGGGGGAAGACAGTGCGGCGTCGAGCGCCTGCCGCAGGGTTTCCCCCTCGCGGTACAGCGACCCTCCCGGGACCAGCTGATCCGCGGCAGTGAACGACGCGCGCCGGGACGCCGGCACCCAGCCCAGCGGCCGCCCGCCGTCGTCGACCGCGAGCGCCCAGTCCTCCTCCACAGCCACCGCAGGATTCGCCAGCTCGGAGGGTGTCAGGAGCTGCACCGGATGCAGCGGCACACCGTTTCCCGCTTGGAAGGACAGATGCCGGAACCCGCGGTCCCGCCCCACGAAGCCGGCCACAAAGTCATCCACCGGGGCCCGCAGGATTTCTTCGGGTGCCGCGTACTGGGCCAGCCGTCCGCCCGCGCCGAAAACCGCGACCTTGTCTCCCAGGATTGTTGCTTCATCAATGTCGTGGGTGACAAAAACAATGGTTTTGGCCAGGTCCCGCTGCAGGCGCAGCAGTTCCTGCTGCAATTCGGCACGCACCACCGGATCCACGGCGCTGAACGGCTCATCCATGAGCAGTACGGGCGGATCTGCGGCGAGCGCCCGCGCCACGCCGACCCGCTGCTGCTGTCCCCCCGAAAGCTGTGCCGGGTACCGTCCGCCCATTGCAGAGGCCAGCCCGACGACGTCGAGCAGTTCTGCGGCACGGGCACGGGCGCTGGTCCGGGACTGTCCGTTGAGGCGCGGAACGGTTGCCACGTTGTCCAGTACGGTGCGGTGCGGCATCAGGCCGGCGGACTGCATAACGTATCCCATGGACCGCCTGAGCTGGGGAGCTTTGACCCCGCTGACGTCCGCGCCGTCCACTGTGATGGTTCCGGACGTGGGTTCCACCATGCGGTTGATCATTCGCAGGGATGTTGTCTTTCCGCAGCCCGAGGGTCCAACAAAGACGGTGACGGCACCGCGGTCGATGTCCATGCTCAGGTTCTCCACGGCGGGCGAGGCCGAGCCGGCGAAGGACTTGGTGACACCGCGGAAGGTGATCATCGGTTCGACGGCCCGCGGGGCGGAGTCCGGCAGGGTCATGGGGAAACCTTCCGTTTTTTGTGCGGGAGTCCCGCCTCTGGCCGCGGGGGGTCCGCAGACGGGCCGTCCTGACGTGTGTTTACGGTAGGACACCCGGTGGATGTAGTCCAGCAGATCATTCGGAACGGACAGCCGGGCGGATGGCTGCCATCTTCAGCCCCACCTGCACCAGGGGTGCCGGTCCCAGCTCGGGAACCCGGTCCAGCGGCACCCAGGCTGCCTCGTCGGTGCTGCCGCCCAGCTCATGGGTGAGCGTCCCTGACAGGACACGGGCACGGTAGACGATCCGCAGTGCGTGGAGCAGGTTCCGGTTTTCGCCGGGAAAGCGGTGCTCCGGTTCGATGAAGATGCTGTCCACCCCCAGCAGCTCCTCCGGTTCCACAAAATAGCCGGTCTCCTCGCGGACTTCCCGCACGACGGCGGCGGTCGCGTCTTCACGCACCTCGAGTCCTCCCCCGGGCAGGGTCCAGCTGGAATAGCCGTGGTCACGCCAGTGCGAGAGCAGGATGCTGCCGTTTCGGATGATGACGGCGTATGCGCCCACCCGGGTGTCGAAACTTTCAGCCACGCTGGACGTCCTGCGCGGCCAAATACCGGACACCGTGCACCGGGTCCTGTTCCAGGAACCGGATGCCGGTCAGCCCGGCGCGTTCCAGGTCCTGGCGCAGCCGGTCCCGGAGCAGCGGCTGATACATGCCCAGGCCACCGCCAACCACCACGGGGCCGCTAATGTCCAGCAACCGGGCAGTATCCGCCGCCAGCCCCGCCAGGTGACGCGCTCCTGCCGCCACAATTTCGCTGCCCGCGGCGCTGCCCTGCGTTGCGGCATCAAAGACCACTGAGGCTTTCGAGGCCCAGTACCGGCGCCCGGTGCCGGTGTCGTGAAACAGGGCGATGAGTTGCTCCGGATCGGTCACTGAGCAGGCGGTCAGCAGCGCGGCGGACAACTCATCCGGCTGCTGGCGAAGGTTGAAGCGGCGCAGGGCATGCCGGACGGCTTCACGCGCCATCCAGTAAGCGCTGCCCTCATCGCCCAGAAGGTAACCCCAGCCTCCGCAGCGGGCCTCTTCCCCGGTCGGGTTGAGCCCCCACGCCACGGATCCGGTCCCGGCAATCAGGGCAATGCCGGCCGGCGTCTGTCCGGCCGCCAGGATCAGGCGGGTGTCATGGATGACGTCCACCGCGGCGCCTGGAACGTGGGGGCTGATCAGCGCACGGAGCGCGTCGGCGTCGTCGGCGGTGTCAATGCCGCCGGAACCGGCGATAACGCGGTTCGCCGGAACGGAGCCCAAAGCCGTAAAAATCTCGGCGAGGTTGGCGGCAGCCTGCGCCGGGGCAACGTTCTGGACATTGGCGCTGCCGCTCACTGCTTCCCCGGCGGGAACCCCGTCAACGAGGAGCAGCCCGTGGGTTTTGGTTCCGCCGATGTCCAGGCCAATGATGATCTGGCCGGAACCGCTGCTTTGTGCCCCGCGGAGAATGTCCATTTGTCCACCCTACTTTCCTGGAGCGCCGAGCGGCACTTGCGGAGCGCTTTCGGTGCGGTCAGGAATGTTCCCGGGAACGGACCAGAAGCTCCTGGGCTGCGGCCAGCGTTCGGACCGCTGCCTCCGTTCCCCGCCCCGCCGCACCGGCCACGAGGGTCAGCGCCACGGCGGCCGCCCGGGAGTAGAGAGCGGCGGGATCCGTTTCGGCCGCGAAGGCGCCTGCAAAGCGGTCCGCGGAGGCCCTCAGACCCGGGCTCCGCGGGTTTACCGCCGCAAAAACAAACAGGTGCCCCGTAAAACAAGCGAGATCATCCACCAGGTGTCCGGGGCCGAGGGCGTCCACATCCAGCATTCCGCTGATCTTCCACCCGGCCCGGCCTGGGTTGTCTACGAGGAGGTTGCCGCCGTGAAAGTCACCGTGCGCGGTCACCAGCGGGCCCGGATCGGCAGCGCGGACCGCAGCGTCGATTTCGCGGGCACACCGGGTAATCCGTTCCGCCTCCTGCGGGAACGCGACGGCGGCCCCCGCGGCGTAGTCCACAACGCGTTCGGCCCATGCCGGTCTGCGGCGAAAAGCCAGTGCCTCCGGCGGCAGTCCCGCCAGGAGATCGAGCAGCGACCGCGGGTCAACATCATCCGGGGACACATGGAGGTGCTGATGCAGGGAACGGCCTGGAAGTGCCCGCAGGGCCAGGACACTGTCCGGCTCCGGAACGGCTCCGACGGGGATCTCCAGCAGCGCAGGCACGGGAAGTCCCGCAGCTGCCGCCGCTTCCAGCCGGCGGCGAAGCCCGGGAGCCAGTCCCGGCTGCAGAACTTTGAGGTAGGCCGTGGCACCTTCGAAGGTGCCGCGGACGACTGCGCGGCGCAGCGGCCGGTAAGCCGCCAGGGTCAAGGACGCCCGGGCGCCGTCCGTTCCGGCGTCAAAGAGGTCCCGGGCCACGGCGCCGGGGCTGGTAGCCCAGGCCAAACCCGACAGGACAGGGTCCCGGGGATGCACCCAGAGTCTCACTGCCGTACCGTCCGCAGAGCCCCGCACGGTCCGGCGGCTTTGTTCAGGGGTCAATGCAGCGGTGGTTGCACCCACCTGCACTTGTACGGGTTGGCGGCCGCTGTCGGCTGAACCGCGGCGGGGTACTGCTTCGACCCGGTACAAGGCACTGATTCCTGCACCCGGACGGTGATGGGTGCGCAGGTGGCTCCAGGACAGGGGCACCAACCCCAGCGGACGCACCGCAGCCATCAGCGGTCCGGACATGCCCGGACCTTCCAAACGGGATTTCTTAAGCGCGGCGGCGCTGGAGCACATCGTCGAGATTGATCTTGCCGGTCCCGGGAGCTGCCTCGGCTCCGGCGGAGTCCGAGGACTCTGTAACCGCGGGGGTAACCCCGGCGCGGAGGGACGTGCGGCCGGCAGGCTTGGGGGTCTGCGGCGGAACAAGCGGTTCCGGTGCCGGGCGCTGGGCCACGGGTGCTTCCACATAAATCGGCTTGGGCACTGCAACCGGTTCCCACGGGGTGGTGGAGGTTTTCGGCGGTCCGGCAGGGCCCTGCGGGGTTGAGGCGGCAGCGAAATCGAGGGCTGCACTGCGCAGTTCCGCTGCTGTGAGCGGTCGGTCGGAAGAACCGGGCGCCGTGGAGACTGTGGCCTGACCCGGAGCTCCGGCCGCGGCGGACCCGCTGTCGGCGCCCGGGGTGCTTTCAGCGTCAAACAGGACAGTTTCACGCTGCGGCCTTACGGGCTCCGGGGAAACTTCCTGCGGCTCGTCCACCTCGTACGCCGGCTCCGGTGCTGACACCGGCTGGTGCCGGCTCCCGGCGCTCATGGCAGCCCGAAAGGCTGCGTCGACGCGGCGGCGTCGGTCACGTACCGCGAGGGCACGTAGCGAGGCAACTGCGGCCCCGGCCAGGACGACTCCGACCAGGGGCATCCACCATGAAGCAGCACCGAAAGCGGCCAGCGGGAGTCCAAGGACAACTGCGGCCAGGGCCAGCGCACCCATCAGGGCCAGTGCGGTGCGGCCGTAACGGACGCGGAAAACCGGCTGCGGGCCCTGGTGCCCGCGCGGCGCGTCCGGGGACGGTGTCCGGGAAGCATGGTTTCCAAGCCCGGCGGCGGACTCGTTGTACGAGGTGGACTCGTTGTACATAGTGGTGTTTCCCTGCTGGGACAGTCCATCAGCGGAGATGGAAGAGCGGATGGCTGTTGAGGAGGGAGCCGGGCGGACCGCCGGCCGGTGGGCTGCCGGCACCAGTGCGGTGCCTGACAGGCGGAATATATAGGGGGCAACCCACAGCAGCCAGAGACCAACGGTGACGGCCAGGATCAGGGAGCTGTTAAGAGGGAAGTCCACAACTACGACGTTATGAGCTAATGCACAGGTGACTGCGCATTCGTGTCGGTGTGTCGGAGTTCAGTGCCAAAAAAGGATGCCCTGCTGTCATGTCCTGGCCAGCCAGCGGGTCAGCAATCCCTCCGGAACATCTTCGGTAGTGAGGGCAAAGCTGCGGTGATCAGCCCATTGACCGGCAATGTGCAAATATCGTTTCCGCAGCCCTTCATCACGAAAACCCAGCTTTTCGACAACGCGAAGGCTGGCGGCGTTCTCCGGTTTGATGTTGATTTCCATCCGATGGAGTCCAAGGGCACCAAAGCAGTGGTCCGTAGCCAGAGCAACCGCTGTCGGCGCGATCCCCCGGCCGGCCCTCGCTTCGTCCACCCAGTACCCCAGGGTGGCCATGCGGGCTGATCCCCAGACAATGGTGGACACGGTCAGCTGCCCCGCAATCGCCGGCGCAGAACGCAGTCCCTCGCGTTCAGTGATGAGGAAAGGGAGTGCTGTTTCCTGGCGCGCCTGCTGGTTCAGGCTGCGCACCATAGCCGCATAGGACGGAAGGTCGCCGCCGGGAAGCGGATTGCTTGCTTCCCAGGGCGCCATCCATTGGGCATTGCGGATGCGGAGGTCCGTCCACTCGCGCCGGTCGCGGTAGCGGATGGGGCGCAGCCCCAGGTCGCCGCATTCCAGCGTCACCGGCCAGATGGCCGACCCCCACACGACATCAGCTTTCGAGCGTACCGGTGAAGTCCTTGAGCCACTCGCGCAGGTCCGGACCGAGGTCCTCGCGCTCGGAGGCCAGCGTCACTACGGCTTTCAGGTAGCTCAGCTTGTCACCGGTGTCATACCGGCGGCCGCGGAACACGACGCCGTACACGCCGGCGCCTTCACCCTCTTCCCGTGCGGCCAGGGTCTGCAGGGCATCGGTCAGCTGGATTTCTCCGCCGCGTCCGGGGCCGGTTTCCTCCAGCACATCGAACACCGCCGGGTGCAGGACATACCTGCCTATAACGGCAAGGTTGGACGGTGCGTCAGCAACATCCGGCTTTTCCACCAGCTTGTTCACACGGACGTAGTCTTCGCCTTCGACCACGGAGATGTCGGCGCAGCCATAGGCGCTGATCTGCTCCGGCTCCACCTCGATGAGGGCAATAACCGAACCGCCGGTCTTGGCCTGGACCTCGACCATCTTGGTCAGGAGTTCGTCACGGGCGTCAATCAGATCATCA
The DNA here is from genome assembly GCF_018866305.1 of Arthrobacter sunyaminii. Lineage (NCBI taxonomy): Bacteria > Bacillati > Actinomycetota > Actinomycetes > Micrococcales > Micrococcaceae > Arthrobacter > Arthrobacter sunyaminii. The sequence continues at coordinate 3,112,286 of NZ_CP076456.1, forward strand.
CCGAGGAGTACAGCGAACGGCTCATCTCCGACGTGAAGCTTGGCCCGCAGCACGGCGTGTCCCAGACCCTTGGGGTCACCCTGGCGCAGGTAGTGGATCTCGCCGAGTTCAGAAGCCGCCCGCACCAGTGCAAGTTTTTCGAGATCGCCCTTATCCTCAAGCGTCTTTTCGATAAAAGGGACGCGGTCAAAGTGGTCTTCGAGGGATCGTTTGTTACGGCCGGTAATCATCAGGATGTCGGACATACCGGAATTGACGGCCTCCTCCACCACATATTGAATGGCGGGCTTATCCACTACCGGCAGCATTTCCTTCGGCATGGCTTTGGTTGCCGGCAGGAAACGGGTACCCAGCCCGGCTGCGGGAATTACGGCTTTGGTTACGGTGGCACGTGAAGTCATGTCCGTAAGAGTACATAAGCGGGGCCCCATTCCACCAAATGCGCGCCATTTTCACGCCGCGGTTGGGACAATGGTCGGATGCCTCACTCTGCTGCTTCCAAGGACCAGGCCCGGAACGAATATCGACGGCGCCGGCGGGAGCTGCCATCCGCCGCTGCGCTGGTTGCCGGCCGGTCGCTGGCAGCCCGTGCTTTCACCGTCATTCCGCGTTTGGTGTCCCCCGCTGCCACGGTGGCCGCGTACCTGTCCGCCGGACGTGAACCTGACACAGGTCCGCTGCTGGCAGGACTGCACGCGGGGGGATACGACGTCGTGGTTCCGGTCTGCGAGCCTGAGCGCCAGCTTTCCTGGTGCCGCTGGACACCCGAATCATCCCTCGTACCCGGGTTATTCCCGTCCGTTCCCGAACCTGCCGGGCCCAGGCTGTCAGTGCAGGACCTCCCAAACCTCGAACTGCTCCTCATCCCGGCCCTGGCCGTTGATGCCGAGGGGATGCGGATGGGCAAGGGCGGCGGCTACTACGACCGGTTCCTGTCCGGTTTCAGGGCCATGGGTAACGCCGCCCCGGCGGTTGGCGTGGTCTATGACCAGGAATTTGTGTCTGCAGGGTCCTGGGAATCCGATTCCCTGGACCAGCCGGTGAACGCAGTGCTGACCCCCTCACAGTGGACGAATCTGCCGCTTAGGCCGGTGTATAGTTAGCACTCAAGGGCACCGAGTGCCAGCCGGGCCTGACAGTAGTCAGTGAATCAGCCGGGCCGGGGCCCTGACATCTTGGTTTTCAGGAGGAGTAAGTAACAGTGCCTACGTATGCCTATGCCTGCAAGGACTGCAGCCACACGTTCGATATCCAGCAGTCCTTCACCGATGACACCCTGACGGTTTGCCCCGAGTGCAGCGGCAACCTGAGGAAGAAGTTCAACAGTGTAGGGGTGGTGTTCAAGGGGTCGGGTTTTTACCGCACTGATTCCCGCGATGCCAAGAGCACCCTTCCGGCAGCACCGGCCAAGACTGACAGTGCTTCGTCCACTGCCTCTACAGCTACCTCGTCACCGGCACCGGCAACTTCTTCCGCGTCCGCAGGATCCTCCGGCTCGTCCTCAGGCAAGGGCTCTTCCGCCGCTTAGCGGCCCAACGCTCCTCCCCAGCGGGCATACGGGGACATTCGGGGAAGAAATATCCTCAGCAGCCCGAACGATGCGTTCCTGCCCGGTTGACCGGGCCTAGGTTCGGTGCGTGAGTCCTTACCCCGCACCAAAACCCCGTTTCGCCTCCGCCCTTCGCCTGCGGTTGAAAAGATTCCTGCTCCGCCGCAGGCGCCTGCTCGCGGCCCTCTTGTGCTGCGCCGCCGCGGGCACAGCCGTCCAGGCGCTGTTGCCGCCTGCTGCCGGTGAAAATTCACTTGTCGTCTCGGCCTCGGACCTGCCGGCCGGAGCCGTACTCACGTCACGGGACCTCCGGACGGTGACGGTTCCGGCAGCAACACTGCCCCCGGGCTCATTCGCTGCCCCTGGACAGGCTGCCGGCCAGCGGCTGGCCACTCCCCTGAAGCAGGGCAGCCCGGTGCTGCAGACATCGCTGGTGGGTAAAGGACTCCTGACCGGAGCCCCGCCCGGTTCCGTGGCGGTGGCGATCCGCCCAGCCGATCCTGCCATGGTTGCGCTGTTGGCCCCTGGACAGCTGGTGGACGTGGTCCTCGCAGGCTCCGACGGCATGCAGCATCCGGACAGCCCGGTGCTTCTCGCCTCCGGAGCACCCATCCTGTGGACGGCTGCGGACGGTGCTTCCGCGTGGCCGGGTTCCGCCGAAACCGATGCCATGGTGGTATTGGCGGCCGCACCTGACCAGGCTGCCGCCCTTGCCTCCGCCTCGGGGTCCGGCCTGGTTCACCTGATCCTTACCGGGGGCTGAGCTTTCGCTGCGACGGCAGTGGCAGTCCCGGGGACGACAGTGTCAGTCCCAGTGCGGCGGCCGCTGTTCGAGCAGCCAGGTGTCCCGGTCCTCGGGTTCATCGCCCCACACCCGGGGATCGTCCTCCGCGGCCTTGGCCTTGAGTTCGGCCGGGGCTTCTTCCTTCCGTGCCGGCAGCGGGCGGGGGACGGTGCCCCCGCTCGCGCGGCGGTGCGGCTTCCGGGGCGTCACGGCCGCCGTGCCTCCCGGCTTGATGCATCGGGATCAGTCTCGGGCTTGGGTGCAACCGTGCCGCGTTCCCTGATCCGGCTGCTGCCGTGCGGTTTTGAGGGGAGGCTGCCGCGGCGGGCAAGCGACCCGCTGACGGAAGTCCCCCCGGACTGGACCGGCTTTCCTTCACCTTCCCTGGGTGCGGGCAGGTTGAGGTATCGTCCCACCAGATCCGCGCAGGCTGACGGATCGCTGAAAACCTCAATGGTCCACAGCGGCATATAGCGCCACCCCAGACGTTCCAGCAGCTGGGGCCGCAGCCGGCTGCGCTCACGCACGCTCATTGTCCGGTACCGCTCGGTGCCGTCGGACTCGATGGCCATCGGCACGGCGGGTTCACCGTCGGCGTTGCTGCCGTCAACGGTAGCCACAATATCGATGGCTCCCTGATAGTGGTCCCACACTTTGGCACCGCGGGCCCGCAGCCGGTTGACGAGGTCAGCCACCAGCGGATCCTCCTCCATGATCCCGCCTGCAATGTTCTCAGCTCCGCGGGGTGCCGAACCCGTTTCGGCAGCTTCGCTGCGCTGGGCGGCGGAAGGCGCCGACTGGTCCAGTTCCCGTTTGATGAGGTCGTAGAAATCGAGGGCACCATACCCGAGGCGGGACTTGTCCAGGTCCTCGGGCCGGAAACAGGTCAGGACATGCAGCCTGCTGCGGGCACGGGTCATGGCGGTGAGGAACTTTCCCCGCCCGTCGGACGCGGACAGCGGCCCGAAGGTGTGCAGTGCACGGCCGTGGGGAGTGCGCCCGAACCCGAGGGAGAAAATCACGCTGTCGCGCACCAGCCCGGCCGCGCGGTCCACGGGGACCACCCGGAAGGATTCCTTGCCCGGAGTGAAGAAGTCGGAGGCCCAGGGGAAATTGGCCATCTGCACCCGGATTGCCTCGGCAACACGCACGGCATGCCGCGGGCTGGCCGTGACAACTGCCAGGGACTGGTGCGGACGGCGGCGGATGTGCTCGAAGACCAGGTCTACAACGCGGTTGACCTCGGCGGCCACGCTTTCGACACCCTCGTGGTCGGCGCTGGGCATACCCGTGCCGTCCGCCAGGTATTCGACCGTGAGCGGACGTTCAGCGGAAGAAACCTCGGCGCCGCGCGGAACCATGGTCAGGCGGCCGTCATAGAAACTGCGGCTCAGCTGATTCATGAGTGCGCGGTCAGTGCCGCGGTACACGGTGGACAGCGTCCGGGTCGGCAGGACGGCGGTCAGGGCTTCGAAAACACTGACGAGGTCATGCTGCTCCCCCGCCGGACGGGAGGGTTCAACGCCAATCGTGAACGGCCTCGGACCGCCAAGCTCCCCGTCACCGAAAGCGATGACCTGGGCGGCCCGTGCCAGGGCGGGAACCGCGGACTGCAGGGAGGTGGATTCGGCGTCGAGGACAATGACGGCGTCAAAGGACCTGGTGCCGGGCAGCACCATGGGCAGGACCAGCGGACTGGCGGCCCAGACCGGCAGCAGTGCGGAAACCAGCTCGGCTGACTGAGCGCACAGGTCCGGCAGGGTGAGCGGACCGTTCTTGATGGCGTCGCGCAGAGCGGCTGCATCGGAGGGCGCAGCCTTCACTCCACGGCGCCACCTGTCCGCGAGGGCAAACCGCACCCGGGCGCTGCCGGAGGCAATGTGCGCGTTGTCCGCCAGACGGTATTCGGCTTCAAGCCGGCGCAGGCTGTCGCCGTCGGACATAGCCAAATAATCATCGCCGCTGATCATTGCTTCAAGAGCCGACTGCCACCAGGCAAGCTCAAGCTCATAGCCAACCTGCCGCGGCTGGACTTCACGGGCTTCGAGGTCATCCAGCAGCTCGCCCAGACCCTGGCCGCGCATTTCGTCCAGCAGGAGGGTGCGTTCGGGCAGGGTTTCCAGCGTCTCCCGGTCCCCGGCCAGCGCATCGAGCTGCTTCTCCAGCTCATCCAGCGTCAGCTCGGCGAGGTTCGGCTTGGCCGGCGTCCCGTCGAGAATGCCTGTGAGGGTGTCCAGTTGGTCCTTGACGGTGATGTAGGACCGGTTGATGTCGGCCAGCCCGGTGGGCACCGAGGGGTGGCGCTGCGTAGTGGCGTAGCGGCCCCACACGGCGCGCTGCTGCTGGACCTCAACCAGTGAGGAGTGCAGGTCTGAAATGTGCACCCCGGGCCGGATGTACTCCTTGGCGACCCGCCGCAGGCGGGACCGGGTCATGGAGCTCATGTCCACGGCGCGTTCACGCCGCCAGGACGAGGATGCCGTGGCGGAAATCAGGTCACTGACCGGACGGTCGAAGATGTCCGGGGTGAACTTGTCCAGGCTTTCACGCACCGCGACCAGCAGCTCCAGCTGCTCGCCCCACTGTGCAAAGGTTTCACCAAGGCGGATCTGCGAATGTTCGGCAACGGACTGCACCTGTGCGCGCAGTTCAGGCAGGTCCCGGGCCAGGCTTTGGGTGAGCTCGTACGCCTCTTCCGTTTCCTTGCGGTTGAGCAGCTTGGCGCCGAACCAGGGGCTGGTGGTGGCGGCACGGCTGAAGCTGCCCAGTTCCGCGGCCCGGCGCAGCCTTCCGGTCAGCTCGGTCCGGTCCGTGATGCTGTCCAGGACACTGCGCTTGAGCCGGACAGTCGTGGCCGGGGCAGGGCTCATGGACGTGAGTTCCGCCAGGGACTGCATGGCCTGGTAGGGCGAGCAGCCCCAGCGCCGGCGAACATTGTGCAGTGATTTCACGTGGTCGCGCAGCTGGTGCCGGTTGGAGACCAGAACCTTGTGCAGGCTTTCCAGATCCGGGTCCGCAGCCTTTTCGTTGCGGACGATGGCCCGAATCAACTGATCCTTCAGCTGCTGCTCAGTCAGGCCGGCGTTGATTTGGAGCACGGCGGATCCCAGGTGCAGGGAATCCAGCGCGGAGACAAACTGATTCAGCGTCCCGCGGCGTTCGGCCACCACGAGAACGGACTTCCCCGCATGGACCAGCGCAGCCGCGGCATTGAGGGCAGTTTGCGTCTGTCCGGTTCCGGGAGGCGCGGAGACCACCAGTGACTGGCCGTCCAGGATCAGGTCCAGGACGTCCTGCTGCTCATGGTCGGCATCCAGTACCAGCAGCTCATCGGCCGGCAGCCGGTCATCCAACGGCGGCAGTGCGGGATCCTTGGCATCCGGGGCGGCGCTGCCCGTGCCGCGTGCGGAGTCCATCAGGGCCCGCAGGATGGGGTGGGCCGGGTCCAGGGCGCTGTCTTCAGCCAGATCCGACAAATCAGCGAAGGTGGAGACCAGGAGGCGGTGTTCAATGTTGATGCCGCGGACCCCCTCCGTGACGGCCCGCAGTTTTTCCAGGACCGGGTGCGGATCAAACCTCGCGGTGCCGTAGGCAAGACGCGCCAGTGCCTCGACGTCGATGTCCAGGCCCTGTTCATGCTGCAGGTGGCGGACAAAAGCGGGGTTCAGGGCTGCCTTGTCGGTGAGCTGCAGCTCATAGTCGTCCTGTGAGGGGTGCACGGTCAGCGAGACCGGGGTCAGCAGGACCGGAGCCGTGAGCGACTCGGGGCGGACGGCGTCGTCGTCAGCGTAGCGCCAGGAGGCGGTGCCGGCGGCCAGGTAGCCGACGTCGATGCCGCGGTCCGTGCCGAGCTCGTAAATTTTCGCACGCAGCAGGCGCCCGGCCTTCATGGCGGCACCGTACTGCTCTGAGTCGCGCAGCAGGGTGGACAGGCGCGTGCGGCGTCCCGCCAGCAGCTGGGCCAGCCCGGACGGGTGCGCATGGGTCAGATCGATGCTGTTGGAGGGTGACGGGGTGAAGTGAAGCAACGTGTCCGATCCGGCATGCTGTCCCAGTTGTCCCAGCCACGGCAGCAGGAAGTCCGAGGCGTTGTCCCCGGGATTCTGCTCAGACACTGGTGCCCTCTTTTCTGCACTTCCGCGCGACGTTCTTGACCAAATTGGCATACCTTCCAAACTATCGCTTCCTGCCGGGTTTACCCGACATAGCAACGCGGGGGACAGCCTGTTCGGCTGTCCCCCGCGGTCAATCTACTCCCACTCGATGGTTCCCGGCGGCTTGGACGTCACGTCCAGCACCACGCGGTTGATCCCGTCGACTTCATTGGTAATGCGGTTGGAGATGCGTGCCAGCAGGTCATACGGCAGGCGTGACCAGTCAGCAGTCATTGCGTCTTCGCTGGAAACCGGCCGCAGGACGATCGGATGTCCGTAGGTGCGGCCGTCGCCCTGGACGCCCACGCTGCGCACATCGGCCAGCAGGACAACCGGCATCTGCCATACGTCGTTGTCCAGGCCGGCTGCGGTCAGCTCGGCGCGGGCGATCGCGTCGGCGCGGCGCAACAGGTCCAGGCGTTCCTGGTTGACCTCGCCGATGATGCGGATACCCAGTCCGGGGCCGGGGAACGGCTGGCGTCCCACGATCTCGGCCGGCAGGCCCAGCTCGCGGCCCACGGCGCGGACCTCGTCCTTGAACAGGGCCCGCAGGGGTTCCACCAGCTCGAACTTCAGGTCCTCGGGCAGCCCGCCCACGTTGTGGTGGCTCTTGATGTTGGCTGCACCCTCGCCGCCGCCGGATTCGACGACGTCCGGGTACAGGGTGCCCTGAACGAGGAAGCGGATGGGTTCACCGGCAGCAGCTGCCTCGGCCATGATGGCGCGCTCGGCTTCCTCGAACGCGCGGATGAACTCGCGGCCGATGATCTTGCGCTTGGTTTCCGGATCCGTGACGCCGGCGAGGGCTTCGAGGAAGCGCTTCTGCTCATTGGCGACGTAGAGGTTGACGCCGGTGGAGGCCACGAAGTCGCGCTCCACCTGCTCGGCTTCACCCTCGCGCAGCAGGCCGTGGTCCACGAACACGCAGGTCAGCTGGTCGCCGACGGCACGCTGCACCAGTGCTGCGGCAACGGCGGAGTCGACGCCGCCGGAGAGCCCGCAGATCACGCGGGAGCTGCCCACCTGCTCGCGGATGCGTTCGACCTGCTCTTCCACAATGTTGCCCGTGGTCCAGCTGCGGTCCAGGCGTGCACCCTTGAACAGGAAGTTCTCCAGGACGGACTGGCCGTGCGCGGAGTGCTTCACCTCCGGGTGCCACTGGACGCCGTAGAGCTGCTTCTCTTCGTTGGCGAAAGCCGCAACGGGGGCACCGGCCGTGGTGGCCAGCACGTCGAATCCGGGCGGGGCTTCCTGGACGCTGTCACCGTGGCTCATCCACGTGTTCTGCTGTTCCGGCGTGCCCTCAAGGATGGAGCGCGGGCCTCCGACGGCGGTGGCGTCGGTGGAGCCGTATTCGCGCAGGCCGGTTTTGGCGACCTTGCCGCCCAGGGCGTTGGCCATGGCCTGGAAGCCGTAGCAGATGCCCAGGACGGGGACACCTGCCTCAAACAGGCCTTCGCTGACTGCGGGGGCGCCTTCGGCGTAAACGCTGGAAGGGCCGCCGGAAAGGATGATCGCGGCCGGGTTCTTCGCCAGGATCTGTTCCGTGGTCCAGGTGTGGGGCACCACCTCGGAATAGACATCTGCATCGCGTACCCGGCGGGCAATGAGCTGGGCGTACTGGGCGCCGAAGTCCACAACTAGGACAGGGCGCTCTTCTATGGGAGGGGTCGCGGAATTAGTCACGCTTCAAGGATAGTCGCCGGAGCATCCGCGCCGCACATCCGCGTGGAGGCCGGTGCCTCAGTAGCGCTTGGCCGCTTCCGGATGGGCAGCGAGTTCCGCAAGGACCTGTTTGTGCGTACGGCCCTCCACAATGAAGGACAGGAAGGGCACCACACCGCCCAGGGCGATCAGGATGAACTTCGAGAACGGCCAGCGCATCAGCTGCCACAGGCGGAAGTCAGCCAGCAGGTAGACCACGTACAACCAGCCGTGGGCAATCAGCACACCCGTGAAAAGGTTCAGCGGGCCAACGGTGATCTCCTCGATCTTCAACCCGTATTTGAGGATCATCTCAATGCACAACAGGAGAAGAAACACACCCGTGACGTAGGAAGAAACCTTGTAAAAGGTCAGGGCCGAACGGATCTGGGCGTGGGTGCCGCCAAAACGGCGCTTCTTCCGGCGCGGTTTCTTGGTTGCTGCGGGTGCCCCGGCGGGGGCCTGTACTGGATCGCTCACTTCTGTACCTCACTGGTCGGTGCCGGATGCCCCGGGACGGGGCCCTCGTCGTCGTCGTCGTCGTAATAATCGTCGTCGTCCTCGAGGGAACGCTGGTGGGCATCCGCCACGAGGCGCCACCACAGGAAGACGGAGAACCCGGCGAAGACCACCCACTCGATGGCGTAGAAGATGTTCATCCAGTTCACTGAAGTTTCCTGGGGCTGCGCATCCACGTCGACTACGCGCATGTCTCCGGTTTCCGGAGCCTCACCGTCCACCGTGATCTCGTTGGCAGTGACGAACGCCGCATACCCCGGGGTGTCCCAGACATTGATCAGTTCGGCGCTGGAGAGGCTGGGCAGGACCCCTTCCTCTTCGGGTGCCTTTGCGATGGGGCCTTCGGGCGGCAGCAGGCGGCCGACGACGACGGCGTCCCCGGACGGGGCGGGTTCGGCATCGCCGGGCTCGGCAACCCAGCCGCGGACCACCGGCATGACGGCGCCGTCCGGCGCTCCCTCCACGGCGAATGCGGTGACCACCCAGTATCCGCGGTCCCCGTCGTACAGCCGCTGGTCAATCAGTACGGTGTCCTCACCACGGAAGGAACCGTTCATGGAGACCATCTGGTCTGCCTCGGTGCCCATCAGTTCCACACCGGGGGTGAACACCTCGGTGAGGGGACGGACGTTTTCGGTTTCACCTGCGGCGGGCGGCAGCTCACTCTCGGCGGTCGAAAACTGCCACTGGCTCAGGAGCACGAAGACCGTCGAGATCGCAAGCGCAAAGAGAAGGGCGGCGATCCAGCGGGGTTGCAGGGCAGTTTTCAGCACCCCTTAACCGTACTTCGTACCCGTGTAGAAAACCCAATGCCTGCTGTGCGCAGCTCGGGCACCCGCGGCATCAGCAGGCGCCGTCAATGGTCAAAAAACACCAGCGAGGAGTTGATCAGTTCGGAAATGACTTCGGCGTCGTTGGCCCGGCGGAGCGAATCCCGGAAGGCCGGGCGGAACAGCGACCGCGCGATGGTGGCCAGGACTTCCAAGTGTTCAGAGAAGGCTTTGGCAGGCGTGGCTATCAGCAGAATCACCGTGGCCGGTCCGTCCGACGCACCAAAATCAATGCTGTGCCCGTAGCGGGTGATCCCCACGGCAATTGAGGTCTGCACCACTTCCTCGCTGCGCGCGTGCGGCATGCCGATGCCGCCGGGCAGCCCGGTGGCCATTTGGTGTTCCCGGGCATTGACCTGCTCCAGGAACACCTCCAAATTACGGATCCGTCCCTGGTCATACATCCGCCGGGCAAGCTGGGCTGCCGCATCCGAGCGGTCGGCCGCTTCCATCTGCAGAATGACCATTTCAGGGACCGTCAGGACGGCGCCCTTTTCATTCAGGGAGAGTTCAGGTTCCACTTCCGTTGGTTCCGGTTCAGGCCAGCGGAGCGATGTCGTGGGCCTTCAACCGTGCTGCGTCGGCCGAAACGTCATCGGGCTGTTCCTGGCTGCGCCGCTCGGCTTCCACCCGCGCCTCGTAGTGGGCCACTTCCTGCTCCACCCGCTCCGGACTCCAGTTCAGGATGGGCGCCATGAGTTCGGCCACAACCGGGGCAGCGGAGACTCCCCGGTCCCACGACTCGATGGAGATGCGGGTGCGCCGGGCCAGGACGTCCTCCACATGCCGGGCACCCTCGGACGTGGTGGCATACACCACTTCGGCGCGCAGGTAATCGTCTGCTCCGGGCAGGGGCTCCCCCAGCTCAGGATTGGCACGGATCAGTTCCAGCACCTCGTTAGCCAGGGATCCGTAACGGTTGAGCAGATGCTCCACCCGGACCACATGGACTCCGTAGTGCTCCGCAGTGCGGTGCCGGAGATTCCAGGCAGCCTTATAGCCCACCGCACCCAGCAGCGGGATGGTGGAGGTGCAGCTTTCCGGCACCTTCCCGTCCAGCGCCCGGGCGGCCTCATCCACGGCATCCTTCGCCATGACCCGGTAGGTGGTCCATTTGCCGCCGGCAACAACCACCAGCCCCGGCACGGGATGGGCCACCACATGTTCGCGGGAGAGTTTGGCCGTGGAATCATTCTCGCCGGCGAGCAGCGGCCGCAGGCCGGCGTAGACGCCTTCAACGTCCTCGCGCGTCAGCGGAGTTTTCAGCACGCTGTTCACATGCTCCAGCAAGTAGTCGATGTCCGCCGAGGTTGCTGCGGGATGTGCCTTGTCCAGATTCCAGTCGGTGTCCGTAGTGCCCACAATCCAGTGCCGGCCCCACGGGATCACGAACAGCACGGATTTTTCCGTGCGCAGGATCATGCCCACGGTGGACTGGATCCGGTCGCGGGGAACCACCAGGTGCACACCCTTGGACGCCCGGACTTTCAGCTGTCCCCGGTCCGTCACCATGGCCTGGGTTTCGTCGGTCCACACGCCGGTGGCATTGACCACCTGGCGGGCGAACACATCGAATTCCCGGCCGGTCTCGGAGTCCTTGACCCGGGCGCCCACTACACGCTCACCCTCGCGAAGGAAGTCCACCACGGACACCCGGTTGGCCACGGTGGCGCCGTAGTGCGCTGAGGTGCGGACCATGTTGGCAACGTACCGGGCGTCGTCCACCTGGGCGTCGTAGTAGCGGATGGAGCCAACCATGGCGTCATCCTTCAGGCTGGGCGCCGCCCGGAGGGTGGCTTTTTTGCTGAGGTGCTTGTGCATCGGCACCCCGCGGGAATTACCGGAGGTCAGGCCCATGGTGTCGTACAGCATGATGCCGGCACCAACGTAGGGCCGCTCATAGAACCGGTGTGTCAGCGGGTAGAGGAACGGTACGGGCTTGACCAGGTGCGGGGCGATCCGCTGAATCAGCAGGCCGCGTTCCTTTAGCGCCTCGGCTACGAGGGCAAAATCCAGCATCTCCAGATAACGCAGACCGCCGTGAATGAGCTTGGAGGAACGCGACGACGTGCCCGATGCCCAGTCCCGGGCCTCCACCATGCCCACTTTGAGTCCGCGGGTGACTGCGTCCAGGGCGGCACCGGCACCCACCACGCCGCCGCCAACAATCAGGATGTCCAGTTGCTGGCCGGGCTCCGCCGTGGAACGCAGCGCCGCCAGGGCGTCCTCCCGGTATTCCGGACTGAGTGCATCTTTGCTCATGGTCAAGATTTCCTCTCTGGGACGCGCTGGCGGCGCAGTGGTCTTTGCAGCCACTGTAGGGAACTACATGGCGGATAGGTAGGGCGCGACCAGCACCTCAATGCGCTGGAAGGCTTTCACATCGGAGTAACCCGTGGTGGCCATGGCACGACGCAGGGCACCCATCAGGTTGGACGTGCCGTTGGTGTGGTGCGACGGGCCCCAGAGAACTTCCTGCAGCGGGCCGACGGTGTCCAGCCGGACCCTGTCGCCGCGGGGAAGTTCGCTGTGGTGGGCTTCCTGGCCCCAGTGCCATCCCTGTCCGGGGGCTTCTTCCGCCCGGGCCAGAGCCGATCCGAGCATCACGGCGTCCGCGCCCATGGCGATCGCCTTGACGATGTCACCGCTGGTGCCCATTCCGCCGTCGGCGATCACGTGGACGTAGCGTCCGCCTGACTCGTCCATGTAATCGCGGCGCGCCTCGGCGATGTCTGCGATCGCGGTGGCCATGGGGGCGTGGATGCCCAGTGCCCGGCGGGTGGTGGTGGTCGCTCCCCCGCCGAAGCCGACCAGGACGCCGGCGGCTCCGGTGCGCATCAGGTGCAGGGCCGGGGTGTAGCCGGCCGCGCCGCCCACGATGACGGGAACGTCCAGTTCGTAGATGAACTGCTTGAGGTTCAGCGGCTCAACGGTCTTGGAGACGTGCTCGGCAGAGACGGTGGTGCCGCGGATGACGAAGATGTCCACGCCGGCGGCCAGGACGGTCTTGTAGAACTCCTGGGTGCGCTGCGGGGTCAGGGAGCCGGCAACGGTCACGCCGGCGTCGCGCACCTCGGCCAGGCGGGAGGTGATCAGCTCCGCCTGGATGGGTGCTTCATAGATTTCCTGCAGCCGGCGGGTGGCCGCGGGATTAAAGTTATCTTCACTGAGAACCGCGATCTCATCCAGCAGCGGCTGGGGGTCCTCGTAACGGGTCCACAGCCCTTCAAGGTTCAACACGCCCAATCCGCCCAGGCGGCCCATCGCTATAGCGGTGGCCGGGGACATCACCGAGTCCATGGGGGCTCCCATGACCGGCATTTCAAACTGGTAGGCGTCGATCTGCCAGTTGATGGAAACATCCTGCGGGTCCCGCGTCCGGCGGGACGGCACAATTGCCACATCATCGAGGGAGTAGGCTCGGCGCCCACGCTTGCCACGGCCAATTTCTATCTCATTGCTCACGCCTCTAGGTTATCCCAGCTTTGGAAGCCGGGCCTTAAAGCAGCAGCAACCGCATCCTTCCCCGTCATTTGGAGGATGGATGCGGCTGCTGCCGTCGGTGCCGAAATTAGCGGCGGGTGCCGTAGTTCGGCGCCTCCGCCGTCATCATGATGTCGTGCGGGTGGGATTCCTTGAGGCCGGCCGGGGTGATCCGGACAAACTTGCCCTTCTGCTTCAGCTCTTCGATGGTGCGCGCACCGGTATAGAACATGGTCTGGCGCAGGCCGCCCACCAGCTGGTGAGCGACGGCGGACAACGGACCCCGGTAGGGAACCTGGCCTTCAATGCCCTCGGGGATCAGCTTTTCGTCGCTGGGGACATCGGCCTGGAAATAGCGGTCCTTGGAGTAGGACGTGTTCTTGCCGCGGCTCTGCATGGCACCGAGCGAACCCATGCCGCGGTAGGACTTGAACTGCTTGCCGTTGACGAAGACCAGGTCCCCCGGGCTTTCGGCGGAACCGGCCAGCAGGCCGCCCAGCATGACGGTGTCTGCGCCGGCAACGATGGCCTTGCCGATATCGCCGGAGTACTGGAGGCCGCCGTCGGCGATCACCGGCACGCCCGCCGGGATGGCGGCTTTGGCAGCTTCGTAGATGGCGGTGATCTGAGGAACGCCCACTCCGGCCACCACGCGGGTGGTGCAGATGGATCCGGGACCCACGCCCACCTTGATGGCGTCGGCGCCGGCGTCGATCAGGGCCTGGGCACCTTCGCGGGTGGCTGCCTGGCCGCCAATGATGTCCACGTGCGCCACCGCCGGGTCCTTCTTCAGGCGGGCAATCATGTCCAGCACGCCTGCACTGTGGCCGTTGGCGGTGTCCACGACGAGGATATCCACGCCGGCGTCAACGAGTGTCATGGCACGCTCATAGCCGTCACCGAAGAAACCGATCGCGGCGCCGACACGCAGCCGGCCTTCCTCGTCCTTGGTGGCCAGCGGGTACTGCTCGGCCTTGTCGAAGTCCTTGACCGTGATCAGGCCCTGCAGGCGGCCGTCGTCGTCGACCAGCGGCAGCTTCTCGATGCGGTGCTTGCCCAGCAGTTCCACGGTTTCTTCGGCGCTGATACCCACGCGGCCGGTGATCAGCGGCATGCGGGTCATGACTTCATGAACCTTGCGGGCGGGGTAGTCGGCACGCGGGATGAAACGGGTGTCGCGGTTGGTCACGATGCCCAGCAGCTTGTCGTCCGCATCCACAACGGGCAGGCCGGAGACACGGAAGTGGGCGCACAGGTCATCCAGTTCCTGCAGGGTGGCGTCCGGGGAGATGGTCACCGGGTTGGTGATCATGCCTGATTCGCTGCGCTTGACGCGGTCCACGTGCTCGGCCTGGTCTGCGATGGACAGGTTGCGGTGGATGACACCGAGTCCGCCCTGGCGTGCCATGGCGATGGCCATGCGGGATTCGGTCACCGTGTCCATCGCGGCCGAAAGCAGCGGTGTCTGGACGGTGATCCGCTTGGACAGGCGGGAGGAGGTGTCCGCCTCGGACGGAATGACGTCCGTGGGGCCGGGCAGCAGCAGGACGTCGTCGTACGTCAGGCCGATGAAGCCGAACGGGTCATGCTCTGTGGACTGCTGGCTCAAAACTGCGCCTCTTTCGCGGAAGGACCGGAGGGATGGGGAAAACGCCGGAAAAAGGACCGGCTGGCTTCCTTACATCCTAAAACGAAAGACCGCCGGTCCCTATTCCAAATCCTTACTGGTGGCATCACTCACAGCCGGGCATGCAAAAGGCCCCGGTGCCGCAGCAAAATACTGCTGCAGCGCCGGGGCCTCTGTGTCACCTAGTGCTGGTGGCCGTGATCTTCTTCGTCATCGGCAGGCTTCTCCACCACAAGTGCCTCGGTGGTGAGGACCAGGGCGGCGATGGATGCGGCGTTGCGCAGCGCCGAACGGGTGACCTTGACCGGGTCAATGATGCCGGCCTCGATCAGGTTCTCGTATTCGCCCGTCGCGGCGTTGAAGCCGTTGTTGACCTCAAGGTCAGTGACCTTGGCGACAACAACCATGCCCTCGGCGCCCGCGTTCTCGGCGATCCAGCGCAGCGGCTGTGCCAGGGCGCGGCGCACCAGACCGACGGCGGTGGCGGCGTCGCCTTCCAGCTTCAGCACCTCCGCGTCGGTGTCCAGGGCCTTGGCAGCGTGGACCAGTGCGGAACCGCCGCCGGCCACGATGCCCTCTTCCAGGGCCGCACGCGTCGAGGACACGGCGTCTTCGATGCGGTGCTTCTTTTCCTTGAGCTCCACCTCGGTGGCTGCGCCAACCTTGATGACGCCAATGCCGCCGGAGAGCTTGGCCAGGCGTTCCTGCAGCTTCTCGCGGTCCCAGTCGGAGTCCGTGCGCTCGATCTCGGCACGGATCTGAGCCACGCGGTCAGCGACGTCGGCTTCGGAGCCGGTTCCGTCGACAATCGTGGTGCTGTCCTTGGTAACCGTGATGCGGCGGGCGGAGCCCAGCACCTCAAGGCCAACCTGGTCCAGCTTCAGGCCCAGATCCGGGGAGACAACCTGCGCACCCGTGAGGGTGGCGATGTCCTGCATCATGGCCTTGCGGCGGTCACCGAATCCGGGTGCCTTGACGGCAACCACGTTCAGGGTGCCGCGGATCTTGTTGACCACCAGGGTGGACAGGGCTTCGCCTTCAATGTCCTCGGCAATGATGAACAGCGGCTTGGAGGTCTGCAGCGCCTTTTCAAGCAGGGGCAGGAACTCGGCAACCGAGGAGATCTTGCCGGAGTTGATCAGGATCAGCGCGTCTTCGAGGACGGCTTCCTGGCGCTCCGGATCAGTGACGAAGTACGGGGACAGGTAGCCCTTGTCGAACTGCATGCCTTCGGTGATGACCAGTTCGGTCTGCGTCGAGGAGGATTCCTCGATCGTAATGACGCCGTCCTTGCCGACGGTGTCAAAGGCCTTGGCCAGCAGTTCGCCAATCTCCATGCTCTGGGCGGAGATGGCAGCTACGTGGGCAACCTGGTTGCCCTCAACTTCCTTGGCGTTTTCCAGCAGCCGTGCAGCTACCGCTTCCACGGCCGTCTCCATGCCGCGCTTCAGCTGGCCCGGAGCGGCGCCTGCAGCAACGTTGCGCAGGCCTTCCTTGACCAGGGCCTGAGCCAGCACCGTGGCGGTGGTGGTACCGTCACCGGCGACATCGTTGGTCTTGGTGGCTACTTCCTTGGCCAGCTGGGCACCGAGGTTCTCATACGGATCATCCAGCTCGACTTCACGGGCGATGGTCACGCCGTCGTTCGTGATGGTGGGAGCGCCCCAGGTCTTGGCGAGCACTACGTTGCGGCCGCGCGGGCCGAGGGTCACCTTGACGGCGTTGGCCAGCTTGTCGACGCCGGCCTCCAGCGAGCGGCGGGCGGAGTCGTTGAACTCCAATTGCTTTGCCATGTGTGTGTCCTTTCCGACAGCTACATCTGCACCTGCATCAGAAAACCCCGGCCAGATTGGCCGGGGTCTTCCTTTTTCAACTACTTAACGACGATGGCCAGTACGTCGCGGGCGGACAGCACCAGGTATTCGGAGCCGCCGTGCTTGACTTCGGTTCCGCCGTACTTGGAGTAGATGACAACGTCACCTTCGGAAACATCCACGGGAACGCGGTTGCCGTTGTCGTCAACGCGGCCGGGGCCTACTGCAACAACTTCGCCCTCCTGGGGCTTTTCCTTTGCAGTGTCCGGAATGACGAGGCCGGAAGCAGTGGTCTGCTCGGCTTCGAGGGGGCGGACAACAATGCGATCCTCAAGGGGCTTAATAGAGACCGACACTCGGGCTCTCCTTTGCGTAGTTACTAACGGATAGGGACCGTCGGTGGGCGCTGGCCGTCGTCGCGGTGCCGGTTGGCGCTTCCCTCAGGAATTAGCACCCTCACAGGGAGAGTGCTAGCTCCGACTTTATGCAAGGGCTGGCACTCGGTCAAGGTGAGTGCCAATTTACTTTGCCGCGTCATGATGCCCCGTAACCAAAGCCCGCTCACCGGGACATAAAAGTTGCTTAGCCTCACCTAACCCTGTAGTTTTCAAAGGCGCGCAAAATTAGCAAACATTTATATGTCCTAAATACGCAAACATCTGTGTCCTATTGGCGGGCCTCCCCCGCCGGGCCGGACGATAGACCCGAACAGCTGGAGCCCCTGACGTGAAGAAAACCCTCAAGTCCCGCCTTGTCGCCGGGACCGCCCTCGCCTCCCTCCTGGCCCTGAGCGCCTGCGGATCAGACAGTTCGGCCAACGCGGACGCCACCGCCGATGCGTCCGAGCCCACCATGGTTACCGTTGAACACACCCAGGGCACCACCGAAGTTCCCGTGAACCCGGAGACTGTCTACACGTTCGACCTCGGCGCATTGGACACCCTGGATGCCCTGGGTATCGAGGTTGACGGCGTTCCCGCCGCAAACTTCCCCGAAAGCCTCTCCAAGTACGGCTCCGATGACTACACCAAGATCGGCAGCATGAAGGAGCCCGACTTCGAGGCCATCAGCGCCGGCGCCCCCGATCTGATCATCATGTCCGGCCGCACCGCTGACTCCTACGAAGAATTCTCCAAGATCGCGCCCACGATCAACCTCAGCACCGACGCTGCGGATCCGTGGAATTCCTTCATCTCCAACACCGAGATCATCGGTGACATCTTCGGCAAGGAAGCCGAAGTTGAAGAGAAGCTCGCTGCACTCGAGACCAAGGTGGAAGACACCAAGGCAACCGCCGCCGACGCCGGCAACGGCCTCATCATCATGACCAGCGGCGGCGAAATGACCGCTTACGGTGAAGGTTCACGCTTCGGCCTGATCCATGACGTCCTTGGGGTTGCCACCGCTGCCGACATCAAGTCCGAAGCACAGCACGGTGAATCCGTGTCCTTCGAATACGTTGCCGAGATCAACCCGGACAACCTGTTTGTCATCGACCGCGACGTCGCTGTGGGCAATGCGGGTGAAGTTGCCTCCGCTGTACTGGACAACGAACTCGTGATGGGCACCAAGGCCGCCAAGAATGACCGCATCACCATGCTCGATTCCTCCAGCTGGTATCTCGTGGGTTACGGCCTGAACAATGTTGACTCCATGGTCAGCGCTGTTCAGGACGGCATCTCCTAACCGTCCAGCCCACCTGCCAATCCTTGCCGGCCGGCCTTCCTCCCCTCCGGGAGCAGGGCCGGCCGGCGGGGGAGACGGAACGCACCATGACCACTGCGCTAATCCCCACCGCCCCGGCAGCCGCCGGGGCCACTGCTGTTTCCGGCCGGCGCCGGTTCCTCGGCCCCGGAGCCAAGCTTCTGCTGGGAGGAACAGCTGTCCTGGTGCTTGCCGTTGTCAGCATGTTTGTCGGCGTGAGCGACGTTTCGCTTCCCGGCCTGCTCTCCGGCGATGAACACGCGTGGGACATCTTTTGGATCAGCCGGGTTCCCCGGACCCTGAGCATCATTCTTGCCGGGATGGCGCTGAGCGTCGCCGGTCTCATCATGCAGCTGATGGCCCGCAACAAGTTCGTGGAGCCGTCCACGGTGGGCACAGTGGAGTCCGCTTCCCTGGGCATCCTGGTGGTCACGGTGTTCCTGCCGGGGGCCTCGCTGTTCCTTAAAATGTCCACCGCAACCGTCTTCGCCGTGGCCGGGACCGCCCTCTTCCTTCTGGTCCTGCGCCGGATTCCGCTGCGCAACACGCTGATCGTTCCCCTCGTGGGAATCATGCTTGGCGGCGTTATTGCGGCTGTGACCACGTTCTTCGCCTACCGGTTCGACCTGCTGCAGACCCTGAATTCCTGGATGGTCGGAGATTTCTCCGGCGTACTGCGCGGGCGCTACGAACTGCTCTGGATTGTAGGCGCCCTGACCCTGATCGGTTATTTGGCAGCTGACCGCTTCACCGTCGCAGGCATGGGCCAGGAGTTCACCACCAACCTGGGCCTGAACTACAACCGGGTGATGACGCTGGGCCTCATCATCGTGTCCCTGATCAGCGCCGTCGTGGTTGTCAGCGTCGGCTCGGTGCCGTTCCTGGGCCTGATCGTTCCCAACCTGGTCTCGCTGATGATCGGGGACAACGTCCGCCGGGCCATACCGTGGGTCGCCATTTTCGGGGCCGGCTTCGTCCTGGCGTGCGACATCATCGGCCGGACCATCCGCTACCCGTATGAAATTCCGGTGGGGGTCATCGTCTCCGCCATTGGCAGCGCCCTGTTCCTTTACCTGCTCCTGAGAAAGCGCTCCGCCCGTGCCTAGCAGTCCAGTCAGCGCCCTTCCCTCCGCACTTACCGTGCAGCGCCGCCGTCCGGTGCGCAACCTCTCCCCCCGGTTCTGGATCATCCTGCTGTCCTTGGCGGCAGCCGCTCTGGTCGTGGTCTTCATGACCATCGATCTGCGCGGAAACATCGGCTATGTCCTTCCGCGCCGCGCCGTTAAGGTGGGCTCGATGATCCTGGTGGCCTACGCCGTCGGCGTCTCCACCGTATTGTTCCAAACTGTCACCGCCAATCGGATCCTGACGCCCTCGATCATGGGCTTCGACGCCCTGTACGTCTTGATCCAAACCATCCTGGTGTTCACCCTCGGCGGCGGCCTTGTCCTCGCCATGTCCGATCCGCTGCGTTACGGCATGGAAGTTGCCCTGATGGTGGGGTTCTCGTTCCTGCTGTACCGGTGGCTTTTTACCGGCGGCGGCAAGTCCCTCCATCTGATGCTGTTGGTGGGCATTGTGCTGGGCACGCTGTTCCGGGGTGTGTCCTCGCTGCTGCAGCGGCTGATCGAGCCCAGCGAGTTCATCATCCTGCAGGACCTGTTTTTTGCGTCCTTCAACAACGTCGACGCCAAGCTGCTTGGCTACTCGCTGATCGCTGCAGCCATCGTTACAGTTCCGGCCTGGCGCCTGCGGCACTCACTCGATGTGCTGTCGCTGGGCCGGGAAACCTCGATCAACCTGGGCATCAACCACAAACGCACGGTGACGCTGGTGCTGGTGATCTGCTCGGTGCTCGTTGCGGTGTCCACCGCTCTGGTGGGGCCGGTTACCTTCTTCGGTCTGCTGGTGGCTTCCCTGGCTTACCAGCTTTGTTCGCATTTCAAGCACGCCGCTGTTGTCCCCATCGCAGTGCTGCTGGGCATCATTGCCCTGGTGGGCGGCCAACTGGTCCTGGAGCGCGTGTTTGCGTTCGATACAGCCCTGAGCATTGTCATTGAATTTGTCGGCGGGATCGTCTTTTTGATCCTGCTCCTGAAAGGCTCCATCAAATGATCTCCGTCAACGGCGTCACCAAAAAATATGCCGGCACCACCGTTGTTGATGAGGTGAGCTGCCATATCAAAGAAGGCGGAGTTACCTCGATCATTGGCCCCAACGGTGCCGGCAAGTCCACGCTGCTCTCTATGATCAGCCGCCTGCTGCCCGCTGACGCGGGAACGGTGACTGTGGACGGCCTCGACGTCGTGAAAACACCGGGTAAGGACCTGGCCAGGAAGATGGCCATCCTGCGGCAGGACAACCATCTCACCGTGCGGCTGACCGTTCGCGATCTGGTCGGCTTCGGACGGTACCCGCACAACGGCGGGCGTCCGACGTCGGTGTGCCGGGAGAAGATAGAGCAGTCCCTGGCTTTCCTGGACCTGTCGGATCTGGCGGACAGGTTTGTTGACGAGCTCTCCGGCGGTCAACGGCAGCGTGCATTTATTGCCATGGTGCTGGCCCAGGACACCGACTACCTGCTGTTGGATGAGCCGTTGAACAACCTGGACATGAAGCACTCCGTGGAAATGATGCGGCTGCTGCGCCGGCTCACCGACGAGCTCGGCAAGACGGTGGTACTGGTCATCCACGACATCAATTTCGCTTCCTGCTATTCCGACGACATTATTGCCATGGCCAACGGCAGGCTCCTGCACCAGGGGCCGCCGTCCATGATCATGCGGCCCGAGGTCCTGAAGGATATCTACGAAATCGATATCCGGATCGAAGAGATCGAGGGCAACCGGATAGGCGTGTACTTCGCCTAGCCGTTGAAGCCCGGCACCTCGGGCAACCGGAGCGGAATCCCTTCCACAGCGGCGTGGATGAACCGCACCAGCATGTCCCAGACGACGGCCGAGGACATGGGTTCGAGACGCACGGTGCGGCCCTGCTCCTGATATCCATCACCGGGTGAAAGCCGGTATTGCCCGGCCGCCCCGGCGTTCACCCAGCCGAACCACCCGCCGGTTTGTTCGTTCAGGATCTGCCATTCGGCCCACGGTTGCTGCCACATCTGCCCCGCAGCTTGATCCAGGGTCTTCGGTGCCGGGGTCCGCGCCGACTTGAGCCGGGCCTCATAGTGGTCCATGCCCAGCACCACCGGCTCGTGCGGGATACTCCAGCCCGGAGAAAGACCTGCCCAGTCTGCAATCCGCTTAGGCACCATGTTGGCCTGCATAATGCTGGCGGCTACATCATCGGGTTCAAAGGCCGCCGACGCAGCCGGGAACAGCGACGGCCCGGCAGTGATCTTCCCAAGTCCGCCGCCAATCCAGGCCTGCAGCACTGAGCCTCCCGCTGCGTTGGATGCTTCCACTTGAAAGGAAGCATCCAGCTTCCGGACGGGCAGGAGGAACTGTTCCCCTGCCGGAGTCAGCTTTGCTGCAGCCGTAAGCAGACCTGCGGCTTGGAGCGTCGCCACAGACGGATCCTTCCGTTGAAACCGCCCCAACCGGTCCCTCACCAAAAGCGTATCGAGCAGTTCCAGGGCCGGAATCGGCAGCAGCCTTCCGCCTTCCCGATAGGGTTGTGCTGCAGCGATGCTGCCCAAATCCTCCAACTCGGCACCCGCGCACCGGGAGGCATAATCATCCAGCCGGGGCTCCTGCGGGGCTATCCGATCGATGTCACGCCGGCCCTCCCGGACGGCCTGGCTACCGGGCATATCCCGGACGGCGGTGTTGATCCGGATATCCCGGACCATCTGTTCAAACAGGAGTTTCATTCCGGTGTGCTGCTCAATGGTGTAGCTAGCGGTTGCCTCCATGACGAACCCGTCATCCATCCAGATCCAGCGGTCCACGCAGACCGGATGCCGGCCTGCCCGGTGGACAAACCGCTGCCTGCGGCCGCTGCCCTCCGTGCCCAACGCCTCCGGACTCCAGAGATCGTTGGAGAGAATCCGAACGTCCTGGAACTCCTCGAGCGTTGAGGCCAGTGCCGCCGTCGCGAACCGGGCAATGGAAATCCCGTCTGCCGGTCCCCCGCGCAACACCATGTTGGGCCGGAAGTCTCCATCCGTCACCGGCGGATGAGCTACTGCCAGGACCCCGGCTTCCGTCTCGACCCGCTCCCAGCCATCCGGACGCGGCAGGTTGAAAGCGTGCAGGCGCTCGTAGCTGAATCCCTGGGCAGCCGCCGTCATCGTTTGTCCTTCCCCTTGACGTACTGCCTGATGCGCCGAACCTTGCCGCGGGCCTTGAGCCGGTCAGCCTCCTTCAACCACGCCGGTTGCATAAACTTGGGCATCCAGAGCCAGCCAAGCATCCCTATGCCCTGGCAGGCGAACGTCAGCAGGGCATAGGGAACAAAAATGATGTCGCTGGAGGTTATTTCCCGGAAGTTCGAAGCCGGCAGAAGCATGAGCCACATGCCCAGGAAGGTGCAGGCGAGCGAGTGCTTTCCAGGGAACCGGTCATCCAGCGCCGGGGGCACCATCTTTTGTTTGTAGACCAGCAATCCGCCGACGAAGAGCAGCAGCCCGAAGGGGAACATAACGGCGAAGAGTGCCCAGTCGTTCGTTTCAGTTTCCATGTCTCATCCCTTGCCTAGCTGAGCACTGCATTGGTGTGAAGCCCGGACTATCGGCCAAAGAGCTTGTTCCAGCAGTCGGCAACCGCATCCGCTGCTCCCCGTGCCGCCTTGCCCGCGTCAGACTTCATCAGGTTTGATTCCATGAAACCGTCCACCAGGTCCAAGGCAGTGTCCGCGGCTGCATCCTTGATGGTGCGGTTGTCCAGGAAACCGAATTCGAGGGAGGTGACAACCGAAATACCGATGCCGATCGCGGCACCTGCCACTGTCCCCGCCGGTCCCCCTATTGCGCTCCCGATGAGGGCGCCGGTCCCGGCCGCCGCAAGATCGATTCCGGCCTTGGCACTGCCCTTCACCGCTCCCACCGAGTCCGCCCGCTCGTTCAGCTCGTCAGGGTCCATGTCCGGATGGGCCTGCAGGAGTTCGTTATAGGCATCCTGCCGCTCATCGGCGATCGTAAATCCTGCCGTTGCCACTGACAGCATTCCGCCGCCCACTCTGAAAGCAGCAGCGGTCTTAGTCAGCTCGTGCAACCCGCCCATGTCCGGCGCCCACTTCGCTCTGTTGGCCTCCACCCGATTCCTGTAGCCGCGCGAGTGCTTATGAAGCACCGTGCTGACTTTGGGCCTGAGTTCCAACATGTTGGCGGACACCAGCGCCCAGCGGCCGTCGGTCACCCATCGTCCGCGTGCCATGTACCGCACTCGTTCAGCCTCGGTTTCATAGCGGACGTAGACGGGGGAAGGGGTTGAAATTTTCACGACAGTCCGCCGTGACGAGGGCAAGCCGGCGAGTTTACCCGCGGCCCCCGTAGCCACCGTGCCTGTCCGGTCCGTGATGAGGTTAGTGAGGTTATGGTCCCCCAGGACGATGGCAGTCAGCTTGCCCGCCGTCGCTTCCTCCAACAAGGTGTAGTTCCGGGCCAGGACGGCGGCGGAATCCGCTGCTGCGCGCAGCAGAAGCTCCGTTGACGGCAGCGTGGATGCCGTATTCTGATCCGGTTGGTCCGCGGACTCGAGCAGGGCGCAGTTGGCTGCATCAATTTGCACCATCAACGCATCCCGCTGAGCCACAAGCGCCCGGATTCCCTCCGCAAATTCGGCCAGCACGCCGGTGGCCTGCTCCGCACTTTGCGCCAGCAGGCCTGCGTGGGGCAGAACTGCCCCGAAGGCGTCCTGGATTTCCTCGGCGCCGTCACCGCGATAGTGCGCATTCAGCTGCACCCACGTGGCCGCAGCCCGCTCCACGCTCCTGAGATAGGCCCGGCCGCCGGCGCCGATCCCCGGTGCGGCACCCTCGACGGCATCCGGAGAAGGCCAATCGAAAAGTCCGGAGGTGTCAACGGACATCAGCGGGTCCCGGTCAGCGAAGGTGCCCGGCAGATCCCCGATTGCAGCTGTGCCAAACTCGCCCCGGCTGCATCGGCCATCGCCCGGTCCGCCTCGGAGATGATGTTCACTGCTTGACGGACCCCGGCAACCGCATTGCCGATCCTCGTCTCGGCCGCATCTGCCTGGAGCAGCAGCGTATTGGACCAAAGCTCTTCCAAAGCCCGCACCACTACGCCCGAGCCGCTGGAACACGCCCACTGCGCATCCGTGACCCTGGTCCGCAGCGTGGACGACGAAGCTGCCCTGGCCTCGTCGTCCTCGACCTGCGCGAGAATACGCTCGCAACCCTCGGCATTTACGCTGTAATTGCCCAGCAGCATGGTTCCCACTCCCCTAGTCCGTTCCGTCCTGCCCTCAACCTAGGGGGTTCCCCGAACCCGGTCCACGGATGCATCACCCGGTGTGGATAACCTCCCCTTATCCTTCGGCTGCAAGCCAATCAGGAGTGTCCCGCGAGCTAATTGGGCTCAGGCGGCGGCAGTATTTCCTGTTCGCATTGCGGCGCGCCGCAGGCCTCTCCTACGTTGAGTGTTCGGCCAACTGGTCAGGCACACCGAGGAAGGTTTCCATGGAGCCCAAGCTGCGCGTCGTCGCCCAATTCGACATAGATCTCCGGAAGGTGCGTTTGGTGGTCAGGGGCCGTGTCACCGAGCAGAACAGCAGGGTGCTGTATGTGCTGGCGCGGCGGGCCAACGCCACCTTGCCTGGCCTCAACGTAGTGCTTGACCTGCATCTGGCGACAATTACTCCTGCTGCTCTCAACGACCTTCGCCTCAGTTCCGAAACCGGTGCGCTGCCCCTGCTGACCGGGCATAAGCAGGAACTACTGGCTCCGCAGCAGCTGAGCATCCTGGCCCCTGCCGCCTGAGACTCTGAGGTTCAGGCGCTATAGGTCCGACGGCGCCGCCCGCACTGCAGCCAGCCGCGTCACGGCCTCCGTCAGTACCTCCGGGGAGCAGGCAAAGTTCAGCCGGACAAACCCCGTGCCCTGCCGACCAAATTTGAGGCCTGATTCCAGTGCAACACGTCCCTGTTCCAGGGCCACTGCCGCCGGATCCCCACCCCAGCCCACGCCCCTGAAATCCAGCCACGCGAGATAGCCGGCCAAGGGAGGACGGTAGACAATCTCGGGCAGATACGCAGACAGGAGCTCGGCCAGCAGTTCCCGGTTCTCCGCAAGGGAGTTCAGCACCGCCGTCAGCCACGGTCCGCCGTCGTCATAAGCTGCCACGGAGGCATGCAGGCCCAGGATGGAGGTCCGGGCCGAGACCTCCTCGGGCATCGAATCCAGCTGCAGCCGCGTGCGCTCGCTCGAGGCCACCATGACCGCACATTTGGTTCCGGCAATGTTCCACGCTTTGCTGGCTGCGCTGACGCAGATGCCATATTCCCGTGCCGCGTCGGAGACTGAGAGGTAAGGCGTAAAGGAACGCGGGTCATAGGCCAGCGGGGCATGGATTTCATCGCTGATGACCGCGACTCCGTATTTCGCTGACAAATCGGCGAGCGCCCCCAGGGTTTCGGCAGAGTGCACCAGCCCCAGCGGATTGTGCGGGTTGCACAGCAGCAGGGCATCAGCGCCCCTGGCGAACGCTCGTTCCAGTGCCGGAAGGTCCAGTTGCCATCCTGTGCCGGTGAGTAGAAGGGGAACCTCCACCACTGAAGCGTCGGCCTCCAGCGGCAGCTCAAAGAAGGGCGGATACACCGGCGGCGTGATCACCACCGAACCGTCCACCGGGACGGTCTGGCGCAGGCACTCGACAATGGCCACGCTGACATCAGTGGTGGTCCGGACATCCCCGGGATCCACCTGCCAGTCCCAGGTCCGCCGCGCGTATCCGGCGAATGCATCGGCCACCGGTTCCGGTCCGGCGACATAGCCGGTATCCGAGGCCAGCACCCGGCCGATAATCGCCTGCTGCACCGGTTCAGCCAGCGGATAGTCCATCTCTGCCACAAACAGCGGCAGGACATCTGCCGGGTAGGTCTGCCACTTATAGCTGGTGCGTGTACGCAGTACGGACAGCGGCTCGGCCTCGATCTTCCTCATGCCGCCCAACCTACAGCTAACGTGCCCGGCCGCAGAAGAACTAGGCTGGTAGTCATGCCGGATACTTCGCTTGCCCATGTCCTGACGTCCGAAGGCTGGGAACTGCTGAACTCCCTTGGCCCGTATCTGGAGTCCGAATCCTTCAAGCTCAACACTGACCTGCGTAAGGCCGGGCACTCCCCCGACGTGGTTGCCGCCGTCCTGACCCAGGCCAAGCTGCGGATGAAAGCACGGACCAAGTTCGGGCCGTTCGCCGAGCACATGCTGTTCACCGCGCCCGGGCTGGAACAGGCCACCCGGCTAAACGTGGCCGCCCTGCATGCCCAGCGCTACGTCCAGGCCGGCCTGGACAAAGTTGCCGACCTGGGCTGCGGGATCGGCGCCGATTCCCTGGCCCTGGCCACCCTGGACCGGCAGGTCACCGCCGTCGAACTTGATGAGATCACTGCTGCCGCCGCCACCATCAATCTCATGCCCTGGCCCAACGCAAAGGTGGTTCAGGGCGCTGCCGAGGAGTTCGATCTGGACGGGTTCGACGGCGTGTGGCTGGATCCGGCCCGCCGGACCACGTCCACCTCCGGGACCACCCGCATCTTTGATCCGGAAGCTTTCTCCCCGCCGCTGTCCTTCGTGGAGTCCCTGGCCGACCGCGGCCTGCCGGTGGGCGTGAAGATGGGTCCGGGCATTCCGCACGATGGCCTGCCGGCAAACTGTGAAGTGCAGTGGGTCTCAGTGGACGGTGACGTTACCGAGGCGACCCTATGGTTCAACGCCCTGCGCCGCGACGGCGTCCGCCGCGCAGCGTTGGTGATTGGCCCGGAGGGTGCCGCCGAGCTCACCTCGCCGGTGGATTACGACGCCGGTGCCCAGGACGTGGGCATTGGTCCGGTGGATGCCTACCTGTACGAGCCCGACGGTGCGGTGATCCGCGCGGGCCTCGTCGCCGACGTCGCGCGTTCCCTGGGCGGGCACCTGCTGGATCCGCACATTGCCTACATTGGTGCACCCGAGCTGCTGCAGACTCCGTTTGCCCGCGCCTACAGGGTGCTCGAGGTCCGCCCGTACAACGTCAAGGCCCTCAAGGCCTGGGTGAAGGCCAACGGAATCGGTGTGCTGGACATCAAGAAGCGCGGCATGTCCGTGACGCCAGAGGAACTGCGCAAGCAGCTGCTCACCGGTTCCGGCAAGGGGCCCAACAAAGCAACCCTGGTGCTGACGCGCCTGGGCGAGGACCGGGTGGCCATCGTGGTGGAACCGGTGGCGCTGCCCGCCGCGTAGGTTCCGCAGCCTACGCGCGGGAGAATTCGCTGGCCTCCCGCACCTGCTCCGGAGTGGGCCGCACCCCGGTGTACAGCACGAACTGTTCCTCTGCTTGGATGGCAATGACTTCCGCACCTGTAATTACGGGCTTTCCTGCGGCTCGGGCTGCAGTGATGAGCGGCGTTTCGGCCGGGAGTGCGACGACGTCGAACACTGTGCGTGCCGCAGCGATGGCCGGGTCAGTGAATGCCTGAACGGTTTCATGCTCGCCGGTCATTCCCAGCGGCGTGACGTTGAGGAGCAGGTCTGCGGTGTTTTCACCCTGAACGGGCTGCCAGTTGAAGTCGTAAAGATCGGCGAGTGCCCGCCCGGCAGCCTCGTTGCGGGCCACGATTGTCACGTCCGTGAAACCGGCATCCCGCAGCGCTGCGGCAACGGCTTTGGCCATGCCTCCCGATCCCCGGAGCAACACAGACCAGGACGCCGGCACGTGGTGGTCCCGCAGAAGCCGGGAGATGGCCAGGTAGTCGGTGTTGTAGGCGGTGAGGACGCCGTCGTCGTTCACTATCGTATTCACTGAATGGATGGCTTCGGCGGACGGATCCAAGCGGTCCACGAGTGCTATGACGTCCTCCTTGTACGGCATGGACACCGCACACCCCCGGATCGGCAGGCCGCGCACGCCCATGATGGCCTGGGCCAGGTCCGCAGGGGCAAACGCCTTGTAGACATAGTTCAGGTCGAGCAGGTCATACAGGTAATTGTGGAAGCGCGTACCAATGTTTGACGGCCGGGCAGCGAGGGAGATGCACAGGGTCATGTCTTTGTTCAGGATGGGCATCCTCCCATTATGTCGGGGTATCCCGGCGGTGCGGCAGGTCCGGGATTAGGAGTGAGTGAACGGAATACCCCTCTCCCGCGGCTAGGATTGGATCCGGGTTCTCTACCGCAACGCTGCGGAAACCGAGTTCCTCCAACAGCTACATATACAGCAGGAGACAGTTTGGAAATCGGTTTCGCCCAGTCGGCACAATCAACCCTTGGCGTTGAATGGGAGCTGGCACTTGTCGACCGGAACACCGGGGAACTGGTGTCCGTTGCCGACGAGGTTCTGCGCGGCGTCAGCGCCGCGCATCCCGGGATCAGTGAAGGTGACGAGCACCCGCACATCAAGCAGGAACTGCTCGAAAACACCGTAGAGCTGGTGACCGGTGTGTGCAACACCGTTGCTGACGCCAAAGCTGACCTGACCCGTTCCCTCGAGGCACTGCGCCGGGTGACCGATCCCATGGGCGTGGAGCTGTTCTGCTCCGGTTCCCATCCGTTCAGTGCCCCGCGCTCGCAGCCGGTCACCGACAAGGAACGCTACGCGAAACTGATTGACCGCACGCAGTGGTGGGGCCAGCAGATGCTCATCTACGGGGTTCATGTCCACGTGGGTCTGGACAGCCGGGACAAGGTGCTTCCGGTGCTTGACGGCCTGGTCAACTACTTCCCGCACTTCCAGGCGCTGTCCGCTTCCTCGCCTTACTGGTCCGGCGAGGACACCGGTTACGCCTCCCAGCGTGCCCTGATGTTCCAGCAGCTGCCCACAGCCGGCCTTCCCTTCCAATTCGGCTCCTGGGCCGAGTATGAGTCCTACGTTCAGGACATGTTCACCACCGGAGTGATCGACTCGATCAGCGAGATCCGTTGGGACATCCGACCTGTGCCGGGCCTGGGCACCATTGAAATGCGGGTCTGCGACGGAATGGCCACCCTGCAGGATGTTGGCGCCGTGGCAGCCCTGACCCAGTGTTTGGTGGACGAGTTCTCCACCATCCTGGACAACGGCGGCAGCATCCCGACCATGCCTCCGTGGCACGTTCAGGAAAACAAATGGCGTGCGGCCCGGTATGGCCTCGACGCCATCATCATCCTTGATGCTGCCGGCAACGAGAAGCTGGTGACGGACCATTTGCTGGAGGATGTCCTCCCCCGCCTGGCTCCTGTTGCGGAGAAGCTTGGCTGTTCTGCCGAGCTGGCGGACGTGGCATCGATCATTGAACGCGGTGCCGGCTACCAGCGGCAGCGCCGCATTGCTGCAGAGAACGACGGCGATTTGCGCGCGGTGGTGCAAGACGGAATCCGACAGCTGCGCGGCGAAGCCTGACCTCAGGCAGAACCATGGACGCTCACCCGG
The DNA here is from genome assembly GCF_018866305.1 of Arthrobacter sunyaminii. Lineage (NCBI taxonomy): Bacteria > Bacillati > Actinomycetota > Actinomycetes > Micrococcales > Micrococcaceae > Arthrobacter > Arthrobacter sunyaminii. The sequence continues at coordinate 3,141,975 of NZ_CP076456.1, forward strand.
GCATGCCACCAGTAAAGTAAAGCCCGGCGTGGCCAGATTCGAGTAATTTACCCGTAATCATCCTCGGTGTCGGGTGTGAGATAACCCACTAAAATAGAACACACGTACGAGGAACTGTCGGGCCGCGAACCACAGGAGACCGTCCGGATCAGCAGGAACCCTGATCCGGACCCTTCCGTGCCGGGCCCGGATCCCGAGAGCTCTGTGCCGGCGGCACCGGCAGCCTTGGCAGCATTGATTGACCAGATCCGGGCACTGGAAGAACTCAAGGCAGCCGCGTCAGCCGCCCAAGCCCGGGCAACAGCCTTGTTCGACGCCATCACCCGCCAAACCCAGGCCGCAGCCGGCGCCCGGGCCGAAGACCTCGGCAAGGGAGTCGGCGCGCAGATCGGATTCGCCCGCCGGGAATCCCCGCACCGCGGAAACCGGCTGCTCGGTCTGGCCCGGATCCTGACCCGGGAAATGCCCCACACCCTGCACGCCCTCACCACCGGGGTCATCAGCGAATGGCGGGCCACCCTCCTGGTCCGTGAAACCGCGTGCCTAACCCGGGAGGACCGGCAGCGCGTGGACGAACTCGTCGCCGGCAACCTCTCCGCCCTGGAACAGCTCGGCGACCGGCAGCTCATCGCCCGGATCAAAACCCTCGCCTACTCCCTGGACCCGCACTCCGTGGTGAACCGGACCGCCAAAGCCACCGCGGAACGGTTCGTGTCCTGCCGTCCGGCACCGGACACCATGACCTACGTGACCGCCCTGCTGCCCGTGGCCCAGGGAGTGGGCGTTTACGCGGCGCTGACCCGGGAAGCGGACCGGCAGCGCGCTGCCGGAGATCCCCGGACCAAGGGCCAGATCATGGCCGACACCTTCGTGGAACGCACCACCGGACAAGCCCGGGCCGAAGACGTGCGGATCGAGGTGCAGCTGATCATGACGGACCGGGCCCTGCTCGCCGGATCCGCGGAACCGGCCGTGCTGCCCGGTCACGGCATGATCCCGGCACAGACTGGCCGGAACCTCGTCCGGGGCGGATCGGACACCCAATGCACGCCTGGCCCGGACATCCAACCCGACAAGACCGTTCGCACCTGGCTGCGGCGGCTTTACAGGGAACCGTCCACCGGGCAGCTCGTGGGAATGGATTCCCGGGCACGGCTGGTACCGTCCGGGCTGGCACGGTTCATTGCGGTCCGCGATCAGGTCTGCCGGATGCCGTGGTGCGGAGCGCCGATCCGGAACTTCGACCACATCCGCCCCTTCCACGAAGCCGGACCCACCACAGCGGACAACCTGCAGGGACTGTGCGAGGCCTGTAACCAGGCCAAAGAAGCACCCGGCTGGAAGGCCACAGTTGTCACCGAGCCCCCGATCCAACCGCATACGGTCGAAACGCGCACACCCACCGGCCACGTCTACCGATCTACCGCGCCGCCCCCGCCTGGAACCGTACGCTGGCCCGGACGTTCCGTGTCCGAGCCCCTGTCCCTGCCCATATCCCTGGTAAGCAAACCTGTCCGACTAAGAAAACCTGTCCGGTTGGGATTCTGCTAACCTCGGCTGTCATTGGTTGGCGTGGGCTAACAAGCTGGCTACGGAAGCCGGTTAGGCGAGCTGATTAGAGATGGACGCTCGTGACCGGCATGGATGGATCCGGCGCGAAAGTGATACCCGAGGGCTCGGCCCCCGCCATCACCACTTGCGCCCCCAGGGCAGCAACCATTGCACCGTTGTCCGTGCACAGGGAAATGGGCGGCACGCGCAGGGAAATGCCCTTGGCCTCGCAGCGCTGCCTCGTCAGCTCGCGGAGCCGGGAGTTGGCCGCCACTCCCCCGCCCAGCAGGAGATTTGTGATGCCGTGTTCCGTGCAGGCAAGGACCGCCTTGGCGGTGATGACATCCACCACGGCTTCCTGGAAGGAAGCAGCAATGTCGGCCACGGGAAGTTCTTCACCCGCAGCTTCATATGCTTCAACGCAGCGGGCAACTGCAGTCTTCAGTCCCGAGAAGGACCAGTCATAGCGGTGCGGGCCGGGCTCTTCTGCAGAACCCATGTACTTGGGCTGAGTCAGTCCGCGGGGAAAACGGATGGCCTTGGGATTTCCCTGCCGGGCCAGCTTGTCGATGGCCGGTCCGCCCGGATAACCGAGCCCAAGGATGCGGGCAACCTTGTCATAGGCTTCGCCGGCAGCGTCATCGATGGTGGAACCGAGCAGCTGCACATCACCGGTCAGCGACTTCACGCGCAGGATCTCCGTGTGGCCCCCGGATACCAGCAGGGCGCCGAGATTGTCCGGCAGGGTTCCGCCGTCGAGCACGCCCACGCCCACATGGGCCACCAGGTGATTTATCGCGTACAGCGGCTTACCTGTGGCAACGGCGAGCGCCTTGGCAGCGCAGACACCCACCATCAGTGCTCCGGCCAGTCCCGGCCCGGAGGTCACGGCGATCGCATCCACTTCGGCCAGGGTTACTCCGGCCTCGTCCAGGGCCTGCTGCAGCGTGGGCACGAAGGCGTCCAGATGTGCACGGGAGGCGATCTCCGGAATCACGCCGCCAAAACGGACGTGCTCATCCATCGACGAGGAAACGGTGTTGGTCAGCAGCTGGTCGCCGCGGACAATCCCGACTCCGGTTTCGTCACAGGATGATTCGATGCCAAGCACCAGGGGGTCGGTGCGGTTCATTTCGGGTCCTTCGTTGTTGCGTGCGGGGACCCGTTCCACGTGGAAAGGTCCAGCCGCATGATGAGTGCGTCGGCGCCGTCACGGTAGTAGCGCGGACGGATGTGGATTTGCTCGAATCCGAACCAGCGGTAGAGCCGCTGGGCCCGGGGGTTGTCCGCCCGCACTTCCAGCAGCACGTCGTCAGCTCCGCGGGCTTTGGCCTCTTCGATGAGCGTGGTCAGGAGTGCAGAGCCGATGCCGGCGCCTTCAGCCTCGGGCGCGACGGCGATGGTCTGCACATCGGCTATGGGCAGCACGCACATGAGTCCGGCGTACCCAATCACCGTGCCGCGGCTGTCCACGGCGACGTAATAGGAACGGGTATCTGCTTGGTTCAGCTCGTCGTAGAACATTTGCAGCGGCCACGCATCCACCGGGAACAGGGCCCGCTCGAGTGCGTCCACGGCGGCGATATCGTCAACGGTCATGGTCCGGATCTTCGCGGGCACGGCAGCGGTATGGCCGGTCACAGCGCGCGCTTCCGCGGGCCTGGCACCTTGGCATCGGATTCGCGCAGGTACAGCGGAGTGCTGTCCAGCAGTGGAAGGCCGCGGACCAGCCGCACGACGGCGGTGCGGCCGAGGGCTTCCGCGGTGGGCTGGGTGCCGGCAAAGTCAGCGACACCGCGCAGGACCTCAGGGTACAACCCGGCCCCGGCACCGTAGGCCGGCAGGTCCGGCACCTCTGCTGGATCGCTCACGAACGGCCCGGCCAGGAGTTCGGGTGTCCCTCCGGTGCTGCGGTAATGCGCCCAGTAGACTTCCTTGCGCCGGGCATCGGTGGCCACGACAAATTCGTCAATGCCCAGCCGCCAGGCGTCCAGGGCTGCGTCAGCCGCAATCGCGTCCAGGCTCATCACTCCATGCACGGGTTTCTGCCACGCGAAGCCGAGGGTACGCGCTGTGGCAATGCCGGAGCGGAGCCCCGTAAACGGTCCGGGACCAACTCCCACCACTACGGCGTCGATGTCAGCGGCGGTGACGCCCGCTGTTTCCATCAGGTTCCGGATACCCGGTGCCAGCACTTCGGCGTGGGAACGGGTGTCCTGCGTGGCGAACGCGGCCAGGGTCTCCCCTTCCCCGGTCAGCAGTGCCGCACTGGCAATAGCGGAGGTGTCAATAGAGAGAATAAGCACGGTGCCTATTTTACGTCCCCTTTTGCTCCGCATTTTGCGTCCCGGACCGGTCGAAGCCCGACGGCAGGTCAGGAAAGGCGGTTGTCCTTCCACCGCGGGCCGTAGGCGGCGAACCGGATCACCCGTTCTTCATCAGGATCATCGTCGTACTCGAAGCTCAGGCCGGCGGCTTCCTGCACCGGGTGGCCTGTCTCCTGCCCACCCACGGTGCCGCCGCCGGTGGGACGCAGGAGCGTCACCTCCAGCCGGCTGTCCGACAGGTGTTCCACCAGGCCCCGGCCCCACTCGACCACGGTGACGGAGGTATCCATCGTGTTTTCCAGGTCAATGTCATCAATCTCACCGCTGGACCCGAGCCGGTAGGCATCCACGTGCACCAGATCGGGTCCGTCCGCCAGGCTCGGATGGATGCGCATCAGCACGAAGGTTGGGGAAATGATTCCGGGCCGGACACCGAGCCCGCGGCCCAGGCCCTGGGTGAAAGTGGTTTTACCGGCTCCGAGTTCGCCCGTCAGCAGCAGGAGGTCACCTGCGGCCAGCCGGTGACCCAGCTGCTCGGCCACGGCCTGTGTCTGCAGGGCATCCGTAGTGCGGATTTCTTCTTCCCATACGGGTTCAGCTGCGCCGGTGTCAGCGAACTCTCCACTCATAGCCCGGCCTCCTCGGAATCGGTGTACTTACGCTGAACGCGGGAGCTGATCCTGGTAATGATCTCGTAGTTGATGCTTCCGCAGGCCTCCGCCCATTCATCCACGGAAGGCATTCCCACACCGCCGAACAGCACTGCTTCCCGGCCCACGAGGTCTTTGCCGGTTCCTGCAATGCCGGTGGCCTTAAGGTCTATCACCATCTGGTCCATGGCTATCCGGCCGACTACCGGGTAAACATTGCCGTCCACCCAAACGGGACCGCCCGTGCCCACGCGGGGGACGCCGTCGGCATAGCCCAAGGGAACCAGCGCCAGTGTGGTGGGCTCCTGCGTGGTGTAACGAAGCCCATAGGACACACCCTGCCCGGCGGGAACCTCCTTGCAGTTGGCGATGGTGGTCTTCAGGGTCATGGCCGGGCGCAGGCCCAGCTCGTCGGGTGACTGCTCCGGAAAGGGCGACAGACCGTACATGCCCAACCCAACCCGCACCATGTCAAAGTGGGAATCGGGGCGGGAAAGTGCTGCGGGAGTGTTAGCGATGTGCCGCACTTCATGGTCCACTCCGGCGTCTTCGGCAACTGCCACGGCGGTGCGGAACTTCTCCAGCTGCAGGTCAGTCTCCGGCCTTTCCGGTTCATCTGCCACGGAAAAGTGGGAGAAGATTCCGACGACGCGCAGCAGCCCCTCCTCCTGATAGGCCAGGGCCCGGCCAACGAACGCTTCCCATTTGTCCTCGGGGCAGCCGTTGCGGCCAAGGCCGGTGTCGATCTTCAGGTGCACCCGTGCCGGAATCTGCAGTTCCCGTGCAGCGGCCACGACTGACTCCAGTTCCCATCCCGAAAGTCCCAAATCAACGTTGGCAGCCACTGCCTCGGCAAAGGGGGTGTCCACGGTATGCAGCCAGGCCAGAATCGGAGCTGAGATGCCGGCGCTTCGCAGCGCGAGCGCTTCGGAAATATGGGCGACACCAAGCCAAGTGGCTCCGGCTTCCAATGCTGCGCGTGCCACCTGCTCCGCGCCGTGGCCGTACGCATCAGCCTTGACGATTGCCATCACGCGGGCCGGACTGGTGAGCCGGACAAAGTGGCGGACGTTGTGCCGCACGGCGGCTAGATCTATGAGGGCGAGGCGTTCAGCGGGAGGAGGTACTTGTTGGTCGTTCACCAGACCATTCTTTCATTTCCCGCACTGTACCGGCGCCGGTCGGGTCGCCCGTGAGGCTGCAACCGGTGGAACCGGCTGCAGCCTCACCTGTTAGGCGTCCAGAGCCGAGGCCCACAAATTGATGTTGGAGTCCACCGCATACTCGTCGATGCTGGCCAGTTCCTCGGCGGTGAAGTCGAGGCGATTCACTGCCGCAAGGCTGTCCTCAAGCTGACGGACGCTGGAGGCACCCACCAGCGCCGATGTGACGGCACCGCCTCCGGACTGCGGCCGCAGCACCCAGGCAATAGCCATCTGGGCCAGCGTCTGGCCGCGGGATTCCGCCAGGTCGTTCAGTGCCCGCACCCGCCGCAGGTTGTCCTCGGACAGCTGGGACTTCTCCAGCGATTTCCCGGCCGCGGCGCGGGAATCCTCGGGCACCCCGTTCAGGTACTTGCTGGTCAGCAGACCCTGCGCCAACGGGCTGAAGGCGATGGAGCCCGCCCCGGCTTCCTCCAAAGCAGCGAACAGGTTCGGGTCCCCCTGCTCAACCCAGCGGTTCAGCATGGAGTAGGAGGGCTGGTGAATCAGCAGCGGAGTTCCCATGTCGCGCAGGATCCGCGCAGCTTCAATGGTCTTCTCCGGCGAGTAGGACGAGATGCCGGCGTACAGGGCCCGGCCGGAGCGCACGGCGGTGTCCAGTGCTCCCATGGTCTCTTCCAGCGGCGTCTCGGGATCGGGACGGTGGCTGTAGAAAATGTCCACGTAGTCCAGGCCCATGCGTTCCAGGGACTGGTCCAGGCTCGCGAGCAGGTACTTGCGGGACCCCCAGTTGCCGTAGGGACCGGGCCACATGTCGTAGCCCGCCTTCGAGGAGATGACCAGTTCATCCCGGTACGGACGGAAATCGTCCTTGAAATGGCGTCCAAAGTTGGTTTCCGCCGAGCCGTAGGGCGGGCCGTAGTTGTTCGCCAGATCGAAATGGGTCACGCCCAGATCAAACGCCCGGCGCAGGATGGCACGCTGGGTCTCGAAGTTCTTATCGTCGCCAAAGTTGTGCCACAGTCCAAGCGATACAGCGGGCAGCTGCAGCCCGCTGCGTCCGACGCGGCGGTAGGGCATGGAATCGTAGCGGTTTTCCGCAGCAATGTAGGTCATGGATTACATCCTGCCATTCGATGTCGCGAGGACGGCAGCGCCGTAAGCGGGCAGCTGCACACCGTCTTCATACAGCTCCGCGGGTGCCGTCTCCAGCAGCAGCTGCGGAGAGCTGATCGGAAGGGGGATCTCGCGGGAATCGCCCGCGAAATTCAGTACGACGGCGGTGTCTCCCCGTTGCAGGACAAGCCACCGGCCCACTTCGTCGAAGTCCACGCTGACGCTGCGGAGATCCGGGTCCATCAGATCAAGACGGTCACGGCGAAGCGTCAGGAGCTGCTGGTACAAAGCATGCAGCTTCGCATGGTCACCCTCTTCAACCTCGGACCAGTCCAGCTTTGAATTGGCGAAGGTTGACGGGTCCTGGGGGTTGGGCACCGTGTCCGGGTCCCAGCCCATCCGCTCAAACTCCCGCAGCCGGCCTTCCGCCGTTGCCTTGCCCAGCTCCGGTTCCGGGTGGGAGGTAAAGAACTGCCAGGGCGTGGAGGCACCGAATTCTTCGCCCATGAAGATCATCGGCGTAAACGGGGAGGTCAGGTTCAGCACTGCGGCAAGCGCCAGCTGCGGATAACCCAGGCTCGCGCTGAGCCTGTCCCCGGCCGCCCGGTTGCCAATCTGGTCGTGATTTTGAATGCAGGTCACAAGCTGCCGGGCAGTGATCACGTCTTTGTTGATGGGCCTTCCGTGGGCACGGCCACGGAAGGAGGAGAAACCGCTGTCATGGAAGAACCCGTCCCGCAGCACCTTGGCCAGGGCGCCGAGGGAATCGAAGTCCTCGTAATAACCCCCGTTTTCCCCGGTGAGGTTGGTATGTGCGGCATGGTGGAAATCATCAGACCATTGGCCGTCCAGCCCGTAGCCGTTCAGGTTCCGCGGACTGATCAGCCGGGGATCGTTCAGGTCAGATTCGGCGATCAGGAACAGCGGCTTGCCGAGACCGCGCGCGCACTTTTCGGTTTCCTGCGCTATCTCTTCCAGGATGTGGATGGCGCGCTCGTCGTGCAGCGCATGCACCGCATCCAGGCGCAGTCCGTCCACGTGGTAGTCGCGGAACCACATCAGCACGTTGTCCACAATGTACTGCCGGACGGTGTCAGAGAGCGGGCCGTCCAGATTTACCGAATCGCCCCAGGTGTTGGATTTGCCTTCCGTGAGGTACGGACCAAACATCGGGAGGTAGTTGCCGCTGGGTCCGAGGTGGTTGTACACCACGTCCTGGATGACTCCGAGTCCTGCTTGATGCGCGGCGTCAACGAACCGCTGGTATGCCTCGGGACCGCCGTAGGTTTCCTGCACGGCGTACCAGAGCACGCCGTCGTAACCCCAGTTGTGGGTTCCGTTGAAAGCATTCACCGGCAGCAGTTCCACATACCGAACACCCAGGTCCACCAGGTAGCCGAGCTTGCCGATGGCCGCGTCCAGGGTGCCTTCCGGCGTGAACGTACCGATATGCAGCTCGTAGATGGCGCTGCCGTCCAGGCCCGGCGATTTCCAGTCCGCATCATGCCACTGGTATTCGTCCGGATCGAACGTGCGTGACAGCGCATGGACGCCCTCGGGCTGGCGCCGGGACCGGGGATCCGGAACCGGCGTCTGCGCGTCGTCAATCAGGTACCCGTAATCAATGTCCCCGGTGAGTTCGGCGTGCTGGGCATGCCACCAGCCGTTTTCGCCGCGGCTCATGGACAATTTGCGGCCGTCGGCCAGCAGCGTCATCGTGCCGGCTTTGGGCGCCCATACGTCGAAATTCGTCCTCATTCGCCGTCCTCCCGAACGAGTAGTGCCACCGGATAGATTTCAAACAGATCCGCGGCCGCCAGCCGGCCGCTGCTTTCGAGCATCCGGCCCGTGAGCACGTCACGGTAGGTTCCCGCATCAAGCACGACGGCGGTGTCCCGCCATCCGCCGGCACGCTCCATTCCGAGCGGCAGCCGGGTGACAGCTGTAATGGCTCCGCCCCGGTCGAAGGCAAAGAGATGCTCTGCCGCCGTACCTTCCACCGCTACGGGGACGTAGCGGCTGAAAAGCTCCGGGCGCCCGCGCTTGAGCTGCAGTGCCCGCATGGTGACGAGCAGCTTGGCGGCTGCTTCTTCGTCCAGGTCCGGTGCCTGCACGGTGCCGCCGGCCAGGGATTCGGCAACGGCGCGGCGCCGGGCGTAATCCACTTCGCGCCGGTTGTCCGGATCGACGAGCGACCGGTCCCAGAACTCGGTGCCCTGATAGACATCCGGAACCCCGGGCATGGTCAGCTGCAGGAGCTTGGCGGAAAGGGAGTTCGAGTAGCCGGCACTAAGGATCCGCTCCACGAGCGCTTCAATGCGGTCGGTGACCTCAGGGTTGTCGAAGGCGGCGTCAACGGCTGCGTGCATGCGCTCTTCGAACTCGGCGTTGGGTGCAGTCCACGTGGTGCTGCTCGACGCTTCGCGCGAAGCCTTTTCAGCGTAGGCATGGGCACGCTCACGGCTGAGCGGCCAGGCACCGATGATCGCCTGCCACAGCAGGTTGGCCATCGGCACATCTCCCATGGGTGCCAGGGACTCCAGAGCGGTGAAGGTTTCATTCCACTCGTCGGGAATCTCCGAAAGGACCGAAATCCGGGCGCGGGTGTCTTCGCTGCGCTTGGTGTCATGCGTCGTCAGCGCGGTCATGGCAGCGGGCTGCTCCAGCTGCCGGCGCAGCATCTTGCTGTGCAGGTCCGACGGTGCCACCGCGAAATGTGCCGGATCCGCACCCACCTCGTTCAGCGAGGTCAGGCGTGAGTAACGGTAGAACGCAGTGTCTTCCACGCCCTTGGCCATCACCATGCCGGAGGTCTGCTGGAAGCGCACCGCAAGCTCGCCCAGGGCCTGGAGGGAGACGTCATTCGTTTCCCCTGCTCCCAGCGGATTCAGCAGCCCGCCCAGGGTAGTCAGGGCAGCAGCCAGGTCCGGCCGGCGCACGGTGGCCGCGATGACGGCATCGGTCAAATATCCTGCCCCGTCCGGGAGGTAACTGCGGTACACCGGAAAGCAGGCCAGCAGTTCCGCGAGTGCATCCGCTGCGGTCTCCGGTTCCAGCCCGGAGTCCGACGGCAGCAGCCGGACCAGGCGCTGCACTTCCGAGTGCAGCAGCTGATCGGCGATGCCGCGTTTGGTGCCGTGGATCATGTCCGCGTACGGTTCCACGGGCACCATGGCCGTCAAGGTGCCCTCGCCTGCCGGGTCAACGAAAAGCCGGTCGATGTCCGCCAGCGCGTCATATCCGGTGGTTCCTTCTGTTTCCCAGTTCCGGGGCAGCGTCTCCCCCGGCTCCAGGATCTTTTCCACCAGGATGTAGGCACCCCCGGTCAGTTTCCGCAGCCGGGCCAGATAGCCCTTGGGGTCGGCCAGCCCGTCCGGATGGTCGATCCGCAGACCATCCACGAGTCCTTCATCAAACCAGCGCTTGATCTCCGCGTGGGATTCGTCGAAGACCCAGGGCTCCTCCACGCGGATGCCGGCGAGGGTGTTCACGCCGAAGAAGCGGCGGTAGTTCAGTTCATTGTCTGCCCGCCGCCAGTTCACCAGTTCGTAGTGCTGGCGGGCGTGGACGTCCACGGCCGAATCGCCGTCGGACGCCGTTCCCGGCGCCACCGGGTATCGGTTGTCGTAGTAGTGCAGCTCGTCGTTGACCAGTTTCAGCTGCTCCAGCTCGTTGTCGCCGTCGCCCAGGACGGGCAGGCGGAGTTTTCCGCCTGCCGCGTCCCAGTCGACGTCGAAAGCTTCGGCGTACCGGGAACCCCGGCCTTCCTTCAGGAGCGACCACCACCAGTCATTCCGCGCGGGGGTGGCGACCCCCATGTGGTTGGGCACAATGTCCACCAGCACCCCCATGCCGGCGGCATGGGCGGCGGCGGAGAGGGACTTCAGCCCTTCGGCGCCGCCGCGGGCAGGATCCACCGCCGTCGGGTCAACCACGTCGTAACCGTGGTCCGAACCCGGTTCGGCGGTCAGGATCGGTGACAGGTAAATCCAGTCGACCCCCAGATCCTTCAAATACGGGACCAGCTCGGCGGCGTCGAACAGCGTGAACGACGGCCGGATCTGCAGGCGGTAGGTGGACAGCGGGGTCCTCATACGGCGGCCTCGCCGCTGTGCTGCTTGGAACCGGCCAGGGCTGCGAGGGAGGCAGCCACGGAGTGGTCGTGCTCTTCCTCCGCTTCGTGGGCACGCAGGACCACCATGGACTTGGCTGCAATGGTGATTTTGGCATCCGCCGGAATGGATCCGGAATCGGCAAATTCACCGGCCGTGTCAATGACCTCGTCCCACATCGGCGCATACTCACGAGACGGCAGGGTGACCTTGACCGCCTCGTCGTGGGCATTGAAGTACAGCAGGAAGTTCACGTCGGTGATCCGCTCTCCGCGGGCATCACGGCCGGAAATTCCCTGTCCGTTCAGGAACACGCCCAGGGAACGGCTCACGGGAGTGTCCCAGTCGTCCTGGGTCATGGGGCTTCCGTCTTCCGCCAGCCAAACGATGTCCGGCAGTGCTTCGCCTTCGCCGCGGCGCACCGGCCTGCCATCGAAGAAGCGGCGGCGGCGGAACGTGGGGTGTTCGGCGCGCAGGGTGTTGACCGCGGCAGTGAATTCGAGCAGCGGAGTGTCCATGTTCTCCCAGTCGATCCAGCTCAGCTCCGAGTCCTGGGCATACGTGTTGTTGTTGCCCTCCTGCGTGCGGCCAAGCTCATCGCCGTGCGCAATCATGGGAACGCCCTGGGACAGCAGGAGCGTGGCCAGGAAGTTCCGCTGCTGGCGGGCGCGCAGGGACAGCACCTCGGGATCATCCGTGGGACCCTCCGCTCCGCAGTTCCAGGAGCGGTTATGGGACTCGCCGTCGTTGTTGTCTTCACCGTTGGCCTCGTTGTGCTTCTCGTTGTAGGAGACGAGGTCGCGCAGGGTGAAGCCGTCATGGGCGGTGACAAAGTTGATGGACGCCACGGGACGGCGTGCCGAGGACTCGTAGAGGTCCGCAGACCCGGTGATGCGGGAGGCAAACTCACCCAGGGTGGAGGGCTCGCCGCGCCAGAAATCGCGCACGGTGTCGCGGTACTTGCCGTTCCATTCGGTCCACTGGGGAGGGAAGTTGCCCACTTGGTAACCGCCGGGTCCGATGTCCCAGGGCTCGGCGATCAGCTTCACCTGGGAAACCACCGGGTCCTGCTGCACCAGTTCGAAGAAGGTGGAGAGCTTGTCCACGTCGTAGAACTCGCGGGCCAGGGTGGAGGCGAGGTCGAAGCGGAAACCGTCAACGTGCATTTCGGTGACCCAGTAGCGCAGCGAATCCATGAGCAGCTGCAGCGAGTGCGGGTTTCCCACGTTCAGGGAGTTGCCCGTCCCTGTGTAGTCCATGTAGTAGCGCTTGTCGTCTTCGACAAGGCGGTAGTACGCCTGATTGTCGATGCCGCGGAAGGACAGCGTGGGGCCCATGTGGTTGCCCTCTGCCGTGTGGTTGTAAACCACGTCGAGGATAACTTCGATGCCGGCCAGGTGCAGGGCACGAACCATGCCCTTGAACTCCTGGACCTGCTGGCCGTCGTCACCGGTGGCGCTGTAGGTGTTCTGGGGCGCGAAGAATCCGATGGTGTTGTAACCCCAGTAGTTCGACAGTCCTTTTTCCTGCAGCGTGGAGTCATTCACGAACTGGTGCACCGGCATCAGTTCGATGGCGGTGACGCCCAGCTTCTGCAGGTGTGCGATCACCGCGGGGTGCGCGACGCCGGCATAGGTACCGCGCTGTTCCTCGGGAACCTCGGGGTGACGCTCGGTGAGGCCCTTGACGTGGGCTTCATAGATGACCGACTGGTGGTACGGGATCTTGGGCTTGCGGTCACCGTCCCAGTCGAAGAAGGGATTGATCACCACGCCCATCATCATGTGCGGCGCTGAGTCTTCGTCATTGCGTGAGTTTTCGTCGCCGAAGTTGTAGCCGAACAGCGCCTGGTCCCAGTCGATCTCGCCTGATACTGCCTTCGCATAGGGGTCCAGCAGCAGTTTGTTCGGGTTGCAGCGGTTGCCCTGGGCCGGATCGTTGGGCCCGTCAACGCGGTAGCCGTACTTCTGCCCGGGCATCACCTGCGGCAGGTAGCAGTGCCACACATAGGCGTCCACCTCGGTGAGGCGCACACAGGTCTCGACGCCGTCGTCGTCAAACAGGCACAGCGTGACGGACTCCGCCACCTCGCTGTACAACGCAAAGTTGGTGCCGTTTCCGTCGTAGGTAGCGCCCAGCGGATAGGCGTCTCCCGGCCAAACTTCCATGTAGAGCTCCTGACTAGTTCCAGATGACAACAAGCAAAGTAGTATGTCTACTTACTTTTTTACCTCAGACGGGGCAAAGCATTAAACGGGACCGATTGCCACTCCCTGTTTTTCGGCCGTCGGCCGGCACGTTTCGATGCTTCCCGCATGGCCGCCAGCTCCCCCAACACGGTCCGGATAGCTGCCGGGAGCGCTGATGGTTCCAGCGGTCCAGCCTGCGCGGCGAGGTTTCCGGCCCTGCCGTGGATACTGGCTGCCGCTGCGGCCAGTTCGGCGTAGTACCCCGCCGGGGGCTCCAGGTCGGCGTCCCGATTACACCGGTTGGTGGCAAGCAGGGCACCCAGGATTCCCGCCAGAGTGTCCCCTGAACCGGCGGCCGCGAGCCAGGGTGTGGCCTCGGCCTGGCTGTAGGTTTCACCGGTGGGTGACGCAGTGATCGTGGCCCAGCCTTTGAGCAGCACCGTAGCCCCGGTGAGTTCCGCAGCGCGGCGGGCGTACCGCAGGGGATCTCCTTCGATCTGCTCCCGGGTGACCGTTTCCCCCAAACGGGTGAGGAGGGCTGTGAGCTCCCCGGCGTGCGGGGTCAAAACCACCTGCGGGCCGAGACCCGGCTCCACGTAGGAAATGGCGTCCGCGTCGATCACCGCGGGCAGGCCGGAGGTCATGGCCTCCAGTGCCCGGCGCCGCTGGTCTTCATCCGTTCCGGCTCCCGGTCCGGCCAGCCAGGCCTGCACGTGCGCCAGGGGAACGTTTCCGGTGGCGCAGACGGCTTCCGGATGAGCGGTGTTGATCAGCCGGCAGACCGATTCCGGGCCAAGATAGCGGACCATCCCGACGCCGGTGGCCAGGGCGGCTCCGGTGGCCAGCACTGCGGCGCCGGGGTAAGCTGCCGAGCCCGCCGCAATACCGAGGACACCGCGGGAGTATTTCTGATCTGTTTTCCGCGGAGACGGCAGCAGGCCGCTGAGGTCGGCAGTTTCGAGCCGGCGGACAGCCTGCCCCGGGACCGTTCCCAGGCCGATATCGATGATTTCGATCCTGCCTGCGGCCACCGCCCCGGGTCCGGCCATCAGACCGGTTTTGGCTGCACCGAAGGTCACGGTGAGGTCCGCAGCCAGATGCACCCCGTCGGCCCGGCCGGTGTCGGCATCCACGCCGCTGGGAAGGTCGCAGGCGATCATCACCGGTGAAGGGTTGCTGCCGGAGGTGAGACCGGCGAATGCACGGGCAAGCTCGGCGGCAGGACCCCGCAAACCGCCTTTGCCGCCGGTGCCCAGGATGCCGTCGATGACCAGATCCGACGCCGCACAAAGCCGGGTGCACTCCTCAACGGCGCTTGAAAGCTCTACGGTCCTGCCGCCGGCGGACCGGAAGGCGGCCAGTGCCTGTGGATGGGAGACAGCCGAGGTAAGGACGGCCGTAACGGCTGCGCCGCGGCGGCCCAGCCTCGCTCCGGCGAAGAGCGCGTCGCCGCCGTTGTTGCCGGCGCCTGCCAGCACAGTCACGCGCGCCCCGTACAGGAAACCTCGCCGCTCCAGCAGTTCCCGGGCGCAGGCAGCGTACAGCCCGTACGCTGCCCGCTGCATCAGTGCTGGACCGTTTCCGGCCTCGAGCAGGGGTTTTTCAGCGGCCCGCACAGCGGTGCCGGAGTAGGCACTGATCATGCCTACAGACTAGCTCTCGGCAACCACCATTGCTGTGGCAACGTCGCCGTCGTGGCTCAGGGACAGGTGCCAGACCCGCACGCCCTTGGCCTCCGCGGCAGCCGCCACCGTGCCGCGCACGCTGACGGCGGGGGCTCCGGCGGCGTCAAGATCCACCTGGCAGTCCTGCCAGTTCATGCCGGCCGGCGCCCCGAGGGCCTTGGCAACCGCTTCCTTCGCTGCGAAGCGTGCCGCAAGGGACCGCAGGTTCAGTTCACGCTCGGCCGGCACAAACAGCCGGGCACGCAGGCCGGGGGTCCGCTCCAGCTGGCGGCCGAAGCGCGGCACGTCCACGACGTCCACGCCGATGCCGACGATCATTATTCGACCGTGACGGACTTGGCGAGGTTACGCGGCTGATCCACGTCGAAGCCCTTGGCCGTGGCCAGTGCGCAGGCGAAGATCTGCAGCGGAACGGTGGTCAGCAGCGGGGCCAGCAGCGTCGGCGTTTCCGGTACATAGAACACGTACTCGGCGTAGGCCTTCACTGCGTCGTCGCCCTCTTCTGCGATCACGATGGTCTTGGCGCCGCGGGCGCGGATCTCCTGGATGTTGGAAACCACCTTGGCGTGCAGCGAATCGCGGCCGCGCGGGGAGGGAACCACCACAAAGACCGGCTGGCCTTCTTCGATCAGGGCGATCGGACCGTGCTTGAGCTCGCCGGCGGCGAAGCCTTCGGCGTGGATGTAAGCCAGTTCCTTCAGCTTCAGGGCACCTTCCATGGCCACCGGGAAGCCAACGTGGCGGCCCAGGAACAGCACGGACTTGGTGTCGGCCATCATCTCGGCCAGTTCCTTGATTTGTCCTGAGTTGTCCAGCACCTGCTGGATCTTGGCGGGAACCTTCGCAAGATCGGTCAGCAGGTCCTTGATTTCGCCCTGGAACTTATCTCCGCGCAGCTGGGCAAGGTACAGGCCCAGCAGGTAGGCGGCGGTGATCTGCGCCAGGAAAGCCTTGGTGGAGGCCACGGCGATTTCCGGACCAGCGTGCGTGTACAGCACGGCGTCGGACTCGCGCGGGATAGTGGAGCCGTTGGTGTTGCAGATGGCCAGAACCTTGGCGCCCTGCTCCTTGGCGTAGCGGACGGCCATCAGCGTGTCCATGGTCTCGCCGGACTGGGAGATCGCCACGATCAGCGTGTTCCCGTCCACAATCGGATCGCGGTAGCGGAACTCGTGGCTGAGCTCCACTTCCACGGGGATCCGGCACCAGTGCTCAATGGCGTACTTGGCCACCTGTCCGGCATAGGCGGAGGTACCGCAGGCCAGCACCATGATCTTGTTGATGGACTTGAGCTCTTCGGGGTCGATGCGCAGCTCGTCCAGGGTCAAACGGCCCTCCGCGTCGGAGCGGCCCAGCAGGGTGTCCCCCACCGCCTGCGGCTGATCGTTGATTTCCTTCTCCATGAAGGAGGGGTATCCGCCCTTTTCCGCGGCCGCGGCGTCCCAGTTGACCTCGAATTCCGTGCCCGTGGCCGGGTTGCCGAAGAAATCGGTGATTTCCACCGTTTCGGGGGTGATGGTGACGATCTGGTCCTGTCCCAGTTCAACGGCACGGCGGGTGAAGTCGATGAAGCCGGAAACATCCGAGCCCAGGAAGTTTTCACCGTCGCCGAGCCCGACGACGAGCGGAGAGTTGCGGCGCGCCGCGACGACGACGTCGGGCGAGTCAGCGTGAATAGCCAGAAGCGTGAAGGCACCTTCCAGCCGGCGGCAGGCCAGCTGCATGGAAAGAGCCAGGTCTCCCCCGCCCTCCCCGCGGTAGATGGCGGCCAGCAGGGCAGCGGCTACTTCGGTGTCCGTTTCGGAGAGGAACTGCGCTCCGGCGTCGAGCAGTTCGGCTTTGAGTTCCGCGAAGTTTTCGATGATGCCGTTGTGGATCAGCGCGAGGCGGCCTTCATCGGCCAAGTGCGGGTGTGCGTTCTCGTCGGTGGGTCCGCCATGGGTTGCCCAGCGGGTGTGGCCGATGCCGGTGGTCGCCTCGGGCAGCGGTGCGGCGGTGAGTTCCGCAACCAGGTTGGCGAGCTTGCCTGACTTTTTGCGGGATTCGATTCCGTTGTCAGTCAGCACTGCCACGCCGGCGGAATCGTAGCCGCGGTATTCCAGGCGGCGCAGGCCTTCCATGACCACATCAAGGGCGCCGTGTTCATGACTCTTGACCTGCTCTGCGGCGGCGGCACTGGGGCGGCGGCCTGCATATCCAACGATTCCACACATACGGCTAAGAGTACCGGCAACTGCTCCTGCAACGCCAAAGCGGGACCGGGCTCCGGGGCTCCACCGCGCCGCCGGGCGCTCCGTTTTGGATTGGGTGCGCGGCAGGGCAGAATCATAAAGTGAGCGACCGAACATCAAACTCAGGTCAGACCCCGTCAGCCAAGAGCTCTTCCGGGAACGGAGGGGACAGCGGCTTTACGCCGTTTGTGGAACTCGACCGGCAGACGTGGTCCCGGCTTTCCAACGAAATCCGGTCACCGCTGAACCAGGATGACATCCTGCGGCTGCGCGGTTTGGGCGAGAAACTGAACCTTGATGAAGTGCGCGAGGTTTATCTTCCTCTTTCGCGCCTGCTGAACCTCTACGTTGCAGCCGCCGGGCGCCTGCACAGCGCCACCACCACTTTCCTGGGTGAGAAGACCACCCGGACTCCTTTCGTCATCGGCCTGGCCGGCTCCGTGGCTGTGGGCAAGTCCACTACCGCACGCGTCCTGCGGGAGATGCTGCGGCGCTGGCCGGACACGCCAAATGTGGAGCTCATCACCACCGACGGTTTTCTGTATCCAAACGCCGAGCTGCAACGGCGCGGCCTGATGCAGCGCAAGGGCTTTCCGGAGTCCTACGACCGTCGTGCCCTGCTGCGTTTTGTCAGCGCCATCAAGAGCGGTGCCGAGGAAGTGCGGGCACCGCGGTACTCACACCTGACCTACGACATCGTCCCGGGCGAGGAGATTGTTGTCCGGCGGCCGGATGTGCTGATTGTTGAGGGGCTGAACGTTCTTGCGCCGGCCCGGACACGCGCCGACGGCCGGGCCGGCCTTGCCCTGAGCGACTTTTTCGATTTCTCGATCTACGTCGACGCCCGGACCTCGTACATCGAGGAATGGTACGTCCAGCGTTTCCAGTCTCTGCGCGGCGGAGCCTTTGCGGACCCGGAATCCTATTTCCACCGTTACGCAGACCTGACGGATGAGCAGGCCCGGGCAACCGCCCTGGACATCTGGAAGCGCATCAACGAGCCCAACCTCATCACCAATGTGCTGCCCACGCGCGGGCGCGCCCAGCTGGTTCTCACCAAGGATGCGGACCACTCGGTGAGCCGCATGCTCCTGCGCAAGACCTAGGACTGCGCCCGCGGGATTTTCGGGTCATGCCCGGGCGTAGGGCTCCAACGCGAGATTGTTCTCGACAGTCTCTGCGAGCTTGGAGGCAATCGAGGCCGCAGTCTCCATGTCCGCCGCTTCAACCATCACGCGGACCAGGGGCTCGGTTCCCGAGGGGCGCAGCAGGACCCGGCCCGTTTCCCCCAAAACTGACTGGGCGTCCGCTACGGCCTGCCGGACAGCCTCGTTGCTGTCCACGGCAGCCTTGTCGACGCCCTTGACGTTGATCAGGACCTGGGGAAGCTTGGTCATGATGCCGGCCAGTTCCTTGAGCGTACGTCCGGTCCGCTTGACCTGCGCGGCGAGCTGCAGGCCGGTAAGGACACCGTCGCCCGTGGTTGCGTACTCGGAGAAAATGACGTGCCCGGACTGCTCGCCGCCCAGGCTGTAGCCGCCTTCGCGCATACCTTCCAGGACGTACCGGTCCCCCACTCCGGTTTCCCGCACGCTGATGCCGGCTTCCCTCAGCGCAAGCTTCAGGCCCAGGTTGCTCATGACGGTCGCCACCAGCGCGTCGTCCTTGAGCTTGCCGGCTGCTTTCAGGGAGACCGCCATGATTGCCATGATCTGGTCGCCGTCCACGACCGTGCCCTCATGGTCCACGGCGAGGCAGCGGTCGGCGTCGCCGTCGTGGGCAACACCCATGTCCGCGCCGTGTTCCAAGACCGCAGCCTGCAGTTTCTCCAGGTGCGTTGAGCCGCAGCCGTCATTGATGTTGATCCCGTCCGGATCCGCACCAATGACAATTACCTCGGCACCGGCGTCCGCGAAGACCTGGGGAGAACAGCCGCTGGCGGCACCGTTGGCGCAGTCCAGTACCACCTTCAGTCCGTCAAGCCGGTTCGGCAGTGTCTGCAGCAGGTGGATGACATACCGGTCTTCCGCGTCCGCAAAGCGGTGGATCCGGCCAACTTCGGCTCCGGTGGGCCGCAGGTTCGGCTTGGTCATCTCAGTTTCAATGTCGTCTTCAGCGGCGTCGTCGAGCTTCTGCCCGCCGCGCGCCAGGAATTTGATGCCGTTGTCCGGGGCTGCATTGTGCGATGCGGAAATCATCACGCCAAAGTCTGCATTCAGGTCCGCGACCAGGAAGGCCGCTGCCGGGGTGGGGAGCACGCCGGCATCAAAGACGTCCACGCCGGAGCTGGCCAGTCCGGCTTCCACGGCCGCCGAGATGAAGTCTCCGCTGATTCGGGGATCACGGGCTACTACCGCAACCGGCCTGCGGCCGTTTTCTACACGCCGGTGCCCCAAAACGACGGCGGCCGCCTGCGCCAGGCCCAGGGCCACTTCGGCGGTGATCAGGCCATTGGCCAGGCCACGGACGCCGTCGGTTCCAAACAATCTAGTCATCGCACATAATCCTCAAACAGGGGGCAGGGCATGAGGCCGCCGAACGGGGCGGCCCACTGGGCTATTGTGCCACTGGATTGGCTCGGCCTACTAAGTGGCCTGCGCAAGCGGGGCGAAAGTACACGGTTTCCGCGTCGAAGATCACGTCCAAAAACGCCAAAAGGCCGCCCGCTGATGCGGACGGCCTTTTGGTCCAAACGCCTCGGCGCTTGGAGAAGCGCTGAATTAGCGCTTGGAGTACTGCGGTGCCTTACGGGCCTTCTTGAGACCGGCCTTCTTGCGCTCGATGACGCGGGCGTCACGAGTCAGGTAACCGGCCTTCTTCAGGGTCGGGCGGTTGTTCTCGCGGTCGATCTCATTCAGCGAACGAGCAACACCCAGGCGCAGCGCACCGGCCTGGCCGGAGGGGCCACCACCGTGGATGCGGGCAATAACGTCGTAGGCGCCGTCGAGGTCCAGGACCTTGAAGGGCTCGTTGACGTCCTGCTGGTGCAGCTTGTTCGGGAAGTAAGCAGCCAGCTCGCGGCCGTTAACCAGCCACTTGCCGGTGCCCGGGACAACGCGCACGCGGGCAATTGCCTGCTTGCGGCGGCCAACGGCAGAGCCGGAGACCGTCAGTGCCGGGCGTTCCTTGACAGCAGCCTCGGCTGCATCAGGGGTTTCCGAGGTGTAGCTGGAAAGCTCCTCGGTTGATTCATTCAGCTCTTCAGTGTTCTGAGCCACGATTCTCCTTGAATTAATTCTTTAGTTGGCGGGGCCAGAACTACTGGGCGACCTGGGTGATTTCGAAGGTCTTGGGCTGCTGGGCTCCATGCGGGTGCTCCGCACCGCGGTAGACCTTGAGCTTGCTGATCTGCTGTGCAGCCAGGGAATTCTTGGGCAGCATGCCGCGGATGGCCTTCTCAACTGCACGTACCGGATTCGACTCCAGCAGTTCTGCGTAGTTGACGGAGGACAGACCGCCCGGGTAACCCGAGTGGCGGTAGGCACGCTTCTGTTCGAGCTTGGCGCCGGTCAGGGCAACCTTCTCAGCGTTGATGATGATGACGAAATCGCCCATATCCATGTGGGGAGCGAAGGTCGGCTTGTGCTTTCCGCGCAGCAGTGTTGCGGTCTGGCTGGCAAGACGGCCTAGGACAACGTCGGTGGCGTCAATGACGTGCCACTGGCGGTTGATGTCGCCGGGCTTCGGGGTGTACGTACGCACGGTGTTTGCCTTCGTTTCTTCTTCTTAGGTGGCGCGGACCATATGGATGCCACATGTTCCGCAGCTTCTCTATGCGTTTACCGGATGGTCAGGTGAGGACTGATGTAACCAGTGGTCCTGATGTACTCGGCTATTTCCCCGGGGCCAGGTGGCTCTGCAACTGAGCCGCTCCCGTGGGCATAGACCTATCGAGGTAGGACACGCACAACGACTATAAACAATAGCCTGCTTCCCGGGCCAGGTCAAAAACCGGGGATGGCACGCCTGGCGCGCGTATTCTCCGCCCTCAGCTGCATTTCGCCCTCCGGCGGATACCGGACCTCTTCCAGGATCAGCGGATGCGGAGGGGCAAGCAGCGACTTGGAATCCCGGACCCGTGCCTGGAGTCTCGTGGCCAGCCATTCCGGGGGCCGCTCCCCCGCTCCCACGAGGATGGCGCCCCCCACGAGGGAGCGAACCATGTTGTGGCAGAAGGCATCGGCACGCAGATGCGCTTCCATGACGCCGTCGGGCCGCCTGAGGAAGGAGAACTCCTGGAGCTCCCGAACCGTGGTGGCACCGGTGCGCGGCTTGCAGAAAGACAGGAAATCCCGAATGCCCAGAACTGTATCGGCAGCTGCGTTCATCCGGTGCTCGTCGAGGGAAAAGTCATGCCACAGGGTCACTGCCCTGGTCAGCGGATCGCGGCCGGCTTCACGGTCTGCGATCCGGTAGCTGTACCGGCGCCAGAGTGCCGAGAACCGCGCGTCGAACCCCTCCGGCGCGAGGGAAGCCGAATGGACCGCAATAGCTCCCTCCATGGCGTGGATGGCGCGCTTGGAGGCTTTCGCCTTGCGCAGCGGCATGGTGAGGTCCTTGTTCAGGATGCCGCGCAGACGCCGGATGAGGGCCTCTTCCGGGGTAAGGGCTGCTCCGCGGGGCAACCCCGCCCATTCGGGGCCGGTGAGGTCGAAATGGACCACCTGCCCGCGGGCATGGACGCCGGAATCCGTGCGTCCGGCGACGGTTACCCGGACAGTCCTCCTGATCAATACCTCCAGGGCCGCCTCAAGGCTTCCCTGAACCGTTGGCAGGCCGTCCTGGCAGGCCCAGCCGTAGAACGGCGCGCCGTCGTAGGACAGGTCCATCCGGACACGAAAAAGCCCGCCGTCCTGGGAAGGTACGGCGGGCCTATCGTTACTCATGCCCTCAATATTAAGGGACTGAGTGCTGAAGCGAAAATTACTTCTTCTCTTCGGTTTCCACTGCTTCGTCAGCGGAGTCGGCGGAGTCGGCAGACTCAGCGGAATCTGCGGACTCAGCGGAGTCGGCCGATTCGGCGGACTCTGCAGATTCAGCGGACTCGACCGGAGCGGAAACAGCAGCAGCGGTTTCAGCTTCAGCCACTACGGCCTGCTTGGCCGAGAGGGGTTCGAGAACCAGTTCGATGACAGCCATGGGAGCGTTGTCGCCCTTGCGGTTGCCGATCTTGGTGATGCGGGTGTAGCCGCCGTCGCGCTTCTCGACTGCCGGAGCAATGTCGGTGAAGAGCTCGTGGACAATACCCTTGTCCGAGATCAGGCCCAGGACGCGGCGGCGGGAAGACAGGTCTCCGCGCTTTGCGAACGTGATCAGACGCTCGGCGTAGGGACGCAGGCGCTTGGCCTTCGTCACCGTGGTGGTGATCTGCTTGTGCTCGAACAGCTGGGCAGCCAGGTTCGCCAGCATCAGGCGCTGGTGGGCCGGGCTGCCTCCGAGGCGCTTACCCTTGGTGGGTGTAGGCATTACATTTTCTCCTCAAACGGTGCCGAACGGAGCTCTTGTGGCCCGGACGGCAATATTTTGCGTGTGTTAGAGCTCGTCGTCCGAGTATTCGGACTCGTCCTCTTCAATAGCTGCGGCACGGGCGGCCAGATCAAATCCGGGAGGGGAATCCTTCAGGGACAGACCGAGCTCGACCAGCTTTGCCTTTACCTCATCAATGGACTTTGCACCGAAGTTGCGAATGTCCATCAGGTCAGCCTCGGAGCGGGCAACGAGTTCACCCACAGTGTGGATGCCTTCACGCTTGAGGCAGTTGTAGGAACGCACCGTGAGCTCAAGGTCTTCGATCGGCAGGGCCATGTCGGCTGCCAGGGCGGCATCCGTGGGGCTCGGACCGATTTCAATACCTTCAGCAGCACTGTTCAGTTCACGGGCCAGGCCGAACAGTTCAACCAGGGTGGTGCCGGCAGAGGCGACGGCGTCGCGCGGTGCAATGGCATCCTTGGTCTCAACGTCAACGATCAGGCGATCGAAGTCGGTGCGCTGTTCAACACGGGTGGCCTCCACGCGGAAGGTCACCTTCAGGACCGGCGAGTAGATGGAGTCAACCGGAATGCGGCCGATCTCCTGGTCACCGGACTTGTTCTGGCTGGCGGAAACATAGCCGCGTCCGCGTTCGATGGTCAGTTCGAGCTCGAACTTACCCTTCGAATTCAGGGTGGCAATGTGCAGATCCGGGTTGTGGAACTCCACGCCGGCCGGCGGAGCGATGTCCGCAGCCGTTACGACGCCGGGGCCCTGCTTGCGCAGGTAGGCGACAACGGGCTCGTCGTGCTCGGAGGAGACCGACAGGTTCTTGACGTTCAGGATGATCTCAGTGACATCTTCCTTCACGCCCGGAACCGTGGTGAACTCGTGCAGCACGCCGTCGATCCGAATGCTGGTTACTGCAGCACCGGGGATCGAGGACAGGAGCGTACGGCGGAGGGAGTTGCCGAGGGTGTAGCCGAAACCGGGTTCCAGCGGTTCGATGATGAACCGTGAACGGTTGTCCGCTACGACTTCTTCAGTGAGGGTGGGGCGCTGTGCAATGAGCACTTGCATTTCCTTTCAGCGAGCGTCCGCTATATGACGCAACACAAATGGTGGAAACGACGACGACGGGTCTTCCGCGGGCGTCTTGGACGGCTGGCAGCCACGTGCCCGGAGCCGGAGGCGTCCGATGGGCGGCCCGCCCCGAAGGGTGGACCGCCCGCCGGATATTACCGGTACCGCAAGTGCTGCTTAGACGCGGCGGCGCTTCGGGGGACGGCAGCCGTTGTGCGCGCTCGGGGTGACATCCGAAATGGAGCCAACTTCCAGGCCGGTGGCCTGGAGCGAACGGATAGCGGTTTCGCGGCCGGATCCCGGACCCTTGACGAAGACGTCGACCTTGCGGACGCCGTGCTCCTGGGCGCGCTTTGCAGCGGCTTCAGCAGCCATCTGCGCAGCGAACGGGGTGGACTTGCGAGAGCCCTTGAAGCCAACCTCACCGGCGGAAGCCCATGAGATAACAGCACCGGACGGGTCCGTGATGGACACGATGGTGTTGTTGAACGTGCTCTTGATATGCGCCTGGCCCAGCGCGATATTCTTCTTATCCTTGCGACGCGGTTTGCGGACCGCTCCACGAGTCTTGGGGGGCATTGCTTCTCCTACAAAGAGTTTGGTTTAGGTGGCCCGCTAAAGGGGCCGTGGCCTCACACCGCTAGGTTTAGCGGGCGGCCTTCTTCTTACCGGCAACCGTACGCTTCGGGCCCTTGCGGGTACGAGCGTTGGTCTTCGTGCGCTGGCCGTGAACGGGCATGCCACGACGGTGGCGGATACCCTGGTAGCTGCCGATTTCCACCTTGCGGCGGATGTCAGCGGCTACCTCGCGGCGGAGGTCACCCTCAACCTTGAAGTTGCCCTCGATGTAGTCACGCAGCTGAACAAGTTCAGCGTCCGTGAGGTCCTTGACGCGAGTATCCGGGCTGATGCCGGTCTCTGCCAGGGTCTGGTCTGCACGGGTCTTGCCCACGCCGTAGATATAGGTAAGCGCAATCACTACCCGCTTTTCGCGGGGAATGTCAACGCCAGCGAGACGTGCCATATCGGCGGTTCTCCTCTTGTTTCACCGGAGGTCTGAAGCAGTGCGTCCCTGTTGCCAGGTCCCCGGCCTCCGTGCCGGGGGTATGCGTTACGCGTATCAACGCTGCACTGCCATATTCAAATTACTACTACGCGTGGGCCGTCCCTGAAAGCAGGAAATTAGCCCTGGCGCTGCTTGTGGCGCGGGTTCTCGCAGATCACCATGACTCGACCGTTACGGCGAATCACCTTGCACTTATCGCAGATCTGCTTGACGCTCGGCTGGACCTTCATGGTTATCCTTTGCGTGGTTGCAGGGTTGGGCCGCTGGCGGCAGGCGTTCCAACTGTCCGGAACGCCGGCTGTTTGCGGCGGTTTTTACTTGTAGCGGTAGACGATACGGCCCCGGGTGAGGTCGTACGGGCTAAGTTCCACCACAACGCGGTCTCCGGGGAGGATGCGAATGTAGTGTTGACGCATCTTTCCCGAGATGTGTGCGAGCACAATGTGACCGTTGGCCAGCTCAACGCGGAACATCGCGTTGGGCAGGGCTTCGTTGACCGAGCCCTCAATCTCAATGACGCCGTCTTTCTTGGCCATATCCTCCGCTAACGTCTGTGTCCATGCGCATACGCGCAGGACGGTTTATGTCTTTGGTTCTCCCGGATGCTTCCTGCCCCCGCCAACTGAGGCGAAGTCCGCACTGCCGGCCGCTTGAACAGCGGCCCGCGTGCTTGGAAAAGGGCACGAATATAGAGACAACCAACAGATAACTCTACTCGACAAGGGGGATTAAGTTAAATCCCACCCCGCCTGCCGCCCCCGGTCCCCGCGAACGGGGACCGGGTGCAGCAATCATTCTTCGGGAATCGGCACCGGCGTCACGCCCAGCGGAGCCAGCTTTGCGGCTCCACCATCGGGGGAGGTCAGGACCCAGATTCCCTTTTCATGAACCGCCACCGAGTGTTCCCACTGCGAGGCGCGGGATTTGTCGGTGGTAACCACCGTCCAGTCGTCCTCCAGTGTGACGGTCTCAATCTTGCCGCGGACCAGCATCGGCTCGATGGCCAGGCACAGTCCGGGCCGGAGCTTGGGACCGTTGTGCGAGGTCCGGTAGTTGAGCACATCCGGCGCCTGGTGCATCTCGGTACCGATGCCGTGACCCACATAGTCCTCCAGGATTCCGAGCGGCTTGCCCGGAACCGAAGAAACGTAGTCATCGATGGCCGCTCCGATGTCGCCGACAAACCGGCCCTTGGCTGCGGCAGCGATGCCGTGCCACATGGCCTGCTCCGTGACGTCGGACAGCCGCTGGTCCTCGGGATCCGCGGCGCCCACAATGACGGTGCGCGCCGAGTCCGAGTGCCAGCCGTTAACCACGGCTCCCCCGTCGATCGACAGGATGTCCCCGTCTGTGAGGACCCGCTCCCCCGGAATGCCGTGAACCACTTCCTCGTTCACCGACACGCAGACCGTTGCCGGGTAGCCGTGATAGCCAAGGAAGTTCGAGGTTGCCCCCGCGTCCTTGAGCACCACGGCAAACGCAGCGTCGATGTCCGCTGTGGTTGCACCAACCACCGCGGCCTCTACGGCGGCGTCAAGCGCCCGGATCAGCACGAGGCCGGCCTCACGCATGATGCGCATCTGCGCGTTGGTTTTGTATTGGATTCGAGGCTGGCCGAACATATCTCTTCTAACTCTCTAGCAAATATCTTTGAGGGCTTCCATGACGCGCTCGGTGACATCGTCAATGCCGCCCAGTCCGTCAACGCGGGCCACGATGCCGCGCTTGTCGTAGCTGGCGACGACGTCAGCGGTCTGGGCCTTGTACAGGTCCAGACGGTGCCGGATGACGTCCTCGTTGTCGTCGGCGCGGCCTTCAAGTTCTGCCCGCTTGAGCAGACGCTGAACGAGTTCCTCGTCGTCGGCCGTCAGCTGCAGGACGACGTCGAGCTTCTGGCCCTTCCCGGCCAGGATGTCGTCCAGCTCTTCAACCTGCGCAGCAGTGCGGGGGTAGCCGTCCAGGAGGAACCCGTCTTTCACGTCGTCTTCCTGCAGCCGCGCCCGGACCATTTCGTTGGTGACGGAATCCGGCACAAAGTTTCCGGCGTCGATGTACTTCTTGGCCTCGATGCCAAGGGGTGTTTCATTCTTGACGTTGGCGCGGAAGATGTCGCCGGTGGAGATTGCAGTGACCCCAAGCCGCTCCGAGATCCGGGCCGCCTGTGTGCCTTTGCCGGCGCCGGGAGGTCCGATAATGAGCATTCTTGTCATCGCAATAACCCTTCGTAGTGACGCTGCTGGAGCTGCGCGTCAATTTGTTTGACTGTTTCGAGTCCCACACCAACCATGATGAGGATCGAGGTTCCGCCGAACGGGAAGTTCGCGTTAGCTCCGACCAGCACCAGAGCAATCAGCGGAATGAGGGCAACAAAACCCAAGTAGAGGGCGCCGGGCAGGGTGATGCGGGACAGCACGTACTGCAGGTATTCGGCGGTGGGGCGGCCGGCCCGGATGCCGGGAATGAAGCCGCCGTATTTCTTCATGTTTTCCGAGACTTCCTCCGGGTTGAAGGTGATCGACACGTAGAAGTAGGTGAAGAACACGATCAGCAGGAAGTAGACGGCCATGTAGAACGGATGGTCGCCGCTGGTGAGGTAATTGTTGATCCAGATGACCCACTCCGGCGGTGCGCCGTTGGCAGGGGTGTTGAACTGGGCAATCAGCGACGGCAGATACAGCATGGAGGACGCGAAGATCACCGGGATGACGCCGGCCATGTTGACCTTGATGGGAATGTAGGTGTTCGTGCCCCCGACGGTGCGGCGGCCCACCATGCGCTTGGCGTACTGCACCGGAATGCGGCGCTGGGACTGCTCGACAAAGATGACGAGGGCAACCACCAGGACGCCGATGGCGAGAACGGCAAGGAAGACGGTCCAGCCCTGCGCACTGAGGATGGCGCCGAGCGAGCTCGGGAAGCCTGCGGCGATCGAGGTGAAGATCAGGAGGGACATGCCGTTGCCGACGCCCTTTTCGGTGACCAGTTCACCCATCCACATGATGAGGCCGGTGCCGGCTGTCAGCGTGATGATGAGCAGCAGGATGGTGATGATGTTGTCATCCGGGATGATCGGCACGGAGCAGGCGTTGTTGAACAGCGCTCCTGTGCGGGCCAGGGAGACAACGGTGGTGGCGTTAAGCAGGCCAAGGGCGATGGTCAGGTAACGCGTGTACTGCGTCAGCTTGGACTGTCCCTGGGCCCCTTCCTCGTAGAGGGCCTGGAAGTGGGGAATCACGACGCGCAGCAGCTGAACGATGATGCTGGCGGTGATGTACGGCATGATGCCCAGGGCAAAGATGGAGACCTGCAGCAGGGCGCCGCCGCTAAAGAGGTTAACGAATTCGTAGAGGCCACCTGAAGTGGCACCCAGAGCCAAGCACTGCTGCACATTGCCGTAGTCAACACCCGGGGCCGGGATAAAAGCACCCATGCGGAAGATAGTGATGATTCCCAGCGTAAACAACAGCTTGCGTCGCAGGTCTGGCGTCCGGAAAGCCCGGCCAATAGCGCTAAGCAAGCGTCCTCCTGAATGAGATCTGAAGTAGGTGAAGTCCAAATGGACTGGTAACAAAAACAGAGTCTATCCGCTCATGCCCCGTAGAACGTTAACGGGGCCCGCGGCGTAGTAGTGCCTTAAACAAAACTAAACCCCCGGCGGGCCGCAGGGCGGCCCGCCAAGAGTTTAGTCGTAGTCCTGCTTGCCGTGCAGACGACTGCCGGGGGCCGGTCTCCCGGCCGCCCGAAGTCATTGCACGAATCAGACACAGTGCTTAGAGCGCCGTGGTCGATCCGCCTGCAGCGGCAATCTTCTCAGCCGCACTGGCGGAGAAGGCATCTGCCGTGACATTCACCTTGACGGTGATGTCGCCGGAGCCCAGGACTTTGACGGGCTGGTTCTTGCGAACGGCGCCCTTGGCCACCAGATCGGCAACGGTGACGTCGCCGCCTTCGGGGAACAGCTCCGAGATCTTGTCCAGGTTTACTACCTGGAACTCGACCCGGAACGGGTTCTTGAAGCCGCGCAGCTTCGGCAGGCGCATATGCAGCGGCAGCTGCCCGCCAGCGAAACCGGCCTTGACCTGGTAACGGGCCTTGGTGCCCTTCATACCGCGGCCTGCGGTCTTACCCTTGGAACCTTCACCGCGGCCAACACGGGTCTTGGCCGTCTTGGCACCGGGTGCCGGACGCAGGTGGTGAACCTTGAGCGCGTGCTCGTTGTTGTTTTCTTCGGCCATGTTAATTCGCCTCCTCAACCTTCACGAGGTGCGGAACCGTGTTGATCATGCCAACGGTCACGGCGTCTGCAGTACGAACGGTGGTAGCACCGATGTGCCGCAGGCCCAATGAGCGCAGCGTGTCCTTCTGATTCTGCTTACCACCGATGGTGGACTTAATCTGAGTAATCTTCAGTGTTGCCGTGCTGACGGCAACGTTCTTCGGAGTAGTCATCAGGCACCTGCCTTCTGCATGTTGCGGAGCATCGCAGCAGGCACAACCTCGTCCAGCGGCAGGCCGCGGCGGGCAGCCACTGCCTGAGGCTCTTCGAGGCGCTTCAGCGCATCAACCGTGGCGTGCACGATGTTGATGGCGTTGGAGGACCCGAGCGACTTGGACAGTACGTCATGGATACCGGCGCATTCGAGAATGGCGCGGACCGGACCACCGGCGATAACACCGGTACCCGGGGAAGCCGGACGCAGCAGGACAACGCCTGCAGCAGCTTCGCCCTGGACCAGGTGCGGGATGGTTCCACCGATACGCGGGACGCGGAAGAAAGTCTTCTTGGCTTCTTCAACGGCCTTCGCGATTGCGGAGGGAACTTCCTTGGCCTTGCCGTAGCCGACACCAACCATGCCGTTGCCGTCTCCGACAACAACGAGGGCGGTGAAGCTGAAGCGACGACCACCCTTGACAACCTTGGCGACGCGGTTGATGGTCACGACGCGTTCAATGAACTTGTCCTTCTCATCGTTGCGTCCGCCGTCGCGGCCACCGCGGCCACCGCGTTCGCCGCGGCCTCCACGGTCGGAGCGCTGCTCGCCCTTGCGTCCGCCGCGGCGGTCGTCAGTGGCGGGAGCGGCGGCGTCCTTGGTCTCAGTTGCCTCAGCAGCTGTAGCTTCAGTCACCTGATTTTCCTTTTCCTTGTTAGCCTCGGTCACAGTGACAGCCCACCTTCGCGTGCGCCGTCTGCAACGGCCGCGATACGGCCGTGGTAGCGGTTGCCACCGCGGTCGAAGACAACGGCTTCAACGCCGGCAGCCTTGGCACGCTCGGCAACGAGCTCGCCAACGCGCTTGGACTTGGCAGTCTTGTCGCCGTCCAGTGCGCGCAGGTCAGCTTCCATGGTGGAAGCCGATGCAACGGTTACGCCGCGGGTGTCATCGACAACCTGGACGAATACGTGGCGGGCCGAGCGGTTGACCACCAGGCGCGGACGAGCCGCGGTACCGGAGATCCGCTTGCGGATGCGCAGCTGGCGACGGCTGCGTGCAGCCGACTTGCTCTTGGAATTACGCTTCTTGTTAATGCTGATGGCCATGGTTACTTACCAGCCTTTCCGACCTTGCGGCGGACAATCTCGCCGGCATAACGAATACCCTTGCCCTTGTAGGGATCGGGCTTGCGCAGCTTGCGGATGTTGGCCGAAACCTCGCCCACCTGCTGCTTGTCGATGCCGGACACTGTGACCTTCGTGGGGCCCACGACGGTAAGCGTGATGCCCTCGGGTGCCGTGACCGGAACCGGGTGGCTGTAGCCCAGGGCGAACTCGAGGTCCGAACCCTTGGCCACTACGCGGTAACCGGTACCAACGATTTCCAGGTCCTTCTTGTAGCCTTCGGTCACACCGGTGATCATGTTGCTGATCAGGGTGCGGGTCAGGCCGTGAAGGGAACGGGATTCGCGCTCGTCGTTCGGGCGGGCAACGGTGATGGTGTTGTCTTCGAGCGTGACAGTGATCGGGCTGGGCACAGTGTGGCTCAGCTCGCCCTTGGCACCCTTGACGGAGACAAGGTTGCCGTCAACGGAAATTTCAACTCCGGCAGGAACCGAGATGGGCAGACGTCCAATACGTGACATTTTTCTTTCCCTTCCCTGCTACCAGACGTAGGCGAGGACTTCCCCACCTACACCCTTCTTGGCGGCCTGGCGGTCGGTCAGGAGACCTGACGACGTCGACAGGATTGCGATTCCCAGACCACCGAGAACACGCGGCAGGTTGGTGGACTTTGCGTATACGCGCAGACCGGGCTTGGAGATACGACGCACGCCGGCGATGGAACGCTCGCGGTTCGGACCGAATTTGAGATCAAGGGTCAGCTTCTTGCCGACGACGGCCTCTTCTTCCTTCCAGCCGGCAATGTAGCCCTCGGCC
This sequence comes from Arthrobacter sunyaminii, assembly GCF_018866305.1. NCBI lineage: Bacteria > Bacillati > Actinomycetota > Actinomycetes > Micrococcales > Micrococcaceae > Arthrobacter > Arthrobacter sunyaminii. The sequence goes on from NZ_CP076456.1 coordinate 3,172,990, forward strand.
TTCAGGATGTCAGCAACGCGTGCCTTGAGCTTGCTGTAAGGCATGGACACGGAATCGTGGTATGCCGAGTTTGCATTGCGCAGACGCGTAAGCATGTCTGCGACAGGATCTGTCATTGTCATTGGGCTCTTGCCCTCCCTCGTAACGGTTTCCTGCGGAGTTCCGGCTCAGGCGCACCTGGCCGGGGGTCCGTCGGACCTGTTACGTAGTAATTAATCTTCGGATTTGAACGGGAAGCCGAGCGCCTTCAGCAGCGCGCGTCCCTCGTCATCGGTCTTTGCAGTGGTAACCACGGTGATGTCCATGCCGCGTACGCGGTCGATCTTGTCCTGATCGATTTCGTGGAACATCGACTGTTCGGTCAGGCCGAACGTGTAGTTGCCGTTGCCGTCGAACTGCTTGCCGTTCAGGCCGCGGAAGTCGCGGATACGCGGCAGGGCGAGGGTAACCAGGCGGTCCACGAATTCCCACATGCGGTCTCCACGCAGAGTTGCGTGGCAGCCGATGGGCATGCCTTCGCGCAGCTTGAACTGTGCGATGGACTTGCGGGCCTTCGTAACCTGCGGCTTCTGACCCGTGATCTGGGTCAGGTCCTTGACTGCGCCGTCAATGAGCTTGGAGTCCTTGGCGGCATCTCCAACACCCATGTTCACAACCACCTTGACGAGGCGGGGAACCTGGTTGACGTTTGCGTAGTTGAATTCGTCCTGCAGGGTCTTCTTGATCTCCGCTGCGTAGCGGGTCTTCAGACGGGGGACGGTCTTGGTGACAGTCTCAGTCATTAGAGGTCCTTCCCAGAGCCCTTGGCGACGCGGATACGCACAGTGCGCTCACGGCCGTCTTTTTCGACGATTTCCTGGCGGTAGCCAACGCGGGTCGGCTTCTTCGTTTCCGGGTCAACGACTGCGACGTTGGAAACGTGGATGGGAGCCTCAACGGTTTCGATGCCACCGGTCTTGGAGCCCTTGGAGGACTGTCCAACCTTGGTGTGCTTCTTGACAGTGTTGATTCCTTCAACCAGAACGCGGTTGGTGTCGGTGTAAACCTTCAGAACCTTGCCCTGCTTGCCGCGGTCGCCGCCGCGGTCAGCCTTTGCACCGGTGATGACCTGAACCAGGTCACCCTTTTTGATTTTTGCCATGGACTACAGCACCTCCGGAGCCAGCGAAATGATCTTCATGAACTTCTTGTCGCGAAGTTCGCGGCCGACCGGGCCGAAGATGCGGGTACCGCGGGGGTCTCCGTCATTCTTCAAGATCACTGCAGCGTTCTCATCGAACTTGATGTAGGAACCGTCCTGGCGGCGGCGTTCCTTCTTGGTACGAACGATGACGGCCTTGACCACATCGCCCTTCTTGACGTTGCCGCCGGGAATTGCATCCTTGACGGTGGCAACAATGGTGTCGCCAATGCCTGCGTAGCGACGGCCGGATCCACCGAGAACGCGGATGGTCAAGATTTCCTTGGCACCCGTGTTGTCGGCGACCTTCAGTCGCGACTCCTGCTGAATCACTTATTACTCCTGTCGTCGCGCCGGTTCTCAAATTGAGCCTTGCGGAACGGATATGGGTGGACCCCGTAATACTGGTACTCAGCACTTCCCCGCCAGGGGCGAACCGCGGCTGGCCGCGGCAAAGTGCCGAACAAGATTATCGGGCTTTTGTCTCATACGGCGGTGAGGATGTTCAGTCCAAAACTGGACACACTTCCGCACCGCACAGACAAGATTTCAAGTTTACCGCGAAAGGGCCCCGGATGCGAAATCGGATGATAACGCGGCCGGGGCCCTGTCGCCGGATGGCGGTTGCCGGCGAGCTCATCCCGAGAGGATCAGCTCACCGGCGGCCGGCCGGATGTACTTCTTTGTTACTTGGCCTTTTCGAGGATCTCGACCAGGCGCCACCGCTTCGTAGCGGAGAGCGGCCGGGTTTCCGAGACCAGCACGAGGTCTCCAACGCCGGCAGCATTCTGCTCGTCGTGGGCCTTGAGCTTCGAAGTGCGGCGAAGCACCTTGCCGTACAGGGCGTGCTTCACGCGGTCTTCAACCTGGACAACGATGGTCTTATCCATCTTGTCCGAAACCACGTAGCCGCGTGCGGTCTTCCGGTACCCGCGGGCATCGGCGCCGTTTGCGTCAGTTGTCACTGCTGCCTCATTCTTGTTTTCACTCATTTGGCATCATCCTCAGCGACCTTGGCTTCAGCTTCAGACTCAGTAGCCTTCTTCTTGGACTTCTTCGCTGCCTTTTCAGGAGCTGCTTCCTCAACGGGAGCAACAACCTCGGGACGAATCCCCAGCTCGCGCTCACGCAGCACGGTGTAGATGCGTGCGATGTCGCGCTTCACTACGCGCAGACGGCCGTGGCTTTCCAGCTGGCCGGTTGCGGACTGGAAGCGGAGGTTGAACAGCTCTTCCTTGGCCTTGCGAAGTTCCTCGACGAGACGGTCCTTATCGAAGCCGTCAAGCTGCTTCGATGCCAGTTCCTTTGAACCAATTGCCATTTCTATTCACCACCCTCGCGACGCACAATGCGTGCCTTCAACGGCAGCTTATGGATCGCCAGGCGCAGTGCCTCACGAGCTACCTCTTCATTAACACCGGAGATCTCAAAGAGAACCCGACCCGGCTTCACGTTTGCAACCCACCACTCCGGAGAACCCTTACCGGAACCCATGCGGGTTTCGGCCGGCTTCTTCGTCAGCGGACGGTCAGGGTAGATGTTGATCCAGACCTTACCGCCGCGCTTGATGTGGCGCGTCATGGCAATACGTGCAGCTTCGATCTGACGGTTGGTGACGTATGCAGGCGTCAGAGCCTGAATACCCCACTCGCCAAAGCTGACTGCGGTGCCGCCGGTAGCAGCGCCGGAACGACCCGGGTGGTGCTGCTTGCGGAACTTGACTCGACGTGGGATAAGCATTTAAGCCTGTCCTCCTTCTGCTGCGGGAGCGGCTGCCTCAGCGGCCGGAGCCTCTGCAGCAGCAGGCGCGGCGGCCTTGTCGGCACGCTCGGGACGACGACGGCGGTCGCCGCCACGGTCTCCGCGATCGGCCGGGCCGCGGCCCGGACGGTCGCTGGAACGTCCGCGGGACGGTGCAGCAGCCTGCTGTGCAGCCAGTTCCTTGGCGGTAACGTCACCCTTGTAGATCCAAACCTTCACACCGATGCGGCCGAAGGTGGTCTTGGCTTCGAAGAAGCCGTAGTCGATCTGCGCGCGGAGGGTGTGCAGGGGCACACGGCCTTCGCGGTAGAACTCCGAACGGCTCATTTCAGCGCCGCCCAGACGGCCGGAGCACTGGATACGGATACCCTTTGCACCTGCACGCTGTGCGGACTGGATAGCCTTCTTCATTGCACGGCGGAAAGCCACGCGGGAAGAGAGCTGCTCAGCAACGCCCTGGGCAACAAGCTGTGCTTCCATCTCGGGGTTCTTGACCTCGAGGATGTTCAGCTGAACCTGCTTGCCCGTGAGCTTCTCCAGCTCGCCGCGGATGCGGTCTGCTTCGGCGCCGCGGCGACCGATGACGATGCCCGGACGAGCCGTGTGGATATCCACGCGGACACGGTCACGGGTGCGCTCGATCTCAACCTTGGCGATGCCGGCGCGGTCCATGCCGGTGGACATCAGCTGACGGATCTTGATGTCCTCGCGGACGAAGTCCTTGTAGCGCTGGCCCGGCTTGTTGCTGTCAGCAAACCAGTGCGATACATGGTCAGTGGTAATGCCGAGTCGGAACCCGTGCGGGTTAACCTTCTGTCCCACTTAGCGTTCCTCCTCGATTTTGGGGGTTGCGACAACCACAGTGACGTGGCTGGTCCGCTTGTTGATGCGGTACGCGCGGCCCTGTGCACGGGGCTGGAACCGCTTCATGGTGGGCCCTTCGTCAACGAATGCTTCGCTGATGAAGAGGTCACCCTCATCGAAGGCCACACCGTCACGGTCCGCGAGGACACGTGCGTTGGCCATGGCCGACTGAACTACCTTGAATACCGGCTCCGAAGCTGCCTGGGGGGCAAACTTCAGAATTGCCAGAGCCTCATTCGCTTGCTTGCCACGAACAAGGTTGACGACGCGCCGGGCCTTCATAGGCGTTACGCGGATATGACGCGCAATTGCCTTGGCTTCCATTGCTTTCCTTCTCTCGTCTTCTGCCGAAAGAGCAGCGCCTAGCGGCGCTTGCCCTTGCGGTCGTCCTTCACATGGCCGCGGAATGTCCGCGTCAGAGCGAATTCGCCGAGCTTGTGCCCGACCATCGACTCGGTGACAAACACCGGAATGTGCTTACGTCCGTCGTGTACGGCGATCGTGTGCCCGAGCATGTCGGGGATGATCATCGAACGACGGGACCACGTCTTGATGACGTTCTTGGTGCCCTTTTCGTTTTCGGCCGCTACCTTAAGGAACAGGTGCTGGTCGACGAAGGGGCCTTTCTTCAGGCTGCGTGGCATGTTTCCAGGCTCCTATCGCTTGTTCTTGCCGGAACGACGGCGACGCACAATGAGGTTGTCGCTCTCTTTATTGGGGCGGCGTGTGCGGCCTTCGCGCTTACCGTTCGGGTTGACCGGGTGGCGTCCACCGGAGGTCTTACCTTCACCACCACCGTGCGGGTGGTCGACCGGGTTCATGGCGACACCGCGGACGGTCGGGCGTACGCCCTTCCAGCGCATACGGCCGGCCTTACCCCAGTTGATGTTGGACTGCTCGGCGTTGCCGACCTCGCCGACCGTTGCGCGGCAACGGGCGTCGACGTTACGGATTTCGCCGGAAGGCAGACGCAGCTGGGCGAAGCGGCCTTCCTTGGCAACAAGCTGAACCGATGCACCGGCGGAGCGGGCCATCTTGGCACCGCCGCCCGGACGCAGTTCAACTGCGTGGATGGTGGTACCCACGGGGATGTTGCGCAGGGGCAGGTTGTTGCCGGGCTTGATATCAGCGCCGGCGCCGGCCTCTACGTGGTCGCCCTGCTTGAGCTTGTTCGGAGCAATGATGTAACGCTTGGTGCCATCAACGTAGTGCAGCAGTGCAATGCGGGCGGTACGGTTCGGATCGTATTCGATCTCGGCAACGCGAGCGTCGACGCCGTCCTTGTCGTGGCGGCGGAAGTCGATCAGACGGTACTGACGCTTGTGCCCACCACCCTTGTGCCTGGTCGTGATCTTACCGGTGTTGTTACGGCCGCCCTTTTTGGGCAGCGGGCGTACCAACGACTTTTCCGGCGTCGACCGCGTGATTTCGGTGAAGTCGGCTACGCTCGAGCCGCGACGGCCCGGTGTAGTCGGCTTGTATTTACGGATTCCCATTATTTATTCCTCGTTAAAGTGGTCTCCGCCCTAGCTGAGCGGACCGCCGAAGATGTCGATTGTGCCGTCCTTCAGGGTGACAATGGCGCGCTTGGTGTTCTTGCGCTGTCCCCATCCGAACTTGGTCCGCTTGCGCTTACCGGCACGGTTGATGGTGTTGATCGAGTCGACCTTGACGGAGAAGATTTTCTCCACGGCCAGCTTGATCTCGGTCTTGTTGGAGCGGGGGTCGACCAGGAAGGTGTACTTACCTTCGTCGATCAGGCCGTAGCTCTTTTCCGAAACGACGGGTGCAAGCACTACGTCGCGAGGGTCCTTAGCGGTGGTCGCGCTCATTTGGCGTCCTCCTTGACAGTGTTCTTGCCGACGAACTCGTCGTAGGCAGCCTTGGTGAAGACCACGTCGTCGGCAACCAGCACGTCATACGTGTTCAGCTGATCTACATAGATCACATGAACATCGGTGAGGTTGCGCACGGACAGTGCAGCAACGTCGTTGGCGCGCTCGATAACAACGAGCATGTTCTTGCGTTCGGTCAGCGAACGCAGGGACTCACGAGCAGCCTTGGTGGACGGCGTTTCGCCGGCTACCAGGGTTTCCAGCACGTGGATGCGGCCGTTGCGTGCCCGGTCCGAGAGTGCACCGCGGAGTGCGGCGGCAATCATCTTCTTGGGGGTGCGCTGGCTGTAGTCGCGGGGCGTCGGTCCGTGAACCACGCCACCACCGGTCATGTGAGGAGCACGGATGGAACCCTGACGGGCGCGGCCGGTACCCTTCTGCTTGAACGGCTTGCGGCCTGCACCGGAGACCTCTGCGCGGGTCTTCGTCTTGTGCGTACCCTGGCGGGCAGCTGCAAGCTGAGCAACTACAACCTGGTGCAGAAGCGGAACGTTCGTCTGAACGTCGAAGAGTGCTGCGGGGAATTCAACAGTGGTTTCGTTAGCCATGAGACTAAGCTCCCTTCACGGCGGTGCGTACGAGGACGACCTGGCCGCGGGCGCCGGGAATGGCACCCTTGATCAGCAGGAGCGACTTCTCGGCGTCCACACCGTGAACCGTGAGGTTCATCGTGGTGTGGCGGACGGCGCCCATGCGGCCTGCCATCCGAACGCCCTTGAAGACGCGGCCCGGGGTGGATGCGCCACCGATGGAACCGGGCTTACGGTGGTTCTTGTGTGCACCGTGGGAGGCACCGACGCCGTGGAAGCCGTGACGCTTCATAACACCGGCGAAGCCCTTGCCCTTGGAGGTTCCGGTGACGTCGACCTTCTGGCCGGCTTCGAAAATCTCAACAGAGAGTTCCTGGCCCAGCTCGTAGGTGTCGGCGTCTGCGGTGCGCAGTTCAACAACGTGGCGGCGAGGCGTGACGCCTGCCTTTTCAAAGTGGCCGGCCAGCGGCTTGGTCACCTTGCGCGGGTCGATCTGGCCGTAGCCGATCTGAACGGCGGTGTAGCCGTCCTTGTCCGCGTTGCGCAGCTGCGTAACAACGTTTGAGTCAGCCTGGACAACGGTCACCGGGATGAGCTTGTTGTTCTCGTCCCAGACCTGAGTCATGCCCAGCTTGGTACCCAGAAGGCCCTTGACCTGGCGTGTAAGTGAAGTAGACATATGTATCTGCTCCCCCCCTACAGCTTGATTTCGATGTTCACGTCTGCAGGCAGGTCAAGACGCATCAGCGAGTCAACGGCCTTAGGCGTGGGGTCAATGATGTCGATCAGACGCTTGTGCGTGCGCATTTCAAAGTGCTCGCGGCTGTCCTTGTACTTGTGCGGCGAACGGATAACGCAGTACACGTTCTTTTCCGTGGGCAGCGGCACGGGGCCTACTACCGTTGCGCCTGCACGCGTGACCGTCTCAACGATCTTCCGTGCTGATACGTCGATGACCTCGTGGTCATACGACTTCAGCCGGATGCGGATTTTTTGTCCCGCCATGGCGTCGTGCCTCTTTCTTCGAGTATTGCTCTCTGTACAGTTTTTGTACCTAGCTGCCTTTACGGCCTGGCACTCCTCCAACAGACTGAATCCGGATAAATCCGGGTTCCTCACCCTGCCGAGGCTCCGACCCCCGCGCTCGGGCGTGTCGCGGATGTTGCATCTGCGACGCCCTGGCAAGAATGGGGGCGGGTTATATATGGGCTTTTCCCCTAAAGGATCCGCCCCTGCATCAGGCATTATCCTGACCGGGACGCAATCTCATCACACGCTTGGGGCCGATCCATTCGGACCGGACGGCGCATGCGGGCACAAAAGCGCTTGAACAACTTCTCTAGTCTGCCAGAACAGCGCAGAATCCGCCAATCGGCGTTCTGCTGCCAAGCAGATCAGCCGCGATGGTCCGCGGCCTATAACAAGTCAACGTTCCCCAGTTTAGCGCAGGCCGGGGCCCACGGAAAACCAGGCTCAGGGCCTGCGGTTGGAACGGCGGATGCGCTTGCCCCTGTCGAGTTCACGGCGGAAGGTCCGCCGACCCCAAACGACGGCGCCTGCGACAGCCACAACAACGGCAAGGATGATCAGTAGTTCCATTTGTCGATCCTAAACCAGACGCGGGTCAGCCTCTAGGATGCGGGTTCTCCTGCTGAGTCCGAACGCACCCGGTTCAGCCTCCAGACAGCCAGGGCAATGAGGGCTGCGGCCAGGAGCGCAAGCAGCAGGAACGTGTAGCCGCGCAGATACCAGAGCACAGCAAGGGCAACCCCGGCGGCGCCCCAAACCGTGAACAGCCGCCGGCTGGCGAGGACGCCGAACGCCAGCAGGCCAGTATGCGCCACCAGTGCCCACACCTGCTCGCCGGCGTTCCCGCTGACTACGGTGGTCAAACCGGTAGCGGACAGCAGCGCCGCGGAGGCTGACAGGACAACTGCTCCCCGCGCGCTGCGGCGGCGGTAGAACTCGTAGACGGCAAGCGCTGCCAGAAACACCACCCAGAATTGCAGTGCCCAGAACCAGCCGGTGTCTTCAACGAATAACCAGATGATGCGCTGCAGTGCCAGTGCACCCACGAGGGCACCGGCTTCCCCCGCATCCTCCCGCCGCTCGGCCGGTACTTCCAGGACTGCTGCCGCCAGAGCGCAGATCAGGACCACGGAACCGTAAAGCGCTGAGGCGTTGTCCGTGGACATGGCCGCGACTCCTGCGCCCGCGGCGATGAGAGACGCGCTGGAGCCTAAAATGCGTTGCCGCAGCACGGCGTCGGGATTCTGTGGAAGGACGGAGCACACAGTCCGTACCGCGTACAGCACCACGGCAGCTGAAAAACCCGGCCACAACTGCGCGGAGCCGGGCAGGAATGCGATCTCCAGAATGTCACGGATGATCCATCCGTAAAGCAGGAACGAAGCAGCCAGGATCCCCGCCGATGCTGCAGCAGCGAGCCACGGAAGCTTACGGGTGAAAGAAACACCGAGAAACCCTGCGGCCAGAAGCAACAGGGCCAATCCGTCAAACAACGCCTGTCCCTCCCAGACGGCCAGTGCCAGCACCAGAACGGGATAGCCGCCGGCGGCAACAAGGAAGGGGTTGCGGACGTTTCGCCCGGCCTCTTTCCGGCACTCGCCGAAGAGCGCTGCTGCCCCAAGCACCAGGAGGGCCACGCAGGCAGCGTCCACGGAGATTGGCGACTCGGCGGCTCCGGTCCCCTTGCCCAGGACTCCTCCGCTGCTGAACTGGATGACAGGTGCCAGCACAACGGGAAGCAGTCCCAGGGCATAGACGCCGGCATACAGGGCGTTGCCGTTCCGGTCCTTTCGGAAAGCCGCCAGGGACACGCTCAGGAGCAGCACCAAGGAAAGTGCCACAACATGGCGCTGAGTCCCGCTGCCTGCAATTTGGAAGTAGGCCAGGGGCAGCAAAGCCAGCACCGCGATGCTCCCCCACTGAGCAACCGGTACCAGCTGGCCCAGTCCCACACTGCCGAACCGGTCCTGCAACACCGTCCGCACCACCTGCTGAACGGCCACCGAAACAGCCACCGCAACAAACACCCCGTGCACGCTCAACTCCAGGTCCGCAACAACCAGCGCCGCCAACACCGTCAGCATCACCTGGGCTGCCAGCACGTACCGGCCCCGCACTTCCGCCCGCGCCCACCGCACAGCCATGAACCCGCAGTAAACCAAAGCCGCACCGACAAGCACCTCATACCCGCGCAGCCCCAGCACCCCGGCACCAACCAGCGCAGCCGCAGCAAACCCGCCAGGGCCCACCCACTCCAACCAGGAACTCGCGGCGAAGAACCGCCGCAGCACCACCGACGTCAGCACATTCACGGCCAGCGCACCGAACACCACGCACACCGTGAGCACAGTCCCCGGATCCTCCACGAACCGCAGCCACACCGTCAGCACCGGCACCAGCCCGGCCGCGCCGCCCAGCACGGCATCCGCAAACCGAACCGGACGGCCGGAAACCATCCGTGCCGTTGCCGCTGCCTGCATAAAGAGAGTCATCCCGACGGCAATTCCCAGCAGCAGCACGTACGTGGGCTTTTGGACCGGAACAGCAATGAGGAAGTAGGCCAGGGGCAGCAAAGCCAGCACCGCGATGCTCCCCCACTGAGCAACCGGTACCAGCTGGCCCAGTCCCACACTGCCGAACCGGTCCTGCAACACCGTCCGCACCACCTGCTGAACGGCCACCGAAACAGCCACCGCAACAAACACCCCGTGCACGCTCAACTCCAGGTCCGCAACAACCAGCGCCGCCAACACCGTCAGCATCACCTGGGCTGCCAGCACGTACCGGCCCCGCACTTCCGCCCGCGCCCACCGCACAGCCATGAACCCGCAGTAAACCAAAGCCGCACCAGCAAGCACCTCATACCCGCGCAGCCCCAGCACCCCGGCACCAACCAGCGCAGCCGCAGCAAACCCGCCAGGGCCCACCCACTCCAACCAGGAACTCGCGGCGAAGAACCGCCGCAGCACCACCGACGTCAGCACATTCACGGCCAGCGCACCGAACACCACGCACACCGTGAGCACAGTCCCCGGATCCTCCACGAACCGCAGCCACACCGTCAGCACCGGCACCAGCCCGGCCGCGCCGCCCAGCACGGCATCCGTAAACCGAACCGGACGGCCGGCGCCCAGCAGGTAAACGGACAGCACCTGGTTCAGCAGTACGGCGGCAATAGACAGGGTCAGGGTCCACGCCCACACGGTCTGCCCGTCCAGACTGGCACTTTCCATTCCCGCCACGGACAGGACAGGCACCAGGCCGGTAGCGGCGCACCGCGCGCCGACGATAAAGTCCTGGCGCTGCACGCCGGACGAGGAGACAGCGCGCAGGACCAGGAAGGCCACTACCAACACGCCCAGCAGGACGGCCGTCCACAGCGATCCGTCCCAAGGGTCAAAGAGCCGGGGAATAAAGCCGGGCAGTGCCGCCGCTGCAACCGTTGCGGCGGGAACAAAAGGCACCTTCCAAGCCGCAACCATGAACGTGATCAGTACCAGCACAGACGTGGCGGTGAACGTGGCCAAGCTCCCGCTGCCGCCTTCGAAGGATGCTGCGATTCCTGCAGCAACTGCGGCAGCGGCTTGTAGGCACAGCAGGATAACCAGATCGACACCGAAGAATCGTTTTCCGCCAACGGCATCATAGTGACGGCGCCACGCCGCCAGTCCCGCTGTTTGGAGCGCCAGGAGCAGGGAAAGGACAAGGAGCGCGGTTCCAAGATCATCGCCAACCTCGTAGGACAGCACTGCCAGTCCTGCCGTGGCCGAGATCCGGAAACCGTAGCTGTTGATCAGGCGTTCCCGCCGCGGGCTCTGCAGGAACAGAACGGCGTAGTAGCAGGCGAACGACAGGAACAGGATGGAGAACTGCCATCCTCCCAGCTCTGCGGCTGTTAGGACCGCCACGGCTGCCGTGGCCGGAACCAGGAAGCGGTGGGAGCTGACAAAGGCGTCCAGATACAGGTTGTTCAGCCACGCCGGGCGGCGCATGGCCATCAGGGAGATCGCCGTCGCCAACAGGACAGTGAAGAGAAAGTACCAGACAATTCCGGAGCGCAGGGCGGCACCTGAGGCCAGCGCTGTCGAGAGCAGGAAGGTTATGGACAGGTAGGCAACAACCCTGCTGTCCAGCTTTGCAGCTGCATAGCCAAACGCCATGGTTCCGACAAGCGAGGTGGCCAGCCAGGCCAGGGGCGCATCGCGGAGCACAAAGTTGTTCAATGCCAGGCCCACTACAGGGATGAGAGCCAAACCGGTTCCGGTAAAGGCCACCCCGGCTGGCCGCAGCCGCCGGCTTCTTGCATGCACAGCCAGCCCGCCGGCGTAAAACAATCCGGAAACAATGCTCACGCCCGCAAACCGTGCGGTCTGCGATATTGCCAAGCCGATGAAGAGTGAGGCGGCGGCAACCAGCAGGAGGCACGCAGCGTAGAGGGTGATGTTGATGTTGCGCAGGTCCCTGCGGTGTTTGCGGGCTTCCTCTTCCGCCTTCAGGGCCGCAAGTTGCTTGGGACCGGGAGTCACGGCCGGAGGAGGCGCAGGCCGGGCGGGAGTGGACAGGGACGGAACCGGTCCGGCCCGGAGTGCCTCGGGCGGCGGACCGTCCAGGCGGGGAGTTTCCGGCGGTTTGGCAGTCTCCGGTGGTTTGGCAGTCTCCGGTGGTCTGGCAGTCTCGGGTGGTCTGGGAATTTCCAGGACGGGCTGCCGCAGGGCAGTCTCGCTGCCGGCCCCGTGCGCCGCAGAAGCGATGGTGTAGCCGGCCCGGTAACCTTCGTTGTAAGCCTTGCTGAGAGCCTCTGACGCCGCCGGCGCCGCCTGTGCCTGTGCCTGTGCCGGCACAGCAGGTTCCGAAGCCTGCGAGCCGTGGCCGCGGCAGAACCAGCCTATGGCGAAACCGATGCCCATGAGCACCAGGACCGCCCCAACTACTATCTCCATTGCCCGTCAACCCCCATTAAGCGATGCAAATCTGCTTCACATCATAGAGGCGTTGTCGTTGGCTTCAGGACAGAGTGCACCGCGGATGGGGATAACTCACCTGCCTGCCGGCCCACCGCCCGGTTAAAGCAAGATGTCCCCGCTGCGTGAGCAGCGGGGACATCTTTTCAGTTCGTATCCTTACCCGGAGGCAGGATCTTCACCGTGGATTCAACAAGTAAGGAAATTACTTGATGATCTTGGTGACACGGCCTGAACCAACGGTGCGGCCGCCTTCGCGGATAGCGAAGCCGAGGCCTTCTTCCATGGCGATGGGCTGGATGAGCTCAACGGTCATCTCAGTGTTGTCGCCGGGCATAACCATTTCCGTGCCCTCGGGCAGGGTGATAACGCCGGTTACGTCCGTGGTGCGGAAGTAGAACTGCGGGCGGTAGTTCGAGTAGAACGGGTTGTGGCGTCCGCCTTCATCCTTGGACAGGATGTAGACGTTGGCCTCGAAGTCGGTGTGCGGGGTGATGGAACCCGGCTTCACGACAACCTGGCCGCGCTCTACGTCTTCGCGCTTGATGCCGCGGAGCAGGAGACCACAGTTCTCGCCTGCCCATGCTTCGTCAAGCTGCTTGTGGAACATCTCGATACCGGTAACCGTGGTCTTCTGGACCGGACGGATGCCGACGATCTCGACCTCGGAGTTGATGGCAAGGGTACCGCGCTCGGCGCGGCCCGTGACAACGGTTCCACGACCGGTGATCGTGAAGACGTCCTCGATCGGCATCAGGAACGGCTTGTCCTTGTCGCGGATCGGGTCCGGCACGTTGTTGTCAACGGCTTCCATGAGCTCTTCGACGGAAGCAACCCACTTCGGGTCGCCTTCCAGAGCCTTGAGGCCGGAGACGCGAACGACGGGAGCGTTGTCGCCGTCGAATTCCTGGGAGCTCAGCAGTTCGCGAACTTCCATTTCAACGAGGTCCAGCAGTTCCTCATCGTCGACCATGTCGGACTTGTTCAGTGCGACCAGCAGGTAGGGAACGCCAACCTGGCGGGCCAGCAGAACGTGCTCGCGGGTCTGGGCCATCGGACCGTCGGTAGCGGCAACCACGAGGATTGCGCCGTCCATCTGAGCTGCACCAGTGATCATGTTCTTGATGTAGTCAGCGTGACCGGGGGCGTCTACGTGTGCGTAGTGGCGCTTCTCGGTCTGGTACTCGATGTGCGAGATGTTGATGGTGATACCGCGCTGGCGCTCTTCAGGTGCAGAGTCGATAGCAGCGAAATCGCGCTTTTCATTCAGATCAGGGTACTTGTCAGCAAGCACCTTCGAAATGGCAGCGGTCAACGTCGTCTTTCCATGGTCAACGTGACCAATGGTGCCGATGTTGACGTGCGGCTTAGTCCGCTCGAACTTTGCCTTCGCCACGGGTTCCTCCTAGAAAGGTTGAAGACTCAATCTCCAACAGCGCTTCTCGCTGCTGAAACTGATGTAAGTCTACTGGGGGCTGTTTATTTGATGAAATTGCCGTATATCCGCAGCAGCCTGGCGAGGCCGCTCAGTCTGGCTATGCAGCGGGCTTCCGGCCTGGGCCTTGGCCCGCTGCACACAGCTGGTGTTCCGAAGTTGCCCCCGGAACACCAACCAGGGTTTTATTCGCCGCGCGTCTTCTGGATGATCTCGTCGGCTACTGCCTTCGGGACCTCCGCGTAGCTGTTGAACGACATGGAGTACACGGCGCGTCCCTGCGTCTTTGAACGCAGGTCGCCGATGTAGCCGAACATGCCGGACAGCGGTACGTGAGCACGGATGACCTTTACGCCTGCGGCGTCTTCCATGGACTGCATCTGGCCGCGGCGGGAGTTGATGTCACCGATAACTTCACCCATGTATTCCTCAGGGGTGCGGACTTCAACATCCATCAGCGGTTCGAGCAGTACAGGGTTCGCCAGGCGGGCGGCTTCCTTGAAAGCCTGTCGTCCGGCGATCTTGAACGCCATTTCCGAGGAGTCAACATCGTGGTAGGCACCGTCAAGCAGGCTTGCCTTGACACCGACCACGGGGTAACCGGCGAGCACACCTTCGGTGAGCGCGCTCTGGATACCCTGGTCAACGCTGGGGATGTATTCACGGGGAATACGGCCACCGGTGACCTTATTGTCGAACTCGTAGAACACGCCTTCCGACGTGTCCATCGGCTCGATCGCGATCTGGACCTTTGCGAACTGGCCCGAACCACCGGTCTGCTTCTTGTGCGTGTAGTCATGCTTGGCCACAGCGCGCTTGATGGTTTCGCGGTAGGCAACCTGGGGCTTGCCCACGTTTGCCTCGACGCGGAATTCGCGGCGCATGCGGTCAACCAGGATGTCCAGGTGCAGCTCGCCCATACCGGCGATGATCGTCTGGTTGGTGTCTTCGTCGAGGGAGACCTGGAAGGTCGGATCCTCTTCGGAGAGCTTCTGGATGGCCGTGGAGAGCTTCTCCTGGTCACCCTTGGTCTTCGGCTCGATGGCCACGGAAATCACGGGCTCCGGGAAGCTCATGGATTCCAGCACGATCGGGTTCTGAAGGTCGCACAGGGTGTCACCCGTGGTGGTGTCCTTCAGGCCAATCGCAGCGTAGATGTGACCGGTGGTGATCTCTTCGACCGGGTTTTCCTTGTTGGCGTGCATCTGGAAGAGCTTTCCGATGCGCTCCTTCTTCTGCTTGGTCGCATTCATGACCTGGGCGCCGGAAGCAGCGTGACCGGAGTACACGCGGATGTACGTCAGGCGGCCGAAGAACGGGTGCGTGACAACCTTGAACGCCAGGGCCGAGAACGGAGCGTTGGCATCAGCGGCGCGTTCGAGGATGACCTCTTCGTCGCGGATGTCGTGGCCCTTGATGTTCGGGACGTCCAGCGGGTTCGGCAGGTAGGCGACGACGGCGTCAAGCATCGGCTGTACGCCGCGGTTCTTGAACGCGGAACCGCAAAGCACCGGGTAAACCAGCGAGTTGATGGTCAGGTGGCGGATGCCGGCCTTGATTTCCTCGGTGGTGAATTCTTCACCTTCGAGGTACTTGTTCATCAGTTCGTCGCTGGCTTCGGCAACGGTCTCGATGAGCGCGGCGCGGTACTCTTCAGCCTTTTCGGCCAGATCGGCCGGGATGGGCTCGACCTCGTACTTGGCACCCATGGTGACGTCACCCTTGGAGTCGCCGCGCCACGTCAGTGCACGCATCTCGACCAGGTCAACGACGCCTTCAAACTCGCTCTCGGCACCGATGGGCAGCTGGATAACCAGCGGCTTCGCGCCGAGGCGGTTGATGATCGTGTCCACAGTGAAGTAGAAGTCAGCGCCGAGCTTGTCCATCTTGTTGACGAAGCAGATGCGCGGAACGTTGTACTTGTCAGCCTGGCGCCAAACAGTCTCGGACTGCGGCTCCACGCCTTCCTTGCCGTCGAAAACGGCTACAGCGCCGTCGAGCACGCGCAGGGACCGCTCAACCTCGACCGTGAAGTCAACGTGACCCGGGGTGTCGATGATGTTGATCTGGTTGTTGTCCCAGTAGCACGTGGTAGCTGCGGAGGTAATGGTGATACCCCGCTCCTGCTCCTGTGCCATCCAGTCCATGGTGGACGCACCGTCGTGGGTCTCACCAATCTTGTGGTTGACACCGGTGTAGAACAGGATGCGCTCGGTGGTGGTGGTCTTGCCGGCATCAATGTGGGCCATGATGCCGATGTTGCGGACCTTGTTCAGGTCGGTAAGCACGTCAAGTGCCACGGTTTCTCCCTTAGTTGGTTTTTGCCGGTTCGACTGCGTTTATCTGCTTCGGGCCCCGCACCCCGCCGTAAGCGGAATGCAGGGCCTTGAAGGAGTGGCCGCCGTCGGCCTGGCTTATTACCAGCGGTAGTGTGCGAAGGCCTTGTTGGATTCAGCCATCTTGTGGGTGTCTTCGCGGCGCTTGACTGCTGCACCAAGACCGTTGGAAGCATCCAGGATCTCGTTGCGCAGACGCTCGGTCATGGTCTTTTCGCGGCGGGCCTTGGAGTAGCCAACCAGCCAGCGCAGGGCCAGTGCAGTTGCACGGCCCGGCTTGACCTCAACCGGAACCTGGTAGGTGGCGCCGCCGACGCGGCGGGACTTGACCTCAAGGCTGGGCTTGATGTTGTCCATGGCCTTCTTCAGGGCTGCAACGGGGTCTCCCCCGGTCTTCTCCTGAGCGCCTGCGAGTGCACCGTAAACAATGCGCTCAGCGGTGGACTTCTTGCCGTCGACGAGAACCTTGTTGATCAGCTGAGTGACCAGCGGGGAGCCGTAGACGGGATCCAGTACGAGCGGCCGCTTGGGGGCCGGACCCTTGCGGGGCATATTACTTCTTCTCCATCTTCGCGCCGTAACGGCTGCGAGCCTGCTTGCGGTTCTTGACACCCTGGGTGTCGAGTGCGCCGCGAACGATCTTGTAACGAACACCGGGCAGGTCCTTCACACGACCACCGCGAACGAGGACGATGGAGTGTTCCTGCAGGTTGTGACCAACACCGGGGATGTAGGCGGTCACTTCAATGCCACCGTTCAGGCGCACGCGGGCAACCTTACGCAGTGCAGAGTTCGGCTTCTTCGGGGTGGTGGTGTAAACGCGGGTGCAGACACCACGGCGCATCGGGCTGCCCTGGAGGGCAGGAGCCTTGGTCTTGGAGACCTTGGGTGACCGGCCCTTGCGGACCAGCTGCTGAATCGTAGGCACTTTCGTGTTCTCCGTTTTTTCTCGAGATAAGTTCTCTTGGTTGCTCCGCCCCGCTGTCAGCTGTTGGAACAGCCGAGGCGACGCGCTTTAAGTCGTCGTTTCCGCAATGCCCCGAGAAGCTCCGATAGTCTCGCCGAAAGCGACCGTAGGCGTGCAAAAGTGTGGCATTCGTTGCACAGGAACCCTGCAACCCGGAAACAGGCCCGCTACGATAAGCGTCCTTCATCCACTGCCACACAAACAATTGATTATTAGTCTAACAGACTTAAGCTTCCCCGCCTGACGATGCGGCAAGAATCACATCCTGAGGCTAGCTCCCGGCAACCAGCGCGGCGGTAATCTTCGCCGCAGTCTGCTGCAGGTGCGGCAAGACCTCCGCAACAGCTTCCTCCAGAGTACTCCCGCCTGTCCCCAACGAAGCCTGCATGGAGGTATTGATGGCTGCAATCACATCCCCGCCCGGCCCTCGGACCGGGACGGCAACGGAGCGCAGCCCCGCTTCGAGCTCCTGGTCCACGACGGCCCAGCCGGCTTCCCTCACCCTGGTTATCTCTTCCCGGAGGTCCGTGACGGAGGTGAGGGTCCGTTCCGTCAGCGGCCGGGGCTGGACCTGAGCCAGGTACTGCTCCAGCTCCGCGTCCGGCAGGCCGGCCAGCAGGACCCGCCCCATGGAGGTGGCATAGGCGGGGAACCGGGTACCGACGGCGATGCCAACGCGCATCAGCCTCCGGGTATGGATTCGGGCGACGTAGACAATGTCCTGGCCGTCAAGGATGGACGCGGACGTGGACTCCGAGATGGTGCGGGAGAGGTCTTCCAGCAGGGGCTGCGCCAGCTGCGGCAGGGTCTGGCCCGAGAGGTAGGAATATCCCAGGCCCAGCACCTGGGCGGTCAGCTCGAAATTGCGGCCGTCAGTGCGCATGTACCCCAAATCCACGAGGGTCAGCAGGAACCGCCGGGCGGTGGCACGGGTCAGCCCGGTCCGGCGGGAAACCTCGCTCAGGGTCATGCTGACGTGGTCGGCGTCGAAGGACCGAATCACGCTTAGGCCGCGCGCCAGCGACTGGACGTGCTGGCCGCTTGCGGCGGAGGTCTCGCTCATTTCTCCCTCGTGGATAACGGTGCCGGCCTTAGGTGCCGGCCGGATCGCGGATCAGCGGAACATCCATCACGGCGGCCAGCTCCTCGAAGCTGATGCCGTGGGTTTCCCGCACGTGCACGCCGTCCTCCTTCAGCAGGAAGACCGCTTCATTAGTGTAGACGCGGGTCACGCAGCCCACTCCTGTCAGGGGGTAGGTGCACTGGCGGACGAGTTTGCTCAGGCCTTCCCGGGTGAACAGGGACATCATGACGTAGACGTCCTTGGCTCCGGTTGCCAGGTCCATGGCTCCGCCCACGGCTGGAATGGCGTCGGCGGCGCCGGTGTGCCAGTTGGCCAGGTCTCCTGAAGCTGAAACCTGGAAAGCGCCAAGCACGCAGACGTCCAGGTGACCGCCGCGCATGATGGCGAAGGAATCGGCGTGATGGAAGTACGCCGCTCCCGGCAGCTCGGTGACCGGGATCTTTCCGGCGTTGATCAGGTCGCCGTCGATCTGGCTGCCCTGCGCTTGGGGCCCCATTCCCAGCATTCCGTTTTCGGTGTGCAGGGTAATCTTCTGTTCCGGCATCAGGTAGTTCGACACCAGGGTGGGCTGGCCGATCCCGAGGTTGACGTAGGAACCGGGTGCGATGTCCCGCGCCACCAGTTCCGCTAGCTGGAACTTGTCCAGGCGGTCCCCGGTTTCCGTCCCGCCTGCTGTGCCTTCTGCTCTCGTGCCTTCTGCTCTCGTGCCTTCAATTGAAAAGTTCATGCTGCTGCCGGCTCCTTTTCCTCTGCCACGCGCACCAGCGTGTTCACGTAAATACCCGGTGTGACGACGTGCTCCGGATCCAGGTCCCCCGGGTCCACGACGTCGCGGACCTGGACAATGGCGTTCGTCGCCGCGGCGGCCATGACGGGACCGAAGTTGCGGGCGGTCTTGCGGTAGACGAGGTTCCCTGCCCGGTCGGCACGCAGTGCCTTGACCAGCGCAAAGTCCGCCGAGAGCGGGGATTCGAATACGTAGCCCCGGCCGTCGATGATCCGGGTCTCCTTGCCCTCAGCGAGCATCGTTCCGTACCCGGTGGGCGTGAAGAAGCCGCCGATGCCGGCCCCTGCGGCCCGGATCCGCTCGGCAAGGTTGCCCTGCGGCACCAGCTCGAGTTCGATCTCCCCCGCCCGGAACTTCGCGTCGAAGATCTGGGAGTCGGACTGGCGCGGGAAGGAACAGATGATTTTCTTCACCCTGCCGGCGCCAATGAGCGCTGCCAGGCCGTGTTCACCGTTGCCGGCGTTGTTATTCACCACTGTCAGGTCCGAGGCTCCCTGCCGGAGCAGCGCCTCGATCAGTTCCACGGGCTGTCCGGCCTTGCCGAAGCCGCCGATCATGACGGTTGCCCCGTCGGTGATGGACGCAACGGCTTCGTCGACGTCCTGCACGATGTTGAGCACAGTTTCCCCTAGTTCGCGGTGGTTGTTGAGTTTTCGAGCACTACGGCCAGTCCCTGGCCGACGCCGATGCAGATCGCCGCGACGCCCCACCGCTCGCCGGAGGCTTGGAGCCGGCGAGCCAGCGTTCCCAGGATGCGGGTGCCTGAGGCACCGAGCGGGTGTCCGATGGCCACCGCACCTCCCCACGCATTGACGATGTCCGGGTCGATGTCCCAGGCATCGAGGCATGCCAGGGACTGGGCGGCGAAGGCTTCATTGAGCTCGACGGCGCCCACGTCACCCCAGCTGATCCCGGCACGTTTGAGGGCGAGATTAGCGGCTTCGACCGGCGCGTAGCCGAAGTACTGCGGTTCGTTGGCGGCGGCGCCGCGCCCGGCAATGCGGGCCAGCGGGGGCAGCCCGAGAAGACGCTCGGCTGCCTCGCTTCCCAGCCAGGCGGCCGAGGCACCGTCATTCAGCGGCGAGGCGTTGCCGGCGGTAACAGTGCCGCCGGAGGCATCGTTGCCGGCGGGACGGAACACGGTGGCGAGGGTGGACAGTTTCTCCACCGTCGAACCGGCACGGATGGATTCATCCCGGTCCAGGGCAACACCGTCGACGGCGACGGTCAGGTTGGCGTAGTTGCCTTCGTCCCAGGCCTTGGCGGCCAGCACATGGGACTTTGCCGCAAACTCGTCCTGGCGGTCCCGGGTGATGTTGTACTTTTCGCGCAGCTGCTCGGTCGCTTCGCCCAGCGACACGGTCCATTCCGCGGGCATGGCGGGGTTCACGAGCCGCCAGCCCAGCGTGGTGGAGGCGAGCGTCTGGTTCCCTGCGGGATAGGCCTTCTCGTTTTTCGGGAGTACCCAGGGCGCACGGCTCATGGACTCCACGCCGCCGACGAGCATAAGGTCGGCTTCCCCGGTGTTGATCTGCCGGGACGCGATGATCGCGGCATCAAGGGAAGAGCCGCAGAGCCGGTTCACCGTGGTTCCCGGGACCGACGTGGGCAGGGAAGCCAGCAGTGACGACATCCTGGCGACGTTGCGGTTCTCCTCGCCTGCGCCGTTGGCGTTGCCGAAGACCACTTCGTCCACGGCCGCGGGATCCAGGTCAGGTGCGCGGTCCACTGCCGCACGGATGACCCGTGCTCCCAGGTCATCCGGCCGCACTCCGGCCAGCACACCGCCGAACTTGCCGAACGGCGTGCGGACTGCGTCGTAGATGTACGCCTGATTCATCGCTTCTCCAGCCCGTCGAGTTCTGCGAAAACCTGTTGCGCCGTCTTGAATGCCGAATTGGCAGCCGGAACGCCGCAGTAGATGGCCGACTGCAGAATGATTTCCTTGATTTCGGCCCGGGTCAGCCCGTTGGTCAGCGCTGAGCGGACGTGCATGGCGAACTCCTCCGTGTGCCCGTGGGCAATCAGTGCGGTGAGCGTGATCGCGCTGCGCATGGTCCGGGGCAGTCCGGGCCGGGTCCAGATGCTCCCCCACGCATACTTGGTGATGAGCTCCTGGAAGTCCTCGGTGAATTCGTCCTTGGCGGCGTTCGCGCGGTCCACGTGGGCAGCACCGAGCACCTCGCGGCGGACGGCCATCCCCTCGTCGTAGACGTCCTGCTGGGTCTTGTCTGCATCCTCAATCATGGAACCTACAGTCCTTCCTGATATGCGGCACCAAAGAAGTTGCGCAGCAGGTGAGCGGTTTCTTCCGGCTTTTCGGCCGGAAGCAGATGGGCGGCGCCGCCGACGGCGGCACTGGTGCCGTTGGGCGTGCGCTCGGCAACGTACTCGGCGAACGACGGCGGGGTGACCGCGTCCTGCTCGCCCGCCAACGCAAGCAGGGGAAGGGTGATGTCGCCGAGCCTGCCGCGGACGTCGAATTCGGCCAGAGCCTCACAGCAAAACGCATAAGAGAACCGGTCTGCGTCCTGGAGGGAATGCAAAAGGGCAGCGGAGGCGGCCGGTTCACGGTCGATAAAGCCGGGGGCAAACCAGCGCTCAGCGGAGCCGGCCAGGACTGCGGGAGTGCCCTGGTTCCGGACCGTATCGGCGCGCTCTGCCCAGCCTTCGGCGTCGCCGATTTTTGCGCCGGAGCACAGAATCGCCAGTCCCTCGAATTCCTGGGAATGGTCCAGCCCCAGCTGCAGTCCCACGGCCCCGCCCAGGGACACTCCGGCGTAGTACACGCTCTGCTGCGCTGTGATGTCGCCGCCGGCACGTGCTGCGGCAACCAGGGCCGCAACACTGTCCGACAGGTCGGCCACGCTGAACGGCTCGGCGGCTGCGGGGCTGAGGCCGTGTCCGGGAAGGTCCCAGGCGATCACGGTGAAGGTCTTCAGCACGGCGGCGGCCGGGGACCACAGCGCCGCGGCGGAGGTCCCCAGCGACGGGCCGGCGATGAGGACGGGAGCATTCGCGCCGGCGGCGCTGAGGAGGCTGGCTTTGAGGACGGGCTGGCTCACCGGGAGCTCCTTACGGGATAGGCGGCAAGAATGCGGTCAATCAGGGCGGAGGCCTCGCCCACGTAGTTGGCGGGATCCAGCTGGGCGGCAAGCTCGGCATCGCTCAGGACATCGGCGGATACTGACTTGCGCAGCATTTCGCCCAGAGAGCTCCCCATGGTCTGGGCGGCGGTGACCAGCTCCTGAAGGCGGGCCTTGCCGCTGCCGGGTCCGCCGTCGTCGTCCAGCAGCGGGGCAACCGTGGCCATCAACCGTTCGCTGACCACCAGCGGTCCGGCGGTGAGCAGGTTGTCCCGAAGCACTGCGGTGTTTACGGTGAGCCCTTCGGTGAGTTCAGCGAGTTTCTCCGCAGCGCCCGAGGCCAGCCGCAGCAGGGAGCGCAGTGCCTGCCACTCGGTGTGCCAGGAGCCGCCGGGGCGCTCGTCGTCCGCAGCTCCGGCCGCGGTCTGGAGCGCCGCCCCGCAGCCCGGACCGGCCAGCGCGGCGCTGCGGATGAGCACGGACAGCACCGGGTTCCGTTTCTGCGGCATGGCCGAGGATCCCCCGCGGCCAGCCGCCCGCGGCTCGGAGACCTCCGCTACCTCGGGCCTGCTCATCAGCAGGACGTCATTGGCGATCTTGCCGGCGGCAGACAGCAGGTCCTGCAGGGCGGCACCCACTGCAGTGACGGGCAGCCGGTTTCCCTGCCAGGGTGCGGCCGGCGCTGCCAGTCCCAGCCGGAGTGCCAGTTCGTCGGCAAGCTCCAGAGGCGTTGCCGCTGATCCGCTGGCATCCACGACGGTGCGCAGGGCCGCAAGCGTGCCCGAGCCGCCGCCCCACTGCAGGGGCAGACGGGATGCTGTTGTTTCGAGCGCCTCCGCCGCCTGCCCGATCCCGTGCAGCCACTGGGCGGCGCGGAGACCGAAGGTGGAGGGCAGTGAATGCTGGGTGAGGGTCCGGGCCACGCAGAGGGTATGCCGGTGCTCGACGGCGAGACCGGCCAGGGCAGACATGGTCCGCCGGGTATCGGAGGCAATGCCTGCCAGCGTGTCCGCGGAGACCAGCATCAGGGCCGTGTCCAGGATGTCCTGGCTGGTGGCTGCAGTGTGCACAGCTTCGGCGGCAGCGGGCGAAATATCGCGCACCTTGGCGCGCAGGTCAGCCAGCAGGGGGATCACCGGGTTGCCTCCCCCGGCGGACCGGGCTGCCAGGGACGCCGGGTCGTAGAGGTCGGCGCGGAAGGCGGGGGCGGCCTCGTCGGGCAACTGCGGTGCAATGACGCCCGCGCCGGCCAGGACGCGCAGCCATTGGAGTTCGACGTCCAGCAGTTTCTGAACAATCCGGCGGTCACCAGTCCGGCCCGCACCGGTGGTGCCTGCCCACACCGGGGACAACAGCCCGTAGTCTGCGGTGTCCGCTGCGCTTACTGATCCGGTCATCGTTAGGCTCCGGGGAAGGACAGGAAAACGGTTTCATCCCGGCCCTGCAGGCTGATGTTCCAGCGCAGTCCGCCGTCCGCCTCACGGGTGGCGATCAGGGTCCGGCGGCGTTCCTCGGGCAGCGAGGAGAGCAGGGTATCCCGGGCCAGGGCCTCTTCGTCGTCCGGCAGGTACATCCGGGTGTGCAGCTTGTTCAGCAGGCCGCGGGCAAAAATGACGAAGGAAATGAAGGGTGCCGCTCCTTCTTCCGCGGGACCGGGGTTGACCGTGGTGAAGGTGTAGTTGCCGGCATTGTCGACTGCGGTGCGGCCCCAGCCGGTGAAGGTGTAGCCGTCACGGACCAGGGAACCTGACCGCTGCGGGATATTGCCGTCGGCGTCCGCCTGCCAGATTTCCAGCAGGGCATCCGGGATGGGATCCCCGGCGCCGTCGGTCACCGTACCCTGCAACCGGACGCTCCCGGGCACGCCCGGGGACAGCAGCTGGTTGTCCTTCTCGAAGGGGAGGGCATAGCCGTAGAACGGGCCGATGGTCTGGCCCGGCGTGGCTGTCAGCTTCTGTTCGCTCATTACTCTGCGTCCTCTTCTTCCATCCAGGTGCGGTTGCTGCCGGTGAGCACGATGTCCCAGTTGTAGCCGGTGGCCCACTCGTGCGAGGTGAGGTTGTGGTCGTACGCGGCCACGAGGCGGTCCCGTGCTTTCTGGTCGGTGATCGACTGGTAGATCGGATCCAGGGCGAACAGCGGATCCCCGGGAAAATACATCTGGGTGATCATGCGCTGGGTGAAGTCGGTGCCGAAGAGCGAGAAATGGATGTGCGCCGGCCGCCAGGCGTTGTAGTGGTTCTTCCACGGGTACGGTCCGGGCTTGATGGTGGTGAACTCGTAGAAACCGTCCTCAGTAGTGAGGCAGCGGCCGACGCCGGTGAAGTTGGGGTCGATCGGCGCCGGGTGCTGATCCCGCTTGTGGATGTAGCGTCCCGCCGAGTTCGCCTGCCAGATTTCCACCAGCTGGTTACGGACCGGATGCCCGTCGCCGTCGAGGATGCGTCCGCGGACAATGATCCGCTCCCCCAGCGGTTCGCCGTTGTGCTGGATCGTCAGGTCACTTTCCAAGGCGTGGACATCCTGGTGGCCGAAGGCCGGGGACCACAGCTCAATGGTTTCGGGGTCCGCGTGGTGCGGATCCTTGGTGGGGTGGCGCAGAAGGGAGCTGCGGTACGGCTGGAAGTCCACACGGGGCTGGGTCTCCTCCGTACCGCCGTCGTCCACCGTTTTGCGGTAGGCGGCATGGATCGAATCGATCTCCGCGGAAATCTGGTCCTGCGAGGCTTCCGCAGCATCCAGCCGTTCGATCACATGGCTGTCCGGGAACAGGCCTTCTTCCATTTCCATGGTTCTCCCTTGTCGATGTTTCCCCTCCGCCCGTACCGCTGCCAAGCATCTTGAGGATGGGACCACCCTACGTCAATGTTCACTTTGTGTACAGGTGTTCACTATGCGAACTTTCTATTTCGAGGTTGTCGCCGGCCAGCCGGTGTAGGCCTCCGCAAGGTAGGCGCTGCCGTGCCGGGAGGCAACGACGCCGGCCAACTCCCCCAGCGCACGCTTGCGTTCAAAGGGGCTGGCATCGGCCCTGGTATGCAGCATGGAAGTCATCCAGTAAGAGAAATTCTGGGCCCGCCAAACCCGTGCCAGTGCGCGCTCACTGTATCCGTCCAACAGGTTTGTTTTTCCGGTGGCATACAACGATTCAACGGCTTCAAACAGAACCTGGACGTCGGCCAGGGCAAGATTGAGCCCCTTGGCTCCCGTGGGCGGCACGGTGTGTCCTGCGTCGCCGGCAAGGAACATCTTCCCGTAGCGCAGCGGCTCGCAAACATAGCTGCGGAACTTCAACAGCGTCTTTTCAAAGATCGGACCGCGTTTGAGCTCAAAGCCGTCGGGGCCGTCCACCCGCCGCTGGAGCTCATCCCAAATCTGCTCCTCGGACCAATCGTCGGGGTTCTCATCAGGGTCGGCCTGAAAGTACATCCGCTGGATAGTCTGACTGCGCTGGCTGATCAGCGCGAAGCCCCGGCCGGAGTTGGTGTAGATCAATTCAGGTGCACTCGGCGGTGCCTCTGTAAGGATCCCGAACCAGGCAAAGGGGTACTCAATGAAATTCTCCCTGCGCTGTCCGGCCGGGATGGCCCGCCGGCAAATGCCCTGCGAACCATCCGCGCCCACCAGGATGTCGCAGTGGACCTCGAAGACGGCACCCTCCGCGTCGGTGAACCGGATTTTGGGCGTATCGGAGGAAAGGTCAAGAACCTCAGTGTCGGAGACCGCCCACCGCACGTCCCCGCTGTCGCGCTCCCTGGCAGCAGCCAGGTCCACGAACACTTCATTCTGCGGATAGAGCCAAACGGACTCCCCCACCAGATCCTGGAAATCTATCCGGTGGCTGGCGCCGCCGAACCGAAGGTCAATACCGTCGTGGCGGTGCCCGTCGGTGAGGACCCTGTTGCTGACACCGCCCTCGGTGAGCATCCGCACCGACCCGTGCTCCAGGATTCCGGCACGGTGCGTGGTGCGGATGGTGTGATAATCCCGTTTCTCCACCACAATGCTCTCAATGCCGGCTTGAGCCAGCAGATGCGAGAGCATCAGTCCGGCAGGACCGGCACCCACGATGCCGACCCGGGCCTTGAGAATGGTGCGTGCTGCGCCCATGCAGTACTCCTTAGAAAGCTGCCTGTCGGCCATTCCCAGAGTCTGGCACAAACGCGAAAGGTCCCGCACCAAACGGTGCGGGACCTTTCCTTACTGCGGCATGCCGTGTGGCGGGCCGCAGCGTTGCAGGTTAGCGGAAGTCGCTGCCCATGTCGTAGTCATCCAGCGGGATGGCATGGAACTCGGGGCTCAGGCCGCCGTCCACTCCGGCGTAGTCGAAGTCGCTGAAGGCGCTCGGGCCGGTGAACAGGTTGGCCTTTGCTTCTTCGGTCGGCTCGACGGTGACCTCGGTGTAACGGGGAAGGCCCGTTCCGGCCGGGATCAGCTTACCGATGATGACGTTTTCCTTGAGGCCGAGCAGCGGATCGCTCTTGCCTTCCATGGCCGCCTGCGTCAGGACGCGGGTGGTTTCCTGGAAGGAAGCAGCGGACAGCCAGGACTCGGTGGCCAGCGACGCCTTGGTGATACCCATGAGCTCGGGACGGCCGGAGGCCGGCTTCTTGCCCTCGGATACCACGCGGCGGTTCTCGTTCTCGAAGCGGCGGCGCTCGGCCAGCTCACCCGGGAGCAGATCCGAATCGCCGGACTCGATCACGGTCACGCGGCGCAGCATCTGGCGGACGATGACTTCCACGTGCTTGTCGTGGATGCCTACACCCTGGCTGCGGTACACGCGCTGGACTTCGTCCACCAGGAATTCCTGTGCCTTGCGCGGGCCGAGGATACGGAGGATCTGCTTGGGATCCACCGCACCGAAGACCAGCTGCTGGCCAACCTCAACGTGGTCGCCGTCGGCAACCAGCAGGCGGGCGCGGCGCAGGACCGGGTACGCGATTTCTTCGGAGCCGTCATCGGGAGTGACAACCAGACGCATCTGGCGGTCGGTCTCTTCGATGGTGACCCGACCCGCGGTCTCGGAGATCGGAGCAACACCCTTGGGTGTGCGTGCTTCGAAGAGCTCCTGGATACGGGGCAGACCCTGGGTGATATCTTCCGCGGAAGCAACACCACCGGTGTGGAAGGTACGCATGGTCAGCTGGGTGCCCGGCTCACCAATGGACTGTGCGGCGATGATGCCGACGGCCTCGCCGATGTCCACGGTCTTACCCGTGGCCAGGGAGCGGCCGTAGCACAGTGCGCAGGTACCGACGGCGGACTCACAGGTGAGTACGGAGCGGACCTTGATGTTGGTAACTCCGGCTTCGAACAGCTTCGCGATGAGGACGTCGCCCACATCGTCGCCGCCCTTGGCCAGGACATTGCCCTGGGGGTCGACGACGTCGGTGGCCAGCGTACGGGCGTACGCCGAGTTCTCGACCTCTTCGTGCAGCTGCAGTTCACCGTTGGAGTCCGGCACTGCGATGGTGACATTCAGGCCGCGCTCGGTGCCGCAGTCTTCCTCGCGGACAATGACGTCCTGGGAGACGTCCACCAGACGACGGGTCAGGTAACCCGAGTTGGCGGTACGCAGAGCGGTATCGGCAAGACCCTTACGGGCACCGTGGGTGGCGATGAAGTATTCCAGCACCGACAGGCCCTCGCGGTACGAGGACTTGATCGGGCGGGGAATGATCTCACCCTTAGGGTTGGCCACCAGACCACGGATACCGGCAATCTGGCGAACCTGCAGCCAGT
The DNA here is from genome assembly GCF_018866305.1 of Arthrobacter sunyaminii. NCBI lineage: Bacteria > Bacillati > Actinomycetota > Actinomycetes > Micrococcales > Micrococcaceae > Arthrobacter > Arthrobacter sunyaminii. The sequence goes on from NZ_CP076456.1 coordinate 3,200,650, forward strand.
TACCACGGGCACCGGAAGACACCATGCGGTTGATGTTGTTTTCCTTGGGCATGTTCGCACGCATGGCCGCAGCAACTTCGTTCGTTGCCTTGTTCCAAATGTCGATGAGCTCCTGACGGCGCTCGTCTTCTGCGATCAGGCCCTTGCCGTACTGGCTTTCAACCTTGGCAGCCTGTGCTTCGTAAACCTCCATGATGGCCGGCTTGTCGATCGGCGCGGAGATGTCCGAGATGGCAACGGTGACGCCTGAGCGGGTGGCCCAGTAGAAACCGGCGTCCTTCAGGTTATCCAGCGTTGCCGCCGTCATCACCTTCGGGTAGCGCTCTGCCAGGTCGTTCACGATCGTGGACAGCTGGCCCTTGTCTGCAACCTTCTCAACCCACGGGTAATCCGCCGGCAGGGTCTGGTTGAAGATGACCTGGCCAAGGGAGGTCTGGATGAGGGCAGGAGTGCCTTCTTCCCAGCCTTCCGGAGCCGGACGGTCGGCGGAGGGCACAAAGCCTTCCAGACGCATGCTGACCTGAGCGTTCAGGTCCAGCTCACCGAGGTCGTACGCCATCAGGGCTTCGGACGGTGTCGTGAAGAACCGGCCCTCGCCTGCTGCGCCTTCCTTCTTGGTGGTGAGGTGGTGCAGGCCGATGATCATATCCTGCGAAGGCAGGGTTACCGGGCGGCCGTCCGAGGGCTTCAGGATGTTGTTCGAGGACAGCATCAGGATGCGTGCCTCGGCCTGGGCCTCCGGGCTCAGCGGCAGGTGAACTGCCATCTGGTCACCGTCGAAGTCAGCGTTGAACGCGCCACAGACGAGCGGGTGCAGCTGAAGCGCCTTGCCTTCAACGAGCTGCGGCTCGAATGCCTGGATACCCAGGCGGTGCAGGGTGGGTGCACGGTTGAGCAGCACCGGGTGTTCGGTGATGATCTCTTCCAGCACGTCCCAGACCTGCGGGCGGAACCGCTCGACCATGCGCTTGGCGCTCTTGATGTTCTGTGCGTGGTTGAGGTCAACCAGGCGCTTCATCACGAACGGCTTGAAGAGCTCCAGGGCCATCTGCTTGGGCAGACCGCACTGGTGCAGCTTCAGCTGCGGACCAACAACAATGACGGAACGGCCGGAGTAGTCAACGCGCTTACCCAGAAGGTTCTGGCGGAAACGTCCCTGCTTGCCCTTGAGCATGTCGGAGAGCGACTTCAGCGGGCGGTTGCCCGGTCCGGTGACCGGACGGCCGCGGCGGCCGTTGTCGAACAGGGAGTCAACAGCTTCCTGGAGCATGCGCTTTTCGTTGTTCACGATGATCTCGGGGGCACCGAGATCCAGCAGGCGCTTCAGGCGGTTGTTGCGGTTGATGACGCGGCGGTACAGGTCGTTGAGGTCGGACGTCGCGAAACGGCCGCCGTCGAGCTGAACCATCGGGCGCAGTTCCGGCGGGATGACCGGGACAGCGTCCAGGACCATGCCCAGCGGGCTGTTGGTGGTGGTCAGGAATGCGTTGACAACCTTCAGGCGCTTCAGGGCACGCGTCTTGCGCTGGCCCTTGCCGTTCTGGATGATGTCGCGCAGCAGCTCGGACTCAGCCTGCATGTCGAAGTCCTCAAGGCGCTGCTTGATGGCTTCGGCACCCATGGAGCCTTCGAAGTACAGGCCGTAGCGGTCCCGCAGTTCGCGGTACAGGCCTTCGTCGCCCTCCAGGTCGCCGACCTTGAGGTTCTTGAAGCGCTCCCAAACCTGCTCGAGGCGCTCGATGTTGTTGTCGGCGTCGCGGCGGACCTTGGCCATCTGGCGGTCGGCGGAGTCGCGGGCCTTCTTCTTGTCCGCTGCCTTGGCGCCTTCACCCTCAAGGCGAGCAATTTCGCCCTCAAGGTCCTTGGCGATGGCAGCAATGTCAGCGTCGCGCTGGTCGACGAGGTGCTTGCGCTCCAGGTCGTGCTCGGCCTGCAGGTTCGGAAGTTCCGCGTGGCGGTTTTCTTCGTCCACCGAGGTGATCATGTAGGCAGCGAAGTAGATGACCTTTTCGAGGTCCTTCGGAGCCAGGTCCAGCAGGTAGCCCAGGCGGGACGGAACACCCTTGAAGTACCAGATGTGGGTCACGGGAGCGGCAAGCTCAATGTGGCCCATACGCTCGCGGCGCACCTTGGCACGGGTGACCTCGACGCCGCAGCGCTCACAGATGATGCCCTTGAAGCGAACTCGCTTGTACTTACCGCAGTAGCACTCCCAGTCGCGGGAAGGACCGAAGATCTTTTCGCAGAAAAGACCGTCCTTCTCCGGCTTCAGGGTTCGGTAGTTGATGGTTTCCGGCTTCTTGACCTCGCCGTAAGACCAACCGCGGATTTCATCCGCGGTGGCAAGGCCGATTCGCATAAGGCCGAACGTGGAATCGTTGGACATGGGTCCCTGTTCTCTCTTGTTCTCTAAATCTGAATGTCTCGGGTACGGGAAGGGGCTGCCGGAGGCCGGCCCGCTGATGCGGGCCGGCCGGCTCGGCTAAACCTCTTCTACGGAGCTGGGCTCTGCGCGGGACAGATCGATACCCAGTTCTTCCGCGGCCCGGAAGACTTCTTCATCCGAGTCACGCATTTCAATCGTGTTGCCCTCGGTGGAGAGTACTTCCACATTCAGGCAGAGCGACTGCATTTCCTTGATGAGCACCTTGAAGGACTCGGGAACGCCCGGCTCCGGGATGTTCTCGCCCTTGACGATGGCTTCGTAGACCTTCACGCGGCCGTGGATGTCATCGGACTTGATCGTCAGCAGCTCCTGCAGCGTGTAGGCGGCGCCGTACGCTTCCAGGGCCCAAACTTCCATTTCACCGAAGCGCTGGCCACCGAACTGTGCCTTACCACCCAGCGGCTGCTGCGTGATCATGGAGTACGGACCGGTGGAGCGTGCGTGGATCTTGTCATCAACAAGGTGGTGCAGCTTCAGGATGTACATGTAACCCACGGAGATGGGCTCCGGGAACGGCTGGCCGGAGCGGCCGTCGTACATGCGGGCCTTACCGGAGGCGCCGATCAGGCGGTTGCCGTCACGGGTCACGTTGGTGGAATCGAGCAGGCCGGTGATTTCATCTTCACTGGCACCGTCGAACACCGGGGTGGCGACCGTGGTGGGGCCGGATTCGCGCGGCAGTTCCGGCAGGTTCTTGACCCAGTCGGGGTTGCCGTCGATCTTCCAGCCCTGCTTGGCAGCCCAGCCGAGGTGGATTTCCAGGACCTGGCCGACGTTCATTCGACCCGGAACACCCAGCGGGTTCAGGACGATGTCAACGGGGGTTCCGTCTTCCATGAACGGCATGTCCTCGATCGGAAGGATCTTGGAAATGACGCCCTTGTTGCCGTGGCGGCCGGCCAGCTTGTCGCCGTCCGTGATCTTGCGCTTGTGCGCCACGTAGACGCGCACCAGCTGGTTCACGCCCGGGGGCAGCTCGTCGTCGTTGTCGCGGTCGAAGATGCGGACACCGATGACCGTTCCGGACTCGCCGTGGGGAACCTTCAGGGAAGTGTCGCGGACTTCGCGGCTCTTCTCGCCGAAGATGGCGCGCAGCAGGCGCTCTTCCGGGGTCAGTTCCGTTTCACCCTTGGGGGTGACGCGGCCAACCAGGATGTCGCCGGCTTCAACCTCGGCACCGATGTGGATGATGCCGCGCTCGTCCAGCTGGGAGAGCACTTCCTCGGACACGTTCGGGATGTCACGGGTGATTTCCTCGGCACCAAGCTTGGTGTCGCGGGCATCAACTTCGTGCTCCTCGATGTGGATGGAGGTCAGGACATCGTCGGAGACCATGCGCTGCGAGAGGATGATGGCATCTTCGTAGTTGTGGCCTTCCCATGACATGAATGCCACGAGCAGGTTCTTACCCAGAGCCAGTTCACCCTGGTCCGTGGAGGGACCGTCGGCGATGATGCTGTTGACCTCGACGCGTGCGCCTTCGGAAACCAGTACCCGCTGGTTGTACGCGTTGCCCTGGTTGGAGCGTGCGAACTTCATGATCGGGTAGTTGGACTCGGTGCCGTCGTCGTTCATGACGGTAACGAGCTCAGCGGAGACCTCGGTGACAACACCGGGCTTGACGGCGGTAACAGAGTCACCGGCGTCAACGGCGGCGTACTTCTCCATGCCGGTACCCACAACGGGGCGCTCGGAACGGAGCAGCGGGACAGCCTGGCGCTGCATGTTCGCACCCATGAGGGCGCGGTTGGCGTCATCGTGTTCCAGGAACGGAATCAGGGCCGTAGCCACCGACACCATCTGGCGCGGGGAGACGTCCATGTACTCGACGCCTTCGGGCTCAACGAGAACGGGCTCGCCGGAACCGCCGCGGGCACGGACGAGGACCAGGTCCTCGGCGAAGTGCTGGTCTTCGCGCAGCGGAGCGTTTGCCTGGGCAATGGTGCGCTCAACTTCGTCGTCAGCGGTCAGGTAATCAACCTGGTCGGTGACAACGCCGTCGATGACCTTGCGGTACGGGGTCTCGATGAAGCCGAACGCGTTGATCCGGGCGTAGGACGCCAGCGAACCGATCAGACCAATGTTCGGGCCTTCAGGGGTTTCGATGGGGCACATGCGGCCGTAGTGCGAGGGGTGGACGTCTCGGACTTCCATGCCTGCGCGGTCACGGGACAGACCACCCGGGCCCAGCGCGGACAGGCGGCGCTTGTGCGTCAGTCCGGCGAGCGGGTTGTTCTGGTCCATGAACTGCGAGAGCTGGGAGGTTCCGAAGAACTCCTTGATCGCTGCCACGACGGGACGGATGTTGATCAGCGTCTGGGGCGTGATGGCCTCGACGTCCTGAGTGGTCATGCGCTCACGGACAACGCGCTCCATGCGGGACAGGCCCGTGCGGATCTGGTTCTCGATGAGTTCACCGACGGCGCGGATACGGCGGTTGCCGAAGTGGTCGATGTCATCGACCTCGACGCGGATGTCAACATCCTCGCCGTTGCGCTTGCCCGGGACGGTCTTCTCGCCGGCGTGCAGCGCCACCAGGAACTTGATCATGGCGACGATGTCGTCGTTGTTCAGGACCGAGGCGTCAGAATCCGTCAGCGGCTTGTCGATGCCCAGCTTGCGGTTGATCTTGTAGCGGCCAACCTTGGCCAGGTCATAGCGCTTCGGGTTGAAGTACAGGTTGTCCAGAAGGGTCTGGGCAGCCTCGACCGTGGGCGGCTCGCCCGGACGGAGCTTGCGGTAGATGTCCAGCAGGGCATCTTCGCGGGTTTCCGTGGGGTCCTTCTCCAGGGTGGCACGGATGGAGTCGTACTCGCCGAAGGTTTCCAGGATCTGGCCTTCGGTCCAGCCCAGTGCCTTCAGCAGCACGGTGACGGACTGCTTGCGCTTGCGGTCCAGGCGGACGCCCACCTGGTCGCGCTTGTCGATTTCCAGTTCGAACCATGCACCGCGGGAAGGAATGATCTTCGCGGTGTAGATGTCCTTGTCACTGGTCTTGTCAGCGGTGCGCTCGAAGTAGGCGCCCGGGGAACGGACCAGCTGGGAAACCACGACACGCTCGGTGCCGTTGATGACGAACGTTCCCTTGTCTGTCATGAGGGGGAAGTCGCCCATGAACACGGTCTGCTGCTTGATTTCGCCCGTGTTGTTGTTCATGAATTCGGCTTTAACGTACAGAGGGGCCGAGTACGTGGCGTCCCGGTCCTTGCACTCAGCCATGGTGTACTTCGGGTCGGCAAACTCCGGCTCCGAGAAGCTCAGGGACATGGTGCCCTGGAAATCCTCGATCGGGGAGATTTCCTCGAAGATGTCGGCCAGGCCGGAGGTGGTGGCAATGCCCTGTTCCCCGGTCTGCTTGGCCTCTTCTACGCGCGCTTTCCAGCGCTCGTTGCCGACAAGCCAGTCAAAGCTGTCGGTCTGCAGGGCAAGAAGATTGGGAACGTCAAGCGGTTCGTGAATCTTTGCGAATGAAATCCGGGGAGCGATGTTCTCCGGGATGTTAGCGGTTGCATTATTAGAGGTGCTCGAGGCGACCAAGAGGGATCCTTCCACAGACCTTCAGGCGTGTTTCGCGCCTCCTTCTCTGCACAGAGCGGACCTGGTCCGCGTGCGTCCTTGCATCCGGCCGGGCGCGCAAAACGCTGCCTGGCACAGGACGGAGCCCACCGCTATATGAAGGCTGAAGGTTAAGAGAGGGAAGCAAATATCTACTATAGGGCATTATGGGCAGACAAGTCTACCCGGTCCCTGAAACCCTGCGTGGCTCAACCCGCCGGGCAAGGCTGGAATCGTGTTCCAGCCGGCCGCTTTACGAGGAGCTACAGGCAACACCGGCGCACCGCTGACGCATCGGATACAGATACCTTACCGCACGCGGCCCCAATTGTGCGCGCCGGTGCCCGGCCGCCCGCCGAGTGCGGTGTGACTCTTCTCTCCCCGCACCCGTGTCTTGGCGTACCCTTGTTCCAGCGTGGTCCGCATCACCGGGCTCACAGCAGATTCGACGACGAAAGAGACTATTCCGCCATGAGCAACCGTCCAGACCAAGATGCAGCAGCCATGACCGAAGTGGTCATCGTCGGTGGTGCACGCACCCCGCAGGGACGACTGAACGGCCAGCTTGCCTCTTTTAGCGCCGTGGAGCTCGGCGCCTTCGCCATTGCGGGTGCTTTGGAGCAGGCCCGTGTACCGGCCGCCGATGTGCAGGCCGTCATCATGGGCCATGTGGTCCAGGCCGGCTGCGGACAGAACCCGGCCCGCCAGTCCTCCATCAAGGCCGGCATTGGCTGGGATGTCCCCACTGTCACGATCAACAAGGTTTGCCTGTCCGGACTGGCCTCCGTGGTTGACGCCGCCCGCCTGATCCGCGGCGGTGAAGCCACGGTGGTGGTGGCCGGGGGCCAGGAATCCATGACAAACGGGCCGCACCTGCTGCCCGGGTCCCGCCAGGGCTGGAACTACGGCAACATCAGTGCCCTGGATTCCGTCGGCCATGACGGGCTGACGGACGCTTTCGACCATGACTCCATGGGCATCTCCACCGAGCGCGGCAACACCAAGCTGGCCATCAAACGGCTGGAGCAGGACGAAGTGGCCGCCGCTTCACACCGTCGGGCCGCCGCCGCCATGGCATCCGGGGTGTTCGAAACCGAGATTGTGCCCGTCACTGTTCCGCAGCGCCGGGGCGAGCCGCTCATCCTTACCTCCGACGAAGGCGTGCGTCCCGCTACGACCACCGAAACACTGGCCGGCCTCCGTCCTGCCTTTGATCCCGAAGGCACCATCACGGCAGGCAACTCGTCGCCGCTTTCCGACGGCGCCGCCGCGCTGATTCTCACCACACGCGCCTACGCGGAAGAGAACGGTCTCGACGTCCTGGCGGTGGTGGGTGCCCCGGGGCAGGTGGCCGGTCCCGACAACAGCCTGCATTCACAGCCCTCCAACGCCATCTTTGCCGCCCTGAACCGGGCCGGCTGGACCCCAGCGGACCTGGATTTCATCGAGATCAATGAAGCCTTCGGTGCTGTAGCCGTCCAGTCCCTGAATGAACTGGGAATGGATTTGGACCAGTGCAATCTGTACGGCGGTGCCATCGCCCTGGGTCACCCGATCGGAGCTTCGGGTGCCCGGCTGGCCCTTACCGCAGCCTTCGAGCTGCAGCGGCGCGGCACCGGCAAAGCTGCGGTTGCCCTGTGCGGCGGCGGCGGGCAGGGTGAAGCACTGCTGCTGTTCCGCGACGAGGCCTGACTAGCCCGTTCTCCCGCCGGCCAGAGGCTCCGTCCGCGCACCGGACAGCACCAGGCTGCGGGGACCGCACCTAAACAGAAAGACCCCGTCCCAAGGGACGGGGTCTTTCTGTCTGCGCGGCGTCAAGCCGCGAAGGGAAAAACTACTACTTGACGGTAACCGTGGCGCCGGCAGCCTCGAGGGCTTCCTTTGCCTTCTCTGCGGCTTCCTTCGTAGCGCCTTCCAGGACAGCCTTCGGGGCGCTGTCGACAACGTCCTTGGCTTCCTTCAGGCCCAGGGAAGTCAGGGCACGAACTTCCTTGATGACTGCGATCTTCTTGTCGCCTGCAGCTTCGAGGATGACGTCGAATTCAGTCTTCTCGTCTTCGGCCTCGGCAGCACCGGCGGCGGGACCGGCAACTGCAACAGCAGCAGCGGTAACGTCGAAGGTCTCTTCGAAGAGCTTCACGAAGTCGGAGAGCTCGATGATGGACAGTTCCTTGAAGGCTTCAATGAGCTCTTCGTTGGTCAGCTTCGCCATGGTGTGGCGTCCTTCCTATAAGTGGTGCGCGGGCACCTTAGTGGTGCGACGGCACCGGAGTGTGGATTGGAAGAGCGATTACTCTTCGGTGGCTGCTTCAGCGGCCGGAGCTTCTTCTGCGGCGGCCGGAGCCTCTTCCGCGGCGGGAGCAGAATCGCTTCCCTCTTCAAGCTTGACGCGCAGGGCATCGACCGAGCGTGCCAGCATGGACATCGGTGCCTTGAGGACACCGGCGACGCGTGCAAGCTGGAGCTCACGGGATTCAAGGGCAGCCAGGGCGGCAACACCGGTAGCATCCAGGGCATTGCCCTCGAAGACACCGGTCTTGATGATCAGCTGCGGGTTGGTCTTGGCAAAATCCGTCAGGCTCTTTGCAGCTGCAACTGCGTCACCCTTGATGAAGGCAATTGCAGTGGGGCCGGAGAGCTGGCCGTCGAACGCGTCGATGCCGGCTTCCTTGGCTGCAATGCCAGTCAGGGTGTTCTTGACGACCGAGTACTTGGTGTCCTGGCCGAGCGAACGACGCAGCTCCTTGAGCTGTGCAACGGTGAGCCCGCGGTATTCGGTTAGGACAGCAGCGGTTGATTCCTTGAAATCTGTGGTGATTTCTTCAACTGCCGATACCTTTGTTGGCGTTGCCATAACCCTCCTTCCGGGGAATAGTGCCGGTGGATCGGGTCCCGAACATAAAAAACGCCCCGGGCAGATGCACGGGGCTTAGCAGCAGGCACGCATTGACGCGCACCGTTTGGCTGAGTTCGTTCACCTGCGCAGGCCGCCCTGTGAAGGGACTTTCGGATGTCCGATCAACCGGAGTCCACCCGCGGTCCCGGAGATCCAGGATGAGAGTGGGATTGAAAGCACATCGACCGACGGTCTTTGGTATCTCCAGCGTACGGGAGAATCCCGGGCAGGCCAAATCGGCCTTCAGAGAACCTTCTGCCACTCCCCCGAATATCCGACGGGCTCAAACCCCAGCTCCTCGTTGATGGCCAGCATGTGGACGTTCTCGGCTGCATTCCAGGTCCATACACGTGATGCCGCGGAGAGCTCCTGCCGCAGCCGCACCAGGTTGGCAGCCTTGAGCAGCATGCCGAGCCCGTGGCCCCGGTGCTCCTCCAGGACCAGGGTATCGTCCTGAAAGGCCACCGCCGGGTTGCTGCGAAAGACCATCAGGACCGTGTGCCCGGCCAGCTGGCCGGTGGGAACATGCCGGACAGCGCTCACCAGCTCTTCGGCCTGCATTTCACACACTTTCGCTTCCCCCTCACGGATCCGACCGGCGTCCCACCGCTCCTCCTCCACGTCCAGGCCGGCCATGGGGGCATCCGTGCTCATCCTTTGCCGCAGCAGCGCGTACGCATCCACAAGGTGCTCCGGGCAGGCACCCTGCCAGAACTCCAGGGCATAGTCCTGTCCGGCAGCCGCCGCGGCAGCGTCCAGCTTCCCCTGCCAGTCAATGCTGCCCGTCAAATCCAGGAGGCTGACCCGTTCCACCTGTTCCAGCTCAAAGTGCCGGTCCGCGGCAAAGCGTGCGGCGCTGTCCGCAGGAATGGCTCCGATCCCGCTCTTCGGTGCCAGCACCGGGCCGGAATCAGAGCCCGGCCGCACAGGATGATCAGTTTCCCCCAAAAGGGTTCGGCGCCCGTCGGCCGCTGCGGCCTGCTCAACCGCCGCATACAGGCGCTTTCCCAGCCCGGTCCGCCGGATACCGGGAGCCACGGCCACATTCACCCATGCCGAGTGGATGTTGTCCAGCATCGGCAGCTTCAACGCGGCCACACCCACCAGCTCGTCGCCGATCCGCGCACCCAGCAGAATCCGCCGCCGCATTGATGAAGGACGAAAGCCCGCCAGCTGCGTCTGGGGTGCGTCCCGGAAGTCGTCATTGCCCCACGTCTCGCGCAGGGCGTCATTCAGAAGCTCAACGGCGGCGATGAAATCCGCCGAGGCAGGATCCGAAGAATCCAGGCTCCCGGGGATGGGCAGCGGAGCGATAACCGCAGAGTCAGGTGTCATGGATCACATCCTGCCGCAACCTGCTGCAGGGCACAAAAAAGCGGCCGCAGCGATATGCTGCGGCCGCCTTTGAGACGGAATCGGAACGCTGGCGCCCCTAAGCCGAATTATGCGTCGGCGAGAACCTTCGTGACGTTGGGGTCAACGGAGATGCCCGGGCCGAACGTGGTGGAAACGGTTGCCTTCTGGATGTAGCGGCCCTTGGAAGCGGACGGCTTCAGGCGCAGGACTTCCTCCAGGGCTGCGGCGTAGTTCTCGGCCAGCTTCTGCTGGTCGAAGGACACCTTGCCGATGATGAAGTGCAGGTTGGAGTGCTTGTCGACGCGGAAGTCGATCTTGCCGCCCTTGATGTCGGTGACAGCCTTGGCGACGTTCGGGGTAACCGTGCCGGTCTTCGGGTTCGGCATCAGGTTACGCGGGCCGAGGACGCGGCCCAGGCGGCCGACCTTGCCCATCATGTCGGGGGTGGCAACGGCGGCGTCGAAGTCGACCCAGCCTGCGGCAACCTTTTCGATCATGTCATCGGAACCAACGAAGTCAGCGCCGGCTGCAATAGCCTGCTCTGCCTTCTCGCCCGTTGCGAAAACCAGGACGCGGGCGGTCTTACCCGTACCGTGGGGCAGGTTAACCGTGCCGCGGACCATCTGGTCGGCCTTGCGGGGATCGACGCCCAGGCGGAATGCGACCTCTACGGTGGCATCAAACTTGGACGGGTTGGTTTCCTTCGCCAGCTCTACAGCCTCAACCGGTGCGTACAGCTTGTCCGCATCGATCTTGGCTACAGCTGCTTCATATGCTTTGCTGCGCTTTGCCATCTGCTTTTTCTCCTTGTGCAGTTGTGGTCTGTCGGACCGCGCTCGGCCCTGCCACACGCCGTCGTACCCTATGGCACGAGCAGCTTTTTGAGTGTAAATGTTTGTTCGGCGGGCGAACCCGCGTCACGGAAAAGGCGTTATTAGCCTTCTACGGTGATACCCATGGAGCGGGCGGTGCCGGCGATGATCTTGGCAGCAGCCTTGACGTCGTTGGCGTTGAGGTCTTCCATCTTCATGGTGGCGATCTCTTCGACCTGAGCCTGGGTCAGGTTGGCAACCTTGGCGGTGTGCGGGGTTGCGGAACCCTTGGCAACACCGGCAGCCTTCTTGATCAGCTGAGCAGCCGGAGGAGTCTTCGTGATGAAGGTGAACGAACGGTCTTCGTAAACGGTGATTTCAACCGGGATAACGTTGCCGCGCTGGGATTCCGTTGCAGCGTTGTACGCCTTGCAGAATTCCATGATGTTGACACCGTGCTGGCCAAGTGCCGGACCAATCGGAGGAGCCGGGTTGGCGGCACCTGCGTTGATCTGCAGCTTGATGAGGCCGGTGACCTTTTTCTTGGGGGCCATGAAAGGGTCCTTCTCTAAATTATGTTCCCGGGGAACAGGAGCGTCCGTCCGGGTTGGTGGCCGCCATGGCGTGGCGGCCGGACGCTGCCGGCAGGGTAAAGCGGACCTGCAGACAACGAAGTCTTTGTGTTACTGCAGCTTGGTGACCTGGCCGAAGCCAAGCGTAACCGGAGTCTCGCGCTCGAAGATGGTCACGAGGACCACCAGCTGCTGGGACTCGGGCTTGATCTCGGAGATCGTGGCCTGAAGCGTCTCGAACGGTCCTTCGTTGACCGTAACGGGCTCGCCGACCTCGAAGTCCACTGCGTAGTTCGAAGATTCCTGCGCGGGCTTGCCGGCTTCGATCTTCGGGGAAACCACGGTGTGCTCCAGCATGGAGTAAACCTCTTTGAGGCTCAGCGGCACCGGGTTGTGGGCGTTGCCCACGAAGCCTGTAACACCGGGGGTGTGTCGCACAACACCCCAGGAGGCGTCGGTCAGTTCCATACGGACCAGCACGTAACCGGGGATTCGGACCCGGTTGACGATCTTGCGGGTCGTGTTCTTGATCTCGACGACTTCCTCCATCGGGACCTGGATTTCGAAGATGTTATCTTCCATTTCCATGGTCTGGATGCGGGTCTCAAGATTGGCCTTGACGCGGTTTTCGTAACCTGCGTAGGAGTGGATGACGTACCAGTCACCCTCCTGGCGCCGCAGCTTGGCCTTGAAGGCTTCTGCGGGATCTTCCTCGGGCTCTTCTTCAGAGTCTTCGGAGTCTGCGGAATCAGAGTTCACGGCCTCATCGGCGGCGTCGGCATCCTCTGCCGGAACGTCGGCCTCAGCGGGCGCCTCGGCGACGTCTGCTGCGGTCGTTTCATCCTCGGCATCCAGATCAGCGGCATTGTCATTGATCTGTGATTCGAGTTCTTGCTCGGACACGTAGATTCCTGCTTTCTTCTTCAGAGCTCTATAGGGTTTGTCACTAGCTCCAGCTCAAAGGCCTGAGGTTCCTGCCCTTGGGGCGGGGCTCAAGGAAGGCGCTAGCTCTCGCCGCTGCCCTCACCGAAGATCCACAGTGCTCCCGCACCAAAGACAAAATCCAGAACTGTCACGATAACTATCATCACGACCACGAAGGCCAGGACCACGAGGGTGTATCTCAGCAGTTCCTTGCGGGTGGGGGTGACCACCTTTTTCAGTTCTGCAATGACCTGACGCAGGAAGAGCGCAATGGCCGCGAAGAAGCCGCGCTTCTTGGGCCCGCTGGAGGGGTGTCCCTTGGAGCTGCCGGCAGCTGTCTCGGTCACCATCGCCTCACTCATCTGTTCGGTTCACAGCCGCAGCAAGTGCTGGGACTGCTGCTTCATGAAGGACTGCTGAGCTGCCGTGATGACAGCCGTGCGCAGGGCAGACAGGACTCGAACCTGCAACCTGCGGTTTTGGAGACCGCTGCGCTACCAATTGCGCCACTACCCTATGGAGGAAACCACTCTACCGGTAATAACCGTCGTCAGCGAACCGGCGACAGGCACAGACCAGTGTTGGGACTTCAACACGAAGATCAAGTCTACTCAATGTTTGCTGTTCCGTCGAACCGGCGTTTTACGACGGCGGATTGCCGTGCATTTTCCGATGCTCAGCACGCTGTTGGCCGCCTGGTTTTTTCGCGGCAGCACCGTAAGAAAAGGCGTGCACCGGCCCCTGCACCTAAACTGGAACCGGCAGCCGGATATCCGGCAGCCGCGTATGCCATAAGTCCCCTTCGGGAAATCAACGCAACCACAGACGGGAACGCCATGCCTTCCACCGGCCGAATTTCAGAGCGCATCGCTTCGATCGCGGAGTCCGCGACACTTGCCGTAGACGCCAAGGCGAAGGCACTCAAGGCAGCAGGGCGGCCGGTGATCGGCTTCGGTGCAGGCGAGCCGGATTTCCCGACCCCGGAGTACATTGTCGACGCGGCGGTCGAGGCCGCCCGCAACCCCCGCTTCCACCGCTACTCCCCCGCCGGCGGGCTGCCTGAACTGAAAAAGGCCATCGCGGAGAAAACGCTGCGCGATTCCGGTTATGCCGTGGACCCGAGCCAAATCCTGGTGACCAACGGCGGCAAGCAGGCGGTTTACGAGGCCTTCGCCACCCTGCTGAACCCCGGCGACGAGGTTCTGCTCCCCGCTCCCTACTGGACGACGTATCCGGAAGCCATCCGGCTGGCCGGCGGCGTTCCCGTGGAAGTGTTTGCCGGCCCCGAGCAGGGATACATGGTCACCGTGGAGCAGCTCGAGGCAGCCTGCACCGACAAGACCAAGCTCCTGCTGTTCTGCTCGCCCTCCAACCCCACCGGCGCCGTTTATCCCGCCGAGCAGGTTGCCGAAATCGGCCGGTGGGCTGCAGCCCGCGGCCTCTGGGTAGTCACCGACGAGATCTATGAACACCTGACGTACGACGGCGTGGAATTCACCTCCATTGCGACCGCGGCGCCGGAGCTCGGCGACAAGGTGGTAGTGCTCAACGGTGTGGCCAAGACCTACGCCATGACCGGCTGGCGCGTGGGCTGGATGATTGCCGCCCCGGACGTGATCAAGGCTGCCACCAACCTCCAGTCCCACCTGTCCTCCAATGTGGCCAACGTTTCCCAGATGGCCGCACTTGCTGCTGTCTCCGGTCCGCTGACCGCCGTGGAAGAGATGAAAACAGCCTTCGACCGCCGCCGCAAAGCCATGGTGGCGGCACTGAACTCGGTTGACGGCGTCGAATGCCCCATGCCGGAAGGCGCTTTCTACGCTTATGCCGACGTTCGGCAGCTGCTGGGCAAGGAGTTCCCCGGCTCTGACGGTCCGGTCCGGCCGCAGACCTCGGCCGAGCTGGCGGCGCTGATCCTGGAAACGGTGGAGGTGGCAGTGGTTCCCGGCGAGGCGTTTGGCCCCTCCGGCTACCTCCGCCTGTCCTATGCACTGGGCGACGAGGACCTTGCCGAAGGCATGTCCCGCCTGACGGAATTCCTCGGCCGGGCCAGCTGACCCGGCCCCGGGGTGCGGGGAACTAAAGAAGCCGGCGTGCCGCAGCCCAGCGGGTGAGTTCGTGCCGGTTGGAGAGCTGGAGTTTTCGCAGGACGGCCGAAACATGGGTTTCGACCGTCCTGGCGGAGATGAAAAGCTCCTTGGCCACTTCCTTGTAGCTGTAGCCGCGGGCGATCAGCCGCATTACCTCCAGCTCGCGGGCGGAGAGGCGGTCCAGCTCGTCGTCGACCGCGGCGACCGCAGCAGTTCCGAACGCATCCAGGACAAAACCCGCGAGCCGTGGCGAGAACACCGCGTCGCCGCCTGCCACCCGCACCACGGCATCGGAAATCTCGGCACCGGAGATCGTTTTGGTGACGTAGCCGCGGGCGCCGGCGCGGATCACGGTCACAACATCCTCCGCCGCGTCCGAAACGCTGAGCGCGAGGAACCGGGTGCTGCCCAGCAAATCGCGGCAACCGGCTATGACTTCGGCCCCGCCGCCTCCCACTCCGCCGGGCAGATGTACATCAAGGAGCACGACGGCGGGGCGGTGCGCGCGGACAGCGGCGACGGCGCGCTCCACGGTGTCCGCCTCGGCCACAACGCGGAGCCGGGAGTCCAGGTCCGCTTTCAGGCCCGAACGGAAGATTGCGTGGTCATCAACCACTACGACGTCGATGGTGCCGGGAATCATTTGCGCTCCGATGACTGCTGGTTGTTCTCTGTGGTTTTCGTTGATGGGTCAGCTCCCGCTGCCGGGTTTGTTTCCGTTGCCGGGCGGGTCAGCGGCAGGGCCAGCCGCACTTCGGTTCCGTCCGGCCCGCTGCGGATGACGGCGGTGCCGCCGTGGCGCCTCATCCGGCCGACAATTGACTCGCGGACACCGAGCCGGTCTTCGGGCACTTCCTCGGGGTTGAAGCCGGGTCCGCGGTCGCGGATGAAGACCTCAGCACGATCAGCGGTGCATTCCACGTAGACCGAGACCGGTCCGGGTGCATGCTGGGCCGCGTTAATCAGCGCCGCCCGTGCGGCCTGGACCAGGGCGTCCGCAGGCTGGTCCAGGGTCGCATCACCCACCGCCACCACCTCCACGGGGTACCCGTACTCGTCCTCAACCGAAGCAGCCACCGCTTTGAGGCGGTCCGACAGCTGTCCGGCCGTCCGCGGATCATCAGCGAAGAGCCACCGCCGCAGCTCGCGCTCCTGCGCCCGTGCCAGACGCAGAACGTCCTGCTCCGAGCCGGACCGGTTTTGGATCAGGGCCAGGGTCTGCAGAACCGAGTCATGCAGGTGCGCGGCAATTTCCGCCCGTTCCCGCTCCCGGATCCGGCCTGTCCGCTCCGTTTCCAGATCCCGCCAGTACTTTACGGCCCACGGCGCAAACACCAGTGCCACTCCGGCCAAAACAGCTGCCGAGGCAAGCAGGCCTGCCAGCAGGGCGTCCCAGGTCAAGGCGCCGGACACCATGAGGATCACCCCCACAACCACCAGCAGGAGTCCGCCTCCCAGCCGGAGCAGACCGGTGCGGCGGTCTGCACCCGCACGGCTGAGCAAACCCGCCCGTCGTGTTTCATCAAGCTGGGACCAGGCCAGGACGGCTCCAACAATGATGGTCCCCGCGGGAAACAGGAGCTGCCAGTTCACATCGGCGCCAAACCGCTGTGCAATGACCGCTCCGGCCACGGCAAGCAGTGCCAGCCCGGCGAGGATCTCTCTGTTGGACGCTGCTGCAATCCAGCGGGAATCTTCCGGTGCGGGTTCCCGGGCGTCGGACTCCCCGGACGGTTGCTCGTTCAGATAGGCAGCAAAGTTCCGGGCCACACTCCTCGGGTCGCGGTTGGACTGCACCTTGTCGGCGGCTTCATCCGCCGTGGGGACCAGCACCCACAACCAGGCGTACAGCACCAGGCCTGCGCCTCCGGCCAGCGCCAGCAGAACCATGAGTGCCCGGACCAACCCGACTGACCAGCCCAGGTGCCCGGCCAGCCCGGAACAGACCCCTGCCACCACGCGGTCATCTGTTCTCAGAAGCGGATCCAACATGTCCTAATCCAAGCACGTTCGCTGTCCCGGTACGTCCCGGGGGCCAGTCCCCGGCCTGTTTTCAGGGCCATCTCAGGGTTTCCTCAGGGCTGTCCCGGATGTTTCAGCAGCCTGCAGCCGGCCAGAATGGAAACATGACCCCGCAACCCCCAGTCCCGGACCCGGCCGGCTCCCCCACGGAACCCCTGCCGCCCTTTGACTCCGCTGAGAATCCCACCCGCCCGCTGCCCCGTCCCAACGGCTTCTTCACGTGGTTGCGTTCCCTGGGCATCGTCCGCGGAGAGGACCGCTGGGTGGGCGGTGTCTGTGAGGGAATCGCAACCCGCACCGGACTGGATCCGGTCCTGGTCCGGGGGCTGTTCATTGTCCTGGGCCTGTTCGGCGGCGGACTCCTGCTCTACGGGCTGGCTTGGGCCCTGCTCCCGGAGCCCGACGGACGCATCCATGCAGAGGAAGCCCTGCGCGGCTCTTGGACGTCCGGGACCACCGGAGCGCTCGTGGCCTGCGTCCTGGGCGGTGGAAGTCCCAGCATTTTCTGGTCCGGCGACGGGCTGCTCGGCGGCTTCTTCTGGACGCTGTTCTGGGTTGGCGGCCTCGGGCTGCTGGTGTACTGGCTCTTCACCCGCAACGGCCGCGGTGCCGTGAGCGACCCCCACACTTCTGCCGCGCCTGTCCCGCCGATGCCGCCGGCCCCCTCCGCTCCGTATGCCGCAGCCTCCGCCCCTGGTCCTGCAGCTTCCGCCCACTACACCGCGCAGGGGCCTGCGGCTTCGTCGGTCCGGCCCGCTGCGGTCCCGCCCCGCCGGCGGACCACGCCCGGAGCCGCCGAAACCGCGGTTGTCCTTGGAGCGGTGCTGCTGACCATCGGCGTCATCCTGACCCTGGATTACGCCTCGGTTATCGACATCGGCACCCCGGTGGCCGTTGCCCTCGCGGCGGGGGCGGCAGTCAACGGACTTGGCATCGTCATCCTCGGGGCCCTTGGGCGTTCCTCCGGAATCCTTGGCCTGACCGCCATCGCCGCAGTGGCCGGTGCCGGCGTGGCGGGCAGCAACCTTGGCACCTTCGACACCGTCGTCGTCGCCAATCAGGGGAACTGGACACCCACTGCTTCCTCTCCGGCCACCGGGGGTTACACGCTTGCGGCCGCCGACGGGAACCTGGACCTGCGCTACCTTGCGGATGAGACAGACCCGGCCGTTGAGATCCCGGTCAACGTGGCTGCCAGCGACCTCACCATCCTGGTGCCGGACGATGTCCCCGTCCTCGTCCGCGCGGACATGTTTGCGGGCAACGTCCAGATTGACGACGGCGTCACCCTCACCGAATCCGGGGGGTTATGGAAAACAGCGGATGAACGAATGAATGACACGGACGGCGACCCCCTAGTAGTCCGTATCAAGGGAGTTGCCAGCAATGTCCTGGTGACCGTAAACGAAAGCGACCTGGACCGATGAATGCTTCCGCGTACCCCCAGGGTTCCTCCGAGCACTTCCCTGAAGATTCCCCCGCCAAGCGGCCGGTCCGGACCGGCACCATTGTCTGGGGACTGCTGATCATCGCAGCTGCGGTCCTGCTCCTGGCCTGGCTGCTGACCGACATCAGTTTCGACCCCCTGGCAGTGCTGCTGGGCCTGTTGCTGGGCGGCGGCACCGCCCTGCTGATCGGCGGCGCAATCTCCGCTTTCGGCGGCCGCAACCACTTCACCAGCGGCGGAAACGACACCCGTCGGCCCACCGGACAGGCAGACTAATACCATGAACCGTTTCTTTGACATTCTCCGTTCCTCCCCCGTCCGCCGGACCCGCGGCTGGGCCGGCGGGGTCTGCGCCGGGGTGGCAGCACGGTACGGCTGGGACGTCTCAGCGGTCCGGATAGCCGTCCTGCTCAGCTTCCTGCTGCCTTTTGTCGGAGTGTGGACCTATCTCGCCGCATGGCTCCTGCTGCCTAAGGATGACGGCACCATTGCGCTGGAGCAGCTGATCGGCAAACGCTAGCAGTCTGCAGGCTTGTTTTGGCTCCTCGGGGCCGGCTGGACCCTCCGGGCGATGGCCGGCAGCCCGGCGGTGGCTAGAATCAAGGCTGAGGATCCACCAGCTGCCCAACTGAACCAGAGGTTTTAACAATGAAGATCGGCATCCTAACCAGTGGGGGCGACTGCCCCGGACTCAACGCGGTGATCCGCGGAGCCGTCCTCAAGGGCATCAAGGTCCACAACCAGGAGTTTGTCGGGTTCCTGGACGGATGGCGCGGCGTGGTGGACGGCGACGTCATCGACCTCCCCCGAACCAGCGTCCGCGGCATTTCGAAACAGGGCGGAACCATCCTGGGGACCTCCCGCACCAATCCCTTCGAAGGACCCAACGGCGGGCCGGAAAAAATCAAGGCCACCATGGACCGGCTCGGTGTCGACGCCATCATCGCGATCGGCGGTGAGGGCACCCTGGCGGCGGCGCAGCGCCTCACAGATGCGGGCCTGAACATCGTAGGCGTTCCCAAAACCGTGGACAACGATCTGGACGCCACCGACTACACCTTCGGTTTTGACACCGCTGTGCAGATCGCAACCGAAGCGATTGACCGGCTGCGGACCACCGGTGAATCCCATCACCGCTGCATGGTCGCTGAAGTCATGGGACGCCACGTCGGCTGGATCGCGCTTCACTCCGGCATGGCTGCCGGGGCGCACACCATCCTGATTCCGGAAAATCCACAGAGCCTGGATCAGATTGCCGAGTGGGTCACCCATGCCCGTGACCGCGGCCGCGCCCCGCTCGTCGTCGTTGCCGAGGGTTTCGTCACCACTGACATGGAGTCCCCGCACTCAGAACGCGGGCTGGACGCCTTCGGCCGGCCCCGGCTCGGCGGCATCGGAGAGCTGCTGGCCCCGGAGATCGAAGCCCGGACCGGCATCGAAACCCGTGCCACTGTCCTGGGACACATCCAGCGCGGAGGTGTTCCCACCGCTTATGACCGGGTACTGGCCACACGGCTCGGCATGGCTGCCATTGATTCCGTGATCGACGGGCTGTGGGGAACCATGGTGGCCCTGCACGGCACGGACATTGTGCACGTGGGCTTCGAAAAGGCGCTGGACAATCTCAAGACAGTTCCCCAGCACCGCTACGACGAAGCGTCCATTCTCTTCGGCTGACGGCCCTGAGCCACAGACGGGACCGGGTGTAGGTTGAAACGTATGAATTTGGATCCGGGAACGATTGCGATCATTCAGCTCGCCTGGTCCCGCCGCTTAGGCCTGGCCGATGATGCCCTGTCTGCCGCCGGGGACGGAACGCGGATCTACAGCGTGCAGGACGAGTCCCGCAGCGTATCCTTCATGCGCCTTTTTGGCCGGGAGGTCTTCTGCGGGCCCGAATGGGCGGCTCGGCGTGCCCGCGGCAAGAGCGCAGCGGAACTCAGCCGCCAAACCTCTCTCGCCGGCCTTTCCGTGGAGTACGGCGGAAGAACCGTTGGCTCCGAACATCTGTGTTTTGCCGATGCGTTCCCGGAGCCCATGGAACCGGCGGAGGAACTGGCTGTCTCCGAGGACCCGGAGATTGCCGTCCAGCTGGAGCGTCTGTGCCCGCCCGACGACGTCGCTGAAGCAGGCTTGGCGGGCAAGGAAGCGCTGTTCATAGTCGTGGATGACAGCGCAGAAGTTCCGGTTCCGCTGGCGGGCGCCGGCTACAACATCCGGGACGGCATCCTGGCTGACATCTCCACGCTCACCGCTCCGTCCAGCCGCCGGCACGGACTGGGACGCTATGTCACGTCCATTGCAGTGGAGGAGTCCATGGCGGCTGGCCTGATCCCGCAGTACCGCACGCCCCTGGACAACATCGGGGCGGCCCGGACGGCGGCCGGAGCAGGTTTCCTTGCCGTCGGGATCCGCTCCGAAGTCCAGCTGACGGCCTAGCCTTTCGGGGCAGGGTGTGGACCTGCAGTTATGGCAGCAGGGCCAGCATTTCCTGCCGCTGAAAGAATCCTGCCGTGTCCCGTGCACTCGGCGAACCGGCGTCAGGGTCCGCTCCCCCTTCAACCAGGATGCGGAAGATACCGGTGTAGCCCTTGAAGACGGCACCAGCCAGCGGGGTCTGGCCCCGGTCATTCTGGGTGTTCACATCCGCGCCCCGCTCAACCAGCAGCGCGGTCAGGCTCTCGTGGCCGTGGTAGGAGGCCAGCATCACCAGTGTGTCGCCGGAGCCGTTGGTCAGGTTCACGGGCACTCCGGCATCCAGGTAACCCCGGATCCCCTCCGTATCACCGGCGCGCGCAGCATCGAACACCAAACCGGCCAGTTCGATGATGTCTTCGTCAATCTCCGGGCGGGATTCCGGGGTGCTCATGGGGATTCCTTTCAAGTGCGTACATCGGTCTAACGTCTTTGGCGCTGAACTCCGCTATGCCCGGGGCGGGCGCAGGAATCCGCCGGCACGGCCGACAACCTGGCCGGCATCCGGGGCAACAATGACTTCCTGCGCGGCGGCGTAGGGCTCGCCGTCGTCGTCCACCACCAGCTCTGCCGCGGGATCCACGGAGCGCTTAATCACGGCCAGCGCAACGGCGCCCATTTCATAGTGCTGGGCAACCGACGTCACCGCTCCCACCCTGCGTTCTCCCAGCATCACTGCACTGCCCGGCGCGGGAAGCGTGTGCTGGGAACCGTCCAGCTGCAGGAACACGAGCCGGCGGGGCGGATGCCCCAGGTTGTGCACACGGGCCACGGTTTCCTGGCCCTTGTAGCAGCCCTTGGCCAGATGAACCGCTGTCCGGATCAGATCCAGCTCATGCGGAATGGTTTTGTCGTCGGTCTCGGCGCCCAGCCGCGGACGCCAGGCCGCAATCCGCAGGGCCTCGGAGGCCATGGTGCCGGCAAGGGTGCGCCCTGAGTCCGTAACGGCCTGTTCCAGCTCCGCTGCCGGAATCAGATACTCATGCCAGGGGCGGTCGCGTCCCGGATGGGAATCCTCAGGGACGCCGGTGTAGGCGAAACCGCCGGCACCAATGTTCGGCCAGGGATCGGTCCAGACGGAATAGTTGGCCCAGGCCTCCACTGGCGTCACTGATCCCACAACGGCCCAGTCCCTGCTGACATCGGCCACCTCGACCCGGAGCATGAACTTCATCCGTTCCAGGAACCGGGCCAGGACGGGCGCCTCAGCGGCTTCCACGATCAGCCACGCGGTGTTCCCGTCGTCCAGGATCCGTGCGTCGTGCTCAATGCGTCCCTGGACGCTGAGCAGCAGCAGCTCCGAACTTGTGCCTGGCTGCAGGTCGCTCACGCTTTGGGAGGACAGGGTGTTCAGCCAGCTGAGGCGGTCGGGGCCGGTGACGGTGACAACGCCGCGGTGGGACAGGTCCGTGACGGCATTGCCGCGCGCCAGTTCCCGCTGCTCGCGCAGGGGATCGCCGTAGTGGGCTGCAACACCGGCGTCGAGGCCGCCGGCTTTCACCGCACCGTGGCGGGACAGGAGGGGGCTGAGGTAAGTCATAACGGGTGCAACGTCCTTGCGGGGGCGGCTATTCCGTGCTTGGTTTCCGCAGCGCCGGAAGGCTTAGGAGGTTTTCTTCAGGATGGCGGAGGCGTGGGCCTTCAGCGCGTTGCCGCCCTCAGCTACATCCCAGCGCCAGTACAGGTCACCGTTGACCAAACCGAAGATGCGCGTGGCGGCGGTGTACTCCTTGGAGTTCACGCCCCGCATGACCAGATCGGTGGTCAGCTGAATTTGGGGGCCCTTGATTTGGCCGTAGTACAGCTCTGCGATGCCGCCGGGATGGACGATGGTGGCGGTGATGTCAAAGCCGCCGCTGTCATTGCGGAGCTTTTCGACTTCGTCGGCGCTGCGCAGCGCCGGAACAATGTCCGCCGGGGTCAGCCCGGGGCCTCCGTCGGCGTCGTTCAGAGGGCGGTCCAGCGCCCAGAATCCCGTCTCAACGGCGAGCGGGCGCAGAACGGTGCCGTCTTCGTCCGTGAGCCAGCTTTCGGCGTCGTACTTCAGGTACGGCAGGCCATTTTGGCTGAAAGTCACACGCTGGGTGAAGTGCTCGGAATCGGCTTCACCCTCCCCCAGCCTGCCGGAGCCCTCCCAGACTCCAAGGAGCCAGGACAGCGGCACGAGCTCAGGGGTCAGATCGGTGGGGATCTCCATGGGCATGGCGCTGACCTCTTCCTTCGGTTGCTCTTGGGCGGGCTACTTCTGGCCTTTGTACAGGCGGCTGATGACCAGGCCGGCGAATGCGGCCATGCCGACGCCGGTGATGCCAAGCAGGACGATAAAGAAGATTTCAAGGGCTACAAGCGAATCCATAGCTACATCCTAACCCGGAGCCGCGGACGTTTCGTCCCATGACCTGCCGGCCGGGATAGGAAGAGGTCAGGGGACGAGCAGGCTGGCCAGGAAATAGACCACGGAGCCCAGCGCCACGATGGGTGCCAGGGCCAGGGCCAGCCGCCCCCGGCGGGTGGAAATGTCATCGCGGGAGAGGATCAGCCGGCGGACCGCCATGACGACGGCGGCACCCGCGGCGCCCATTAGCGCAGCAGCGGCAGCATGCACTCCGGCTTCCGGCTGCAGGACTCCGGCCAGCGCACCGGCCAGGGCGCCGGCGGCTACGCCCAGCGGGGCGGTAATCCTGTCCGGCAGGGGGATCA
Organism: Arthrobacter sunyaminii; assembly: GCF_018866305.1. Lineage (NCBI taxonomy): Bacteria > Bacillati > Actinomycetota > Actinomycetes > Micrococcales > Micrococcaceae > Arthrobacter > Arthrobacter sunyaminii. The sequence continues at coordinate 3,223,945 of NZ_CP076456.1, forward strand.
GGGACACAGCGAGTGCGGCGAGGATGCCGGCTGCACTGATGGTCAGGCCTGCCGGGCTGCCGTCGGCACCGGCCAGCCGGTCCGCGGCCACCCAGCCTGAACCCATCACCGTCAGGAGGACACCTGCGATGTTGCCGATGGTTGATTCCAGCCGGTGGGCCTGTCCGGTTCCGCGCAGCAGCTGGATCAGGAAGATGGCGCCTACGCCTACTGCCGCCACCCCGGGCAGCCAGGTCAGTAATGCCGTGGACGGTGCCACCAGCGCGGCGGCACAGGCGGCTGCGCCTGCGAGCGCCAGTACGGCGCCCTGGGTCTTTTTGGCCGGAACATCCAGGAGGTGCGGCCAGCCGATCCCCACCACGATGCAAAGAATGCCGGTAACCACTGCCACGGCCCCAACGGACCAGTACGAAGCACCGACGATGCCAATGAGGGCTGCTGCCGCCAGCACCGCTACGCTCCAAAGTTTCACCTAAGCCATCCTGCCTTATTACGTAGTGCAGATGAAAGCTACGGGTCCGGCGAGGTCCCGTGGGTATACTTTCAACACCTTCGCCCCGCCTGCGGACGCGGCCCAGCTTGTGCCCGATGATGTGCGCCCAACCTTGGAGGATCCATGTCGCACATTTTGCTGCTGACCAACAGTCCGGGACCCTCTGTCGAGGTCCTGCCGGCCCTCGGTCTGCTCAACCACAAAGTGCAGGTTGTTCCCGCCGAACCCACGGCGCTGCTCGACACAGAGCCCAGCGACGTCGTGCTTATTGACGCCCGCAAGGATCTGGTCGGCGCCCGTTCACTGACCCAGCTGCTGAAGGCAACCGGACTGGACACGCCGCTGATCCTTATTCTTACCGAAGGCGGCATGGCTGCCGTGGCTGCAAACTGGCGGGCCGACGACGTCATCCTCGATTCGGCCGGACCGGCCGAGCTGGAGGCCCGGCTGCGGCTCATGTCTGCAAGGATCAACTCGTCCTCGGAAGCTGCCAGCACCGAGATCCGTGCATCCGGCGTCGTCATCGACGAAGCGAGCTACACGGCCCGGGTGAACGGCACTGCGCTGAACCTCACCTATAAGGAGTTTGAGCTCCTGAAGTACCTGGCCCAGCACCCCGGCCGTGTCTTCACCCGCGACCAGCTGCTGCACGAGGTGTGGGGCTACGACTATTACGGGGGCACACGGACGGTGGACGTCCACGTCCGGCGGCTGCGGGCCAAGCTGGGGGCGGACCATGAAAACCTGATCGGCACGGTCCGCAACGTGGGCTACCGGTTCACCCGGTCCCGTCTGGCCGGGGATCCCGCGCAGCCCGCGAGCCAGGAAGCCTGACCTGCTGCGACACTGCCTGCGGGAACTTTGGACGCCTCCGCTTGTCCGGTGCCCTCCGGGCGCTAGGCTTCTTCAATGAGAGACGAACGCGTAATGCCCTGGCCCGTCACAGTCACCAAGGGAACCCCGGAGCCCGATGAGCTGGACCGGATCCGCGAATTGGCCGCCGCCGCCGCCGATGCGGACGGTAACCCGCCGCTCTCCGAACAGACCCTCGTTGACCTGCGTTCCGGTGACACGGACCCGGACTCCCTGCTGGTTTTCGCCACCTATGCCAATGATGAGTCCTCGGATCCGTCGGCTACCCAGGCGCTGGCCGGCGTCGCTGTGCTGATCAGTGACGGTCCGAAAGAACCGGGTGTGCTGGAACTGGTGGTCCATCCTGCCTACCGCGAGAAGGGTGTGGGCACCGCCCTGGCGTCCTCCGTGCAGGAGCACGTTAGCGCCGGCACCGTCCCCGCACCCCAGGCATGGTCGCACGGCAACCATGACGCCGCCGTCGAATTGGCCCGGCGTTTTGGCTACCGTCCGGTGCGCGAGCTGCTGCGCCTGCGGCTGAGCCGTGGCGCCGGAACTGACGGACTGCCCGCCGCCGAGCTGCCCGAAGGCGTCTCGCTGCGGGCCTTTCATCCGGGGGCCGACGACGACGCCTGGCTGGCAGCCAACGCGGCCGCCTTTGCCCACCACCCCGAGCAGGGCGGCATGACCCGGAGCGACCTCGCCGCACGCATGGCGGAGGACTGGTTCGATCCCGAAGGATTCCTGCTGGCTGTGCGGGACGAAGACAATGCCATCCTCGGCTTCCACTGGACCAAGGTCCATCCCGGTGCCGGCGGACATCCGCCCATCGGAGAGGTGTACGTGGTGGGAGTGGTTCCCGAGGCCCAGGGCATGGGACTGGGCCGCACCCTGACCGTTGCCGGCATCCGGCACCTCCAGGACAGCGGCCTGCCGGCCATCATGCTTTACGTGGATGCGGACAACGCTCCGGCCATGGCGCTGTACCAGCGGCTGGGTTTCGTCCGCTGGGACGCGGATGTGATGTACGCGGCCGGATGAGCCGGAACAGCTTGTAATGTTGAATTGACGGCCCTGCCGCCCGGTCCTCCGGGAGGCACGCCTGACCGCCGCCATACTGCAGGGAGAAACCATGGGATCCGATACCGCCGCCGAGCCGCACTCCACTTTCGGATCGGCTGAGTCCATGTCGGCGCCCCGGGCCACTGAGGACCGGATTGATATTCCGGACTTTGGTCCGGCACTCGTCCCGGAAGGGGACATCAGCCCCGAGCGTTTCCTGGACCGTGAAATCAGCTGGCTCCATTTCAACGCCCGTGTCCTTGAGCTCGCTGAGGACCCGGACCTGTACCTGTTGGAGCGGGTCAGTTTCCTGTCCATCTTCGCGTCCAACCTGGACGAGTTCTTCATGGTGCGGGTTGCCGGCCTCAAGCGCCGCATCGCCACCGGGTTGGCGGTTCCCTCCGCTGCCGGCCTGAGCCCGATGGAACAGCTGGAACACATCGTGGAGGCCGGCTACCGGCTCCAGCAGCGCCATGCCGAGGTCTTTGCCCGTCAAATCCGCCCGGCGCTGGCCGAGGAGCAGATCCATCTCGTGGGGTGGAACGAGCTCGATGACACCGCCAAGGCCTATCTGCACCGCCAGTTCGCGTCCAAGGTTTTCCCGATCCTCACCCCGCTGGCCGTGGATCCGGCGCACCCCTTCCCCTACATCTCCGGCCTCTCCCTGAACCTGGCCGTGGTGGTGCGCAACCCCGTGAGCGGCAAGGAGTTCTTCGCCCGCGTCAAGGTTCCGGACCAGCTGCCCCGGCTGATCTCCGTGGACGGCCCCAGGGCCGGAAATGTTGCCGGCCGGGTGGCCCGCTTCATTCCGCTGGAAGACGTCATTGCCGAACATCTGGACCAGCTGTTCCCCGGTATGGACGTCATGGAACACCATGCCTTCCGGGTTACCCGCAACGAGGATCTGGAGGTGGAGGAGGACGACGCCGAGAACCTGCTGCAGGCGCTGGAAAAGGAGCTCCTGCGTCGCCGGTTCGGCCCGCCCGTCCGCCTGGAAGTCACCACCGACATCAACCCCAGCATCCGCGAGCTGCTGGTGCGCGAACTCGGCGTGGAAGAAGACGAGGTGTATGCGCTGCCCGCACCGCTGGACCTGCGCGGACTGGCCGGCATCAGCCGCATCGACCGCCCGGACCTGCACTACCCCAAGCAGGTGCCGCATACGTCCCTGCACCTGAAGGAGTCCGAAACCTCCAAGCCGGCGGATGTGTTTGCTGCAATGCGCCGCCGCGACATCCTGCTGCACCACCCCTATGATTCCTTCTCCACCTCCGTTCAGGCCTTCCTGGAGCAGGCCGCCGCCGACCCACGGGTCCAGGCCATCAAGCAGACGCTGTACCGCACGTCCGGGGACTCCCCCATTGTTGACGCGCTGATTGATGCCGCGGAGTCCGGCAAACAGGTGCTGGCCCTGGTGGAAATCAAGGCACGGTTCGACGAGCAGGCCAACATTTCCTGGGCCCGCAAGCTGGAGCAGGCCGGCGTGCACGTGGTCTACGGCATCGTGGGGCTGAAAACGCACTGCAAGTTGTCGCTGGTGGTCCGCCAGGAAGTGGACGGGCTGCGGCGCTACTGCCACATCGGCACCGGAAACTATCACCCCCGCACCGCCCGCTATTACGAAGACCTGGGGCTGCTGACCTCTAACGAACAGGTGGGTGAAGATCTGACGAAGCTCTTCAACCAGCTCTCCGGGTATGCCCCGAAGTCCACGTTCAAGCGCCTGCTCGTGGCTCCCCGGTCGGTGCGGTCAGGTTTGATTGACCGGATTGAACGGGAAATTGCCAATAAGAAGGCCGGCCTGGCCGCCCGGGTGATCATCAAGGTCAACTCGATGGTGGATGAAGCCATCATCGATTCGCTGTACCGTGCCTCCCAGGCCGGTGTCCGGGTGGATGTGATTGTGCGCGGCATCTGTTCCGTGCGCCCGGGCGTCCCCGGCCTGAGCGAGAACATTACTGTCCGGTCCATTCTGGGCCGGTTCCTGGAGCACTCGCGCGTGTTTGCCTTCGCCAATGCCGGAGACCCGGTGGTGTTCATCGGTTCAGCAGACATGATGCACCGCAACCTGGACCGCCGGGTGGAGGCCCTGGTGCAGCTTGCCTCCCGGGAGGACATCGCTGACCTCATCGCGCTGATGGACCGCTACATGGATCCGGCCACCGCAAGCTGGCATCTGGAGAAGGACGGCATCTGGACCCGGCACCACAAGAATGAAGGAGGGGAGCCGCTGCTGGATGTGCAGTCGTGGCTGCTCGCTTCCCGGTCCCGGCAGCGCGCCGCTGTCCGCCGTTGATGACCATGCCCACCGAACCGGGAGCTTCCATGGGTGAACAGGCCACTCTCCCCCGTCGCGGGCTGGAAACCGGTCCCGGGGATTCCGTGCCCGCAGACATCAAAGTGGTGGCTGCAGGCGCCATTTGCTGGCGCACCCGGAACGGCGAACTCGAGGTCCTCATGATCCACCGGCCCCGGTACAAGGACTGGTCGTGGCCGAAGGGGAAACTGGATGCCGGCGAGACAACTCCTGAGTGCGCAGTGCGCGAAGTGCAGGAGGAAGCCGGGGTCCGGATCAGGCTGGGCATTCCGCTGCCGGCCACGGTATATCCGGTGGCGTCGGGAATGAAGATCGTCCACTACTGGGCCGCCCGCATCGAGGAGGGAAAGCCCCGGCCGGACGGCAAGGAAGTGGACGGCGTCCGCTGGTGCACTCCGGCGCAGGCCCATGCCGAACTCAGCAATCCTTCGGACCGGCTGCCGCTGCGCATCCTGGAGGAGGCCCATGCCGAAGGCCGGCTCCGGACATGGCCGCTGATCGTGGTGCGCCATGCCAAGGCCAAGCCCCGGTCATCCTGGACCCGGGCTGAAGGGGACCGTCCGCTGGCGGCCACCGGCCTGCGCCAGGCACAGGCCGTGTCGCGGCTGCTGGCCGCATGGCTGCCGGACCGGGTGGTGTCCAGTCCCTGGGTCCGCTGCGTGCAGACTGTGCGTCCCTATGTGAAGGCACGGGCCGTGAAGTTCAAAACCGTCGACGCCATTACCGAGCACAGCGCCAAGCGCAAGCCCGGCAAGGCCCGCAACGCGGTGGAAGCATTGTTCGACAAGGCCAAACCAGTTGCCCTGTGCACGCACCGGCCGGTTTTGCCGCTGACATTCGAGGTTCTGGCAGACCATATGCCGGCCGGCCTGTCCATTGGTTTGCCGGACAAGGATCCGTATCTGGCGCCGGGCGAAGCGATCATCTGCCAGGTCTCCTCCGCCGAGGAGGGGCGCATCGTGTCGCTGGAGCGGTTCCGGGCATTCGACGACTAGGTTTTCCGCCGCGCCGCACCGGATAGCTAAGCCTAACCGTGCTTTTTTGATCCCGGCCACCGCCCTATGGTGGGGCAATGACAACTTTCACCGAACTCCTCGAAGCCCAAATCGGTAACGAATTCAATGCCTCGCAGCAGTACGTGGCCATGGCAGTGTTTTTCGACGGCGAAGACCTCCCGCAGCTGGCCCGGCACTTCTATGCTCAGTCGGTTGAGGAACGCAACCACGCCATGATGCTGGTGCAGTACATGCTGGACCGGGACATGCCCGTGCGGATCCCCGGCGTCGCCGCGGTGCGCAACGACTTTGCCACCGTGGTGGAACCGATCCAGCTGGCTCTGGAGCAGGAGCGCCAGGTCACCCGCCAGATTGAGGCTCTCTTCGCCGCTGCACGTGCAGAGGGCGATGCCCTGGGAGAGCAGTTCATGCTCTGGTTCCTCAAGGAGCAGGTGGAGGAAGTCGCCTCCATGTCCACCCTCCTCACGGTGGCCAAGCGCGCCGACAACCTCTTCGACCTGGAGAATTTCATGGCACGGGAACAGGTTGGCGACGGCGGCGGAAGCGACGCCGGCGCTCCCGAGGCTGCCGGCGGAGCCCTCTGACCGATACATTCCCGGGGACCGGAAGCAACAGGGAGACCAAATGACAGAGACGGCGAAGAAGAACATCCCCCTGCCCGGCGTGCACCGCGGCTGGTATCTGGCCTCCGGGTTCTTGGTGGGCCTGGTGGCAGCCACGGGCTCGCTGGCCTGGTCCACGATCCCGCAGAGCCTGCCCATGCACTGGGACGGCGCCGGGAACGTGGACCGCTATGCGGAGAAGTCCTTCTGGACCGTGTTCACCGGGCCCCTGATTTGCCTCGGACTGCTCCTGTTCCTCTATGCAACCGCCCTGATTATCCGGCGTTTTCCGCTCAACAATTCCGCCCCGTACGGCGTGGACGAGCAGGTGCACCAGCGGGCCGGCATGGACTCAACACTGTATTTTCTGGCACTGAGCGCGTTTGCGTTATCCCTGCTGATTGGCTGGATGACTCTGCGCAGCTGGTTCCTGCCCCCGGAAGCGTCGGATCTCCTGCTCGTACTCCCCACACTGGCTTTCCTGGGTGTGGTGGCCGTGGCCGGGCTGCTCGCCTGGCGACGCTACGGCCGTCTTGTAGCCGCCCTCTCCGCCGAGGACTGAGCTATAGACTAAAGGGGTGACTATCCCAACCCCGTATGAAGACCTGCTCCGCGACGTGATGGCCCACGGAACGCAAAAATCCGACCGCACCGGCACCGGAACCCGCAGTGTCTTTGGCCGCCAGATGCGCTTTGACCTCAGTGATTCCTTCCCGCTGATCACCACCAAGCGGGTGCACTTCAAGTCGGTGGCCCTCGAACTCCTGTGGTTCCTGCGCGGCGATTCCAACGTCCGCTGGCTGCAGGAGCGCGGCGTCAGCATCTGGAACGAGTGGGCGGACGACGACGGCGAACTGGGCCCGGTCTACGGTGTCCAGTGGCGCTCCTGGCCGGCCCCGGACGGCGGACAGATTGACCAGATCGCCAAGGTGGTTGAAAGCATCCGCACCAACCCGGACTCCCGCCGGCACATCGTCACGGCCTGGAACCCGGCCGAAGTGGACAACATGGCCCTGCCGCCGTGCCACGCGATGTTCCAGTTCTACGTGGCCGACGGAAAACTGTCCTGCCAGCTGTACCAGCGCTCGGCCGACCTGTTCCTCGGCGTCCCCTTCAACATTGCCTCCTACGCACTTTTGACGCTCATGGTGGCGCAGCAGACCGGCCTCCAGCCCGGTGAATTTGTCTGGACAGGCGGTGACGTCCATATCTACGACAACCATGTGGACCAGGTCCGCGAACAGCTCAGCCGCGCACCCTTCCCGTATCCGCAGCTGCGCCTGGCCCGGACGCCTGACTCGATCTTCGATTACGTCCTGGAGGATTTTGAGGTCCTGGACTACCGCCACCACCCCGGCATCAAAGCTCCGATTGCAGTCTGAGAGGCGTTCCCTTGAATGAACCCGCCGGCATCCGCTATTTCGCCACAAGCGGTGGAGATGCCTCTCCTGAGGGCATGGACCTGTTGGCGGCATTGTCAGCGGCCAATCCCCTCGGGATGCCGCAGCCGCTGGTAGGCATGATCTGGGCCCAAACCGTGGACGGCGTCATCGGCCGGGACGGAGGAATGCCGTGGCACCTGCCCGAAGACCTGGCACATTTCAAGAGCACCACGGCCGGACACCCGGTCATCATGGGCCGGCGCACCTGGGAGTCCTTTCCCGCCGCCTACCGGCCGCTGCCCGGCCGCACCAATATTGTGGTGAGCTCCAGCGAAACACTGGCGGACGAGATTTCCCCGGCCGGCGCCGTCGTGGTTCCCACGCTGGAACAGGCACTGGACACCGCCCGGCACAGCCCCGGCGGCAGCGAACAGATCTGGATTGTCGGCGGTGCCCGGATGTACGAGGCAGCTGCTCCCCTGGCGGACGCCGCCGTAGTGACGGTCATTGATGCGAGCACCGAGGGCGACACCTACGCGCCGCATCTCGGCCCCGACTGGGGGTTCACGGCGGTGAGCCCCGCCGAAGGCTGGCACACGGGAACCAACGGCACCTGCTACCGGATAGCCCTCTGGTCCCGGGTCCGGGATACGGACAGCGGCGTCACCAAGCACTACGGCAGCGCGGCCCTGCCCTAAACTGAAACCATGACTTTCGCAGCTACCCCTGTACCCACCGCGGGCTTCATCGGCTGGCGGGGCATGGTCGGTTCCGTCCTCATGCAGCGCATGCAGGATGAAGGCGACTTTGACCTGATCAACCCCGTGTTCTTCTCCACCTCCAACGCCGGGGGCGCCGCGCCGTCCTTCGCTTCGGGTGCAGGAGAGCTCCAGAATGCCTACGACATTGAGACGCTGGCCAAACTGCCGATCATCGTCACTGCCCAGGGCGGCGGTTACACCTCGGAGGTCTATCCCAAACTGCGCGACGCCGGCTGGAACGGGCTATGGATCGACGCCGCGTCCACACTGCGGATGGAGCAGGACTCCATCATCGTCCTGGACCCGGTGAACCGGGACGTCATCGACGCCGGGCTGGCCCACGGGGTGAAGAATTTCGTGGGCGGCAACTGCACCGTCTCCTGCATGCTCATGGGGCTGGGCGGATTGTTCCGCAACGGCCTGGTGGAATGGGGCACCTCCATGACCTATCAGGCTGCCTCCGGCGGCGGTGCCCGGCACATGCGTGAGCTGCTCAATCAGTTCGGCTCCCTGAACTCCGTGGTTGCGGACCAGCTTGCAGACCCGGCCTCCGCCATCCTGGACATCGACCGTGCGGTGCTGGCCCAGCAGAAGAACCCCGCCATGGACTCCTCACAGTTCGGCGTGCCGCTGGCCGGTTCGGTGATCCCCTGGATCGACGCAGACCTGGGCAACGGGCAGTCCAGGGAAGAGTGGAAAGCCGGTGCCGAAACCAACAAGATCCTGGGCCGGGACACGGCCGGACGAATTCCGTTTGACGGTCTCTGCGTCCGCATCGGCGCCATGCGCTCACATTCACAGGCGCTGACCCTCAAACTCACCGAAGACCTTACAGTGGCGGAGATTGAGCGGATCATCGACGCCGACAACGAGTGGGCCAAGGTGGTGCCCAACACCAAGGAAGCCTCCATGGCGGAGCTGACCCCGGTGGCCGTCAGCGGAACCCTGGACATTCCGGTGGGCCGGATCCGGAAACTGGAAATGGGTCCGGAGTACATCAGCGCCTTCACCATCGGCGACCAGCTGCTCTGGGGCGCAGCCGAACCGCTGCGGCGTATGCTGCGGATTGCCACCGGCAACCTCTAACCCTGCCAGGCCGGTCCGAACCCGGCTGCAGCCAGCGGATCCGTTCCCTGCGGGACGGGTCCGCTTTTGCGTGCGCTGAGTGTCAGTGGCAGGTGGGAAGGTGGCGCTATGGACAAGTTCACCGTGGAAGAAATCCTCCGCACCTTCTTCACCCTCAGCGCCGAGGGCAAACAAACAGCCACCGCAGCGCGGTACGCCAGGGTTCTGGCACAGCTGCGGCTGTACCTGGAAACAGACGGCTGGATATACCTGACCCCGGACCGTGCCGTCCTGCTGGATTTGGAACGGAGCTTCAACCCGGAGCACGCCTTCGCGCGGATCTTCGACGCCGAGGACCTGCTCTATACGCTGCACGGCTTCCTGGACCCGCGGTGGCTGCTGCCCGGACTGCAGGACCGGCGAACCCAGGTGAGCCTGACGTCCCGGCTGGTGCAGTGGCTGTGCAGCCGGGCACTGGTGGACCCGTCGTGGCACGGCGGACAGGTGCGCGAAGTCCTGGCCGCCGCCCAAATCATGCGCCGGAACCGCGGCGGGGCAGCCTGATTACAGCGAGCAGTTGATGAGCAGCGGCTCCGGGTGCAGGCGAAGGCCAAAGGCTTCATCCACGCCGTCTGCCACGGCCCGCGCCACAGCCAACAGGTCCTCGGCCGAGGCGTTGCCGCGGTTGGTTACTGCAAGGGTGTGCTTGGTGGACAGGGAAGCCCGGCCGCCGGCCAGTTCGGCCCCCTGGCCGGTCTCCGGCAGGCCGAAGCCCTTGGGGAAACCGGAACGGTCAATGAGCCAGGCGGCGCTGAGCTTGACCATTCCGGGCTGTTCCACCGGGTAGCGCGGCGCCTCGGGCGGCAGATGCGCGGCCTCTTCCTCGGAAACCACCGGGTTCGTGAAGAAGGAGCCGGTGCTCCAGGTGTCCGGATCCTCGGGGTCAAGCACCATGCCCTTGCCGGCGCGCAGCCGCAGCACCTCGCGGCGGACGTCTTCGGCAGCGGCCCGCTCCCCCGCCTCCACACCGAGTGCCCGGGCCAGCTCGGCGTAGCGCACGGGCGCACTTTCCATGCCCCGGGTCAGGCCAAAGTCCACGGTCAGGACCACGTACCGCGGTGAACCGTTCACCGTGGCGCGTTTCAGCACCGAGTCCCGGTACCCGAACTGCAGCTCTTCATTGGTGAACTGCACCACGGTACGGGTTTCCCGGTCCCAGGCGCGGACGCCGGTAATGCTGTGCGAAACATCCGCACCGTAGGCTCCCACATTCTGCACCGGCGTCGCACCGGCCAGGCCCGGAATGCCGGAGAGCGCCTCGAGGCCGGAGCAGCCCCGGCGCAGGGTTTCCGCCACCAGCTCATCCCAGGGGTGACCGGCCTGCGCACGGACGGTGACCGTGTTTTTGTCCTCGGTGAATTCCAAGCCGCGGGTGGCAACGTGGACCACCGCGCCGTCGAACCCGGCGTCGGAGATCAGCAGATTGGAACCGCCGCCCACAATCAGCAGCGGTTCCTTCGCCTCATCGGCGGCACGGACCGCACCGATGAGTTCGTCCTCGGTTTCAGCGTTGATGTAGCGGCGGGCGGGCCCGCCCACGCGGGAGGTGGTCAGGGAGGCCAGGGGCAAAGAGGTCAGCGCACTCACCAGATCCGTACAACCGCCTGTGCCTTGACCAGCACCTTCTGGCCGTTGAACGTGACGGTGAGGTCCACGCGTGCGGTGGAATTGTCAGCGTCGAGCGCTCCAATTACTCCGGTGACTTCGACGACGGCGCCGGCCTCGCCGTCAACATCCTCCACCGGAACCGGCCGGGTGAAACGCGTCTGGTAGTCGATCACGGCACCCGGATCGCCGATCCAGTCGGTCACCAGCTGCACAGCGGCGCCCATGGTGAACATGCCGTGGGCGATGACGCCGGGCAGGTCCACGCTGCGGGCAAACCGCTCGTTCCAGTGGATGGGGTTGAAGTCTCCGGACGCTCCCGCGTAACGGACCAGATCGGCGCGGGAAATCTCCAGCGTGGCCGAGCCGATTTCCTGTCCGGCGGCGAGTTCGCTTAATGCAATCGACACGGCGTTACTGCCCTTCTCCGCGGACGAGGATGGATGACACGGCAGTGGCGACCTTTTCGCCCTCCGTGGTGGAGATTTCCGAGCGGGTGGTGAGCAGGGCGCCGTCGCCCATGGCCCGGACGGAATCCACGTGAAGTTCTGCAATCAGTTCATCACCGGCGACAATCGGCCGGTGATGCGTGAAGCGCTGGTCTGCGTGGACCACGCGGGTGAAGTCGATGCCGGCCTCCGGGTCGGAGATCAGCTGCGCATCGGCGCGCTGGGCCACGATGACGGCAAAGGTGGGCGGAGCCACCAGGTCCGAGTACCCCAGCTGCGCGGCCTCCGCTACGTCATAGTGCGCGGCATGGCCGGCTTTGACCGAGCGGGCAAACTCACGGATCTTCTCGCGGCCCACTTGATAGGGCTCACTGGCGGGATAGCTGCGCCCCTGCAGTTCGGGATTGATACTCATTTGGTTCCCTTCATCCGGCGCCGGGCGTCCCGGGCTCGAACCACCATACCGCTCAGGTGCAGGCACATGCCCACCACAATCACGGGCGCGGCGATGTACATCAGCAGCGGGGAATCTCCGATCGCACCGAAAACGACCATCAGCACGCCGGCTCCGGAAACCACCAGGGCGGATACAACCAGCTTGCGATACAGGGCGGAACCGGTTTCCCACGGGGTGTTTAGCATGCCCCCAGAATACAGGCGGGGCACCTCCTGCCGCGAAACGGGGGTCCGGGGCCGGGAGCCTTCCTGACGCTAAAAGAGCGCAGTCTGCAGGGCAGGAAGCCGTGCCTGATAGGCGCCGAGGTTCAGCCGGCGGCCCTTCAGCCGGGCCAGATCGGCAAGGAGCGGTGTGTCCGAACCTTCCACCGTCACCAGTGCCGCTGCTCCCACCATGGCTTCAATGACCATGGCGTGCTCGCCGCTGCCCGGATCCAGCGGATAGGCAACAGCCCCGGCCGCGTCCAGCACCACCCGTGCCTGGGCCGGACGCTCCCAGGTTTCAGCCACCACGCTGAATCCGCGGATGCCCGCCCCGGCCAGCAGTTCCCGGACCTTCGCCGCGTGCAGGGAGTTGGTCCGGTCCAGGAATTCCTCCGCCAGCGGCTGCGTCAGGGCAGCGGCCTTGGTGCCGGCACGCACCGCCTGCACCAGTCCCGCTTCAGCTGTGACCAGGTCTTCCAGGATGCGCACCACCCGCCCGTCGTCTGCGCGGGCCACGTAGCGCGCGGCCACCGCGCCCTGTTCCACGAGGCGCAGGCGTTTCCTTCCGGCTGCAGCGGTCCCCACCTTGCTCGTGCCGTCCGCAAAGGTGGCAACGTACAGCCAGTGCGGCTGCTCGAGGTACAGCTGAAGTCCCGGCGACGCGATTCCGGACCGGTGGACGTTATGCACCAGCCGCCAGTCGTCGCGGGCGAAGCAGGGCCCGCACTGATAGCCGCGTTCTGCCGCCGAATGCTCAGGGCAGGGCTGGGCGATGCGGGTGTGCCGGTCCTGCACCTTCACCGACCCCAGGCAGTGCCGCAGCGCGCCGTCCTCGCCGGGAAGAACCCGGTAGGACAGGACGGTCCCGGCGTTGAGCCTCATCTGCAAGGACACGCCAACAGGCGAGCGCAGCGCAAGATACGGACCGTCGTCGTCCCACGAAACTCCGGCGCTCAGATACCGGCCGGGGGCAGTCGTCACGGGTGAATCTCCAGAGAAAAAGGGAACAGGGCGCAAAGCGAAGGGCGGGGAGACGCCTGCGCGTGTCCCCGCCCCATTATCCCGCTTGACCGGTTAGGCGTGCTGTCCCTCGTGCTCGCCCTCGGCAATTTCCTCCAGCAGCTTGTCGTTGAAGGCCGGCAAATCATCCGGGTTGCGGCTGGTCACCAGGCCCTGGTCCACCACCACTTCCTCGTCGCTCCAGTTGGCGCCGGCGTTCTTGAGGTCCGTAGCCAGCGTGTAGTAAGAGGTCAGGTCACGGCCCTTAACGACGCCGGCCTCGATCAGCAGCCACGGTCCGTGGCAGATGGATGCCACCGGCTTGTGCGCTTCGAAGAACGCCCGCGTGAAAGCCTGGGCGTCCTTGTCCACGCGCAGGAAGTCAGCGTTGACCACGCCACCGGGCAGGACCAAGGCATCGAAATCATCGGCGTTGGCCTCAGCCACGGGCAGGTCAACGGTAAACGTCTCGCCCTTGTCCACGCCGTCGAAGCCCTGGACCGTGCCGCTGGACGGTGAGACCAGGGTGGGCACGCCGCCTGCGGCTTTCACGGCCTCCCAGGGGCTGGTGAGCTCGATCTGTTCCACACCGTCAGTGAGGAGAAAAGCGACCTTCTTGCCGGAAATATCATGTTCAGACATGTTGCCTCCGTTTCGCAGACTTCTAGGGGCGGTATGTATCCGCCTGGAACCGAACGATTCCGTTGCCCCCACCCTAGGAAAAACCGGCGACAATAAGCAAGCTGACTAAATGCCCGTTAGCTGGCAGACAGGCCCTCGGCGACTGCGGCAGCAGCTGCCAGCCAGGCCCGCTGGGTGGCAGGGCGCAGTGAACCGTAGCGGATCTGGCCCTTGCGCAGCGCCGCATCGTAGGGAATGGTCACCGTGGCCCGGGCCAGCGGTTCGAAGCCGCGGGCAACGCCGCGGACCTGGGCATCGGTTCCGTTACGGTCCGACTGGCTGACGATGACGACGGCGTTGGTGGCGAGTTCGGCGAACATTCCGCCGCGCTCCTGGAGGGCTTCGAGCAGGAGGGCTCCGGCCTCGGCGTGTTCCTCAACCGTGGTGGTGGCAATGACGAGCTGATCGGTGTGGTGGATCATCCGCAGCCAGCGCTCTGCGCTTTCATCGTTGCCCGAGTCCACCAGGTTGAGCCGGAAGTACTTCGAGGCCACCTCATGCAGGGCGTCGAAGTCCGCCATGGTGATCTTCTGTTCGGAGGCCAGGACGTCGGGCTTGGAGCGCAGGACGTCAAACTTGTCCTCCGTCTGGTGATGCACAAAGCGGGCCAGCAGGGCGGACTGGGCCGACGGGGACAGCAGGTTGCCGGTGTTCGGCAGCAGGTCCATGACGGTGGAGTCATGCGGCCCCTGCTCGGTGCGCCAGCCCAGGGTTCCGCGGGTTTCGTTGTTGTCCCAGGCCAGAACCGGACCCCCGCCGTTGCGGGCGAATACGGCCGCCAGCATGACGGTGGTGGGTGTCTTGTTGGCACCGCCCTTGCCGTTGACCACGGAGATGGTCCTTGGACCGGGCCAATGCTGGCTGACAGCCCGGATGTCACGGCGCTCGGCCTGCTCGGACTCGGACGGGGACATCCGAATCCCCATGCTGCTCAGCAGTCCGCGGAAGCCGCGGGTGGCCGGAATCCGGGCAGTCCGGGTGTCCAGGAAGGAGGCCCGGCGCCGGGCGGTGGCACGCGTTTCCGGTTCCCCGGCGATGACACTGCTCCAGTCCGGCGCAACGGTTTGTTCGGCGGCGAGCCCGGTCTCCGCGGCATACCCGGCTTCGTCCTCCCAAACCAGAGGCGGGTTGTCCTGCCGGAGGGATTCCGCGAAGCCGGCGGGCGGCTGGGCTGGCGGCTGGACAGGTGGCTGGGCAGGCGGAACGGGAGCGGACACCGCCGCGGTGCGGCCCTCGATCCCCCGCCGGCTGCGCCGGCTCATCGCAGGAAGATTGGCTGCTTCCCGCCCCTCAGAGCCTTGGGTGAAATGGTCTTGGGCAGCGGGGTATTCAGGACTGGGCTCGCGCATGTCTTCGTCTTTCGTTCCGGGCTGTGTGGTGGGCTGAACACGGGGTGCGGACAGCTCATATACCGCTGCTGCACCCCCGATTCCGCTCCCCCCGGCGAATGTAAAGGCCTTTCCACCCTACAGAAGGCCCCCGCGGCTCACAGAACCGGGCCGCGTCCGGCCTACTTCCCGCTCACGAAGCCCCCTGCCGCCACGCGTCCCAACAGTTCCGTCAACAGGTCCACTCCGGCCAGCATGTCCGCGTCGCTGGTCAGTTCCTTTTCATTGTGGGAAATCCCTTCAACGCTGGGCACGAAAAGCATGATGGTGGGCACCAGGTCCTTCAGGTTGGTGGAGTCGTGCCCGGCCAGTGTGCGGACTGTTCCGTACGGCAGGCCGAGGGACCGGGCGCAGTCGGCAGCGAGCGCCATGCCGGCCTCGTCGTAGGCCTTGGCGGCCCACACATGCTGGGCTCCCTGTTCGATGCGTACTGAGGCGGACTCCTCAATGGCGGCGATGCGCCGGTGGAGTTCGGCGTCGGCTGCGGCCAGCACATCGGCGTCGGTGCTGCGCACATCCACCAGCAGCTGAACCCGGCTGGCGACCACCACGGGAGAGTTTGGATAGACGGTGAATTCACCGCAGGACGTTATGACGGCGTGTTCCTGGGTGCTGAACCCGTCAGCGATCTCCCGGGCCGCCACCACCAGGGCGCTGGCCCCCAGCAGTGCGTCATGCCGGTCGGCAATTACGGTGGCACCCGTATGGGCCTGTTCGCCGTGGACCGTGAACTCGTACTTGTTGGCACCCCAGGTGGATTCGACGAGGCCGATGGTCAATCCGGCATCTTCCAGCGAGCGCCCCTGCTCAATGTGGATCTCCAGGTATGCGGCCAGGTCCAGCGAGAAATCCCCGATGGTGCCAATGCTCTCCAGTGCTTCCCGCACCGATGTGCCGCGGGGATCGGTGGTCGCCAGGACCTGCTCCGCCGGAAGCTTGCCCGTGAACACCGCGCTGCCCATCATGGACGGCTTGAACCGGCAGCCTTCCTCGTTGAACCAGTTAATTACCGCAATGTTGAACAGCGGCTCGTCACCGCCCGCGGCCAGTTGCTGCTGCAGCCGGATGGCCGCATGCGCCCCGGCGAGGACACCGTAAGCGCCGTCGTACCTGCCGCCCAGGGGCTGGGAATCAAGATGTGAACCCATCGCAATGTACGGCGCCCCGGGAACCAGTTCCAGCAGGGCAAACTGGTTGCCCACTTCGTCATAGCGCACCTCAAACCCGTGTCCCTCGGCCAGCCCGCGGAACCAGTTCCTGGTTTGCCCGTCCGCGGGGGTTCCGGCCTGCCGGTCCACTCCTCCCCCGGCTGTGGCTCCGAAGGTGCTCATGGAGCGGAAATCGGCGAGGAAGGCGTCGGCGTCGCTGCCGCGCAGGGACGGGGACTGGGGTGCGGTGGTGGTCATTGGATAGCTCCTGTTGTTGGGGCCGCCGGTTCGATGCCCGGTGCTGCTCCGGCAAGCCTGTTGTAGGTGAATTCGCCGCCCACAAGGGTGGCGAGGACTTGGAGGGCTGAAATGTCCGGCGCATCCAGCGGTGAACCGGAGAGCACCGCAAAGTCCGCGAGCTTTCCACGGCGCAGGGTGCCTTTGTCCGCGGCCGTGCCGGTGGCCTGGGCCGCCCAGTCGGTATAGGTGCGCAGCGCTTCCTCGGGGGTCAGGCCTTCGCCGGCACCGCCCAGGATTTTTCCCTTTTCGGTTTTCCGGTCCACGCAGGACTGCAGGGCACGCAGGACGTTGTTGTCCGCCACCGGCAGATCCGAGCTGCCCGCCACCAGGATTCCCGCGTCAACCAGGGACCGCCCGCGGTACAGCCAGCCCTCGCGCTCCGGCCCCACCATGGCGGCGAACTGGTCCCCGAGGGGACCAATGAACGCTGCCTGCGGGGTAACGGCAATGCCTGCGGCGGCGACGGCGGCCAACTGGTCAGGGCGGGCGATGCCAAAGTGTTCAATCCGGTTGGGCAGGGCGTTGCGGCCGTAGCGTTCCTGGCACGCAACAATGATTTCGGTCGCCAGGTCGATTGCTGCATCCCCAATCGCGTGCAGGGCGATAGGCCAGCCGGCCCGGTAGGCGGCGTCGACGCGTTCGCGGTAGACATCGGGATCATCAAGCAGGTACCCGGTGTTGTGCGGATGTCCGCAGTAGTCTTCGGTGACCGCCGCCGTCGCGCCCAGCAGCGAGCCGTCCATGAACACCTTGACCGGACCAAGGGATAACCGCTCATCGCCAAAACCGGCCACCACCCCCAGGTCCAGCCCGCGGCCGGCTCCGGTGCCGTGCATGTCGGTTTCATTGGCCTGCAGCGGCTGCAGGGAATCCAGTGCCGGCATCAGCTGAGCTCTGGCATGCAAACGTCCCGCGGCGGCCGCCTGCTGATACGCCGAAACTTCCACCGGACTGTGGCCGATCCAGCCGCCGCCCACGCCGGCTTCGGTGAAACTGGTGATGCCGACGGCGGCGTAGCGGGCGGTGGCTGCGTCCAGGGCTTTAACGATTTGTGTCACCGGATAGGGCAGCAGCAGGCCCTGCAGCAGCTGCTGGGCTGCTTCCTCCACGATTCCGTTGGGTGATCCGTCCTCTGCCCTGCGGACGGCGCCGCCGGTGGGATCCGCGAACCCCGGTTCAAAGACGCCCGCCAGCTGCAGCGTGGCGGTGTTGGTAATGGACAGGTGCCCGGAGACATGGCGCAGATACAGCGGCCGGCCGCCGGTGATCCGGTCCAGCCGGTCGATGTCGGGAAAGGCCCCGCCGTGATGCTTGTGATTGAACCCCGTTCCGTTGATCCAGGCCCCGGGTGTGTCCGCCAGCCGCTGCACTTCGTTTTCCAGCAAGGCGTACAGCTCGTCGAGGCCGCGGGCCTGCTCCAGATCGATGGCGTCCAGCCCCAGGCCCCACCAGGTGGTGTGGCAGTGTGCATCGATAAAACCGGGCACCACGGTGGCACCGTCAAGGTCGATGCTCCGTTCGGCGGTGCATCCCTCCAGCTCCTCGTCAAAGCCGGCAATCCGGCCGTTGAGCACCCCCACTGAACGGGCAGCGGGCCGCTCCTCCTCCAAGGTGACGATGTTCCCGCCGTGCAGGATGAGGTCAAGTTTCATCGGATTCCTTCCAGCGCCGCCGGTTCCGCACTGCGGCCGGGGACTGAGGCTGTGTCTCGTGCGAGGGTGTTGGCCGTGGCGGGAGCCATGGTGTCCGGATCTGTCAGCACATGCAGCAGCGCCAGGCGCCCGCTGTCCAGGGCCCGGTCCAGTGCCGGGCCGAACGCAGCGGTGTTCTCCACCCGCTCTCCGTGTCCGCCGAAGCTGCGGATCCAGCCGGCAAAGTCCGGGTTGGCAAGCGCTGTGCCGGAGGGCCGCTCCGGATATTTTTGGCGCTGATGTGCCACGATCGTGCCGTAGCCGCCGTTGTCCACCACAATCACCAGCGGGGCTGCGCCCTGTGCTGCGGCGACGGCCAGTTCCTGGGCGTTCATGAAGAAGTCACCGTCACCGCAAACGGCAACCACCGGGCGTTCGGGGTGGATCAGCGATGCAGCCACCGCGGCAGGCACTGCCAATCCCATGGCACCGTTGCGCGGGCCCACCAGGGATCCCGCGCCGTGGTGACTGAGGTAGCGGGCGCCCCAGATGGTGGCGTTCCCGGCTCCGTAAGTCAGGATCCGGTTCTCCGGCAGCCGCCCTTCCAGGAGGCCAAAGGCCACTGCCAGGTCGACGCCGGAGCCTCCGTCCGGCCGCGGTACGGCGTACCGCCGCTGATCAGCGGCGAGTGCTTCCATCCACGCACCGTCCCGATCTCCGCGGGCCGCCAAAGGATCCGGCAGGGACCGGGTGAAAGCCGCGGGGGTCACGGTCAGATGCAGGTCGATGCGTCCGTCGTGGCCTGCTGCATCGGGATCGGGCAGCACCAGGACGGTTGGTGTTCCCGCCCCGCGCGTGTAGCCGTCGCTGAGGACGTCGGTGCGCGCACAGCCAACAAAGAGCAGCAGGTCCGCCTCGTCCAGCCGTGCCGCCAGGGTGTCGGCCCGCCCATATCCCAGCCACCCGGCCCAGGCCGCAGAAGTGTGCGGCACGGCGTCGTAGGACCGGAAATCCGCAGCCACCGGAACCCGTGCCGAGACTGCCCATGCGGCCAGCTGCCCGCCGTCGTCGGCCGTCCAGCCTTCCCCGCCAACGATCAGCAGCGGACGCTCCGCACGAGCCAGCCGGGTTGTCAGCTCGTCAAGATCCGCTCCACCGGGCTGCGCGGCGGCGATTCTGCGGGGCGGCACGGTCCCCTGTCCGGCCGGACGCACGAGTACGTCCTCGGGCAGCCCGATCACCACCGGCCCGGGCCGTCCGGAGGCGGCCAGGTGCATGGCTTCGGCTACGGTTTGCGCTGCCCGGCGTTCGTCGTCGAGCACCATCACTTTTTTGGCCGTGGTGGAGAACCAACCCTCCAGGCTGAACTCCTGGAAGGCGCCCCGGCCGCGGTCTGCGTGCGGAATCAGTCCGACAAAAAGGACCAGCGCAGTGGCGTCCTGCCAGGCCGTGTGGACCGCGATCATGGCGTTGGCCGCTCCCGGCCCGCGGGTCACCATTGCCACGCCGGGTGCGCCGGTGAGCCGGGACTCCGCGAGCGCCATAAACCCGGCTCCGCCCTCCTGCCGGCAGACCACTGTCCGGATGGCTGAATCATGGAGCCCGTCCAGGACGTCCAGGAAGCTTTCACCGGGGACGGTGTAGATCCGCTTTACGCCGTGCTCTTCCAGCTGGCGGACAATGAGATGGCCTGCTGAGCGCTGTGCCACAAGAAATTCCTTCCGTTTGACCTAGTGCTTGAAGCCGGGAAGGTCCACGCTCATGCGCGGGGCGATGGTTCCGGCGGCCGCAGTGAACAGGCTCAGCACCACCAGCATCGCCGCAGCCGGCCACCAGTGATCGGATGCCGCCGCCACCAGGCCGGTGGCCACCAGCGGAATGAAGCCCGACACCATGCCGGCGGTGTTCTGCGCGAACCCGACGCCCGTGTACCGGGTGCGGGCGGGGAAGAGCCCCGTCAGGATGGTGCCGTTTGCGGCGTACGGGAGGGACAGGGTGGCCACGGCCAGTGTCATCCCCAGGATCACCAGCACCGGCGTGCCGGAGGTGATGAGCAGGAAAGAGGGGATGGCTGCGACGGCGGATCCGAGGCCGCCGTAGAGGATCACCCGGCTGGAGCCGAAGCGCTCGCCGAGCCGCCCGCCCAGGATGAGCACGGGAATTTCCACCGCCGCGGCCACCATGCCGCCCAGCAGCATCAGCTGGGAGGAGTAGCCCAGGATGGACACGCCGTAGTAGACCACGAAGGCGGTCACCAGGTAGAAGCCGCCGACGCCGAGCAATGCAGCGGCCATGCCTACGATGATCTGCTTCCAGGAGTCCTTCAGGGTGGTGCGGATGGGGGTCTTTTCCACCTGCCCGTGTTCAAGCAGCTCCGCAAACACGGGAGATTCCTCCAGCCGGCTGCGGATGTACACGGCAACAAGGAGCATCGGAATGGCGGCAAGGAAGGGAATGCGCCAGCCGAAGCTGTCAAAGTTTTCCTGCGAGAACAGCAGTGTCATCAGGAAGAATCCGCCCGAGGACAGGATGGTTCCGATAGGTGAACCAATCTGCGGGAACGCGGCGTACCGGGCACGGCGCTCCAGCGGTGCGTTTTCCACCACGATGGTCATGGCTCCGGACCATTCCCCGCCCACGAACAGGCCCTGGGCCACGCGCAGGAGCACCAGGAGGACCGGGGCGGCGATGCCGATGGCCGCGTAGGTGGGCAGCGCACCGATCAGGCCCGTGATGATTCCGATGCCCACGATGGTGATCATGAGCGTCTTGCGCCGGCCGATCCGGTCCCCCATGGCGCCGAAGAACATTCCGCCCAGCGGCCGTGCCAGCAGGCCGACGCCGAACGTCGCGAACGAGGCCAGGGCCGCCGCCGTGGCATTCTCATTGGTGAAGTATTGAACGTTGAAGATCAGCGCTGCAGCGGCGCTGAAGAGGAAAAAGTCGTACCACTCCATGGCGGTGCCGATCAGGGCTCCGACAGAAACCTTCATGGCCTCTTTGTCGGTGAGAGTCCGGGTTGCCCCGGCCTCGAGGTTCAGTGGTTGTGTCATGCCTGCCTCCGCAGCTGCTGGTGCCAAACCGTTCAAACGGTCGTTCTGGACGGGAACGAAGCACCAGCATCTCAGGGCGCTCCGTATGACGCGTGCAACAAATTCAGTGGATTACGCCCCGTAAGATGTGCAAAAGCACAAAAACAGGGCGGTTTATCAAGTGGTAATCATGCAGAAACACGGATTTAACATAGAGGACTCCTCAGCACGGTGGACCGCACTCCTGGACGGGCTCAGCGTGGAGCGGCTGACTGCGCTGTTCCTGGAGCGGGTACTGCAGCTGAATGACTACCACGACGGCGCGTTGCCGGCCAGCGAGATCCGCCGCACCGCCACCGTGTCCTTCGGCGCACTGATTGAAAGCCTGCGTCCTCGGGATGACAGCCCGCGCCTGGTGGCGGAGCGCCACGACATTGCCCTGGATGTGGGGGTCTCACGCGCCCGGGCAGGTGTTCCGGTGGAGTCGCTGATGACGGCGATACGCCTGGATTTCACCATCCTGTGGAGCGAGCTGATGAACCTGGCTGATGCCGCGGATGCCGAACTGCTGGTCCGGCGGGCCGAGACTGTCTGGGAAGTGGTGGATTCCTATGCCTCCCAGGCCCAGGCCGCATACATTCTGGAGCGCCAGCGAATGGCACAGGAGGCAACGTCGCTGCGGCAGGGCTATGTTGCGGCGCTCTTCGGGCCGGTCAGTGCGCCGCCGGAAATGCTCGCCCGCATTGCCCGGGGCCTCGGGGTGGGCGACGACGCAATCCTGATGGTGGCGGCAGCCGCCGCGGACAACACCGCCGCCCTCCATCTGGCTGTGGCAGCGGCTTCACGGCGCGGCGCTGACCTGTTCACGCATCCCCTGCCGGACGGGCTGGTGGTGTTTTGGGTGTGCGACGAGCGGAGCGGAAGCGCCGTCCGGGACGCCGCCGAGCAGGTCCGCGGCATTCCGTGCGGTCTGGTGGAACGCGTACACGGGCTGGCCGGCCTGAGGCTGGCCGCGCAGACGGCCCGGGCATTGGCGGCGCTGGCCGGCCCCGGCGACCGGGGAGCCCTGACCATGCGCAACGCGTGGGCCCGCCTCGCGCGGCACCGGCTGGCGGAGACCGGCATTCCCATGGTCCCGGATGTGGACGCGGCCCTGCAGGGCTGCGGCCCGGTGGAGCGGGAGCGGCTGCAGGAGGCCGTGAGCACCTACTTGGCGACCGGCAGCATCGCCCGGTCTGCGGAGCAGTTGTTCTGCCACCGGAATACCCTGATGAACCGGCTGCGCCGCTTCACCGAGCTCACCGGCATTGATGTGATGGTGCCGGAGCAGGCGGCGCGCCTGGTGGTGGCCTGGTCCTAGGATCCTAGGATCCTAGGATGCATTGACCGGGCCCGCCGCCGCTCCGTCCCCGTTTAGCGCCGGCGCCGCGCGGCCAGGCGTTCCAGCAGATCCTCCTCTGCATGTTCCCCGGGGGCGATCCCGCCGGGAATGCGCAGCAGGAAGAAGAGTCCCAGCGTCCACCACAGGCCAAAGAGCAGCCACGGGACGGCACCCAGCGCGGCCGGCATGCCGGGCAGGTACAGCGAGAGCAGTCCCAGGCACAGCACCACCGCGGCGATGCCGATCAGCTGACCGCCGTTGCCCTTGCCGCCGATACGCAGCGGGCGGTCCATCTTCGGTTCGCGGCGGCGCAGGAGGACAAACACCAGCGAAACCATCGCATAGGCAATCACAATGCTCGGTGACCCTGAATCAACCAGCCAGCCCAGCATGTTCTGCCCGAAGAACGGCGCCAGGACGGACAGTGCCCCGATGAACAGCAGCGCATTGACCGGGGTGCGGTACTTGGGGTGCAGCTTGCCGAACCAGGCCGGCAGCATCCCCGCGCGCGCCATCGAATACATCAGCCGTGAGGCACCCAGCAGCAGGGAGTTCCACGAGGTCAGGATGCCCGCGATTCCGCCCGCGATGAGGATCTTGGCCATGATGTCGGAGCCAAACAGTTTGCCCATGGCGTCCGCCGTCGCAATGTCGGTGCCGGCGAGCTCCTGCGCGTTCATGGCGGAGGAGGTGGTGAGGATGGTGCCCACGTACCAGATGGTGGCCAGCGCGACGGCGATGACCACCAGGCGGCCGATCTGCCGTGCGGGGATGTGGGTTTCCTCCGCGGACTGCGGAATGACGTCAAAGCCCACGAACATGAACGGAACCACCACCAGCACCGCGAAGAAGCCGCCCATCCCGCCCGTGAAGAAGGGCTCCATGTTGGCTGTCGATCCGCCGGTGAAGGAGCCAAAGACCAGCATCAGTCCGACAACGATCAGCAGCAGAACTACAAAGGTCTGCGCCACGCCGGCGTGCCTGACACCCAGAATATTCACTGCCGTAATGACGACGGCGGCCACCGCGCCCACCAGCGCCCAAGTCAGGTGCACGTGGTCCCCGGCAATCTCCCACAGCGGAACCGCGTTGAGGTTGGGGAACAGATAGGTGGCGGTCCGTGGCAGGGCCACGGCCTCAAAGGCCACAATGGTGATGTACCCGCCGGTAATCCCCCAGGATCCGATGAAGGACCACCGCGGTCCCATTCCGCGCAGCAGGTAGTTGTGCTCGCCGCCTGCCTTGGGCATGGCTGCCACGAGTTCGGCGTAGGTCAGGCCAACCACCGCCATGATCAGGCCGCCGGTGACCATGGCCAGGACCGCGCCCATGGTGCCGGCCGAGGTGATCCAGTCGCCGGTCAGGACCACCCAGCCGAAGCCGATCATGGCTCCGAAACCCAGGGCTAGAACGTCCCAGTTACCGAGGACCTTGAGGAGGGACGGCTCTGCGTCCCGCGTGGACTTCACTTCTGTTCTGCCCATTGATCTACCTATTCTGTGATTACCTCGGGTGGGTGTTGCGGTCAGGTGGTGATGCGGTGCCCGGCGCCGAACTGTCAGCCCGGATTTCCCCCGCGCAGATAGACGGTGGTGGTGTGGCTGAAGAATTCCTTCGCCGCGCCGCCCTGTTCCTTCGGTCCGTACCCGGATTTCCGTGCACCGCCGAAAGGCACGTGCGGATCGGCGCCTGCGGATTCCGAATTCACGTGCAGGATGCCAACGTCAAGGCTGTCCACGGCATCAAGCACGCGGGTGACATCCTGGGTAAAGACGGCGGCGCTGAGCCCGAATTCACTCTGGTTGGCCAGTTCAAAAGCCTGTCCGGCATCAGCAGCGCGGCGCACGCTCAGCACGGGGCCAAAGAACTCTTCCCGCCAAGCAGTGTTGGCTGCCCCGGCCGCCGGATCGCCCGGCAGTTCCAGCACCGTCGGCGGAAGGAAGAACCCGCCGTCCGGATCGGCGCGGCCCGGAGCCTTGCCCTGATAGGCAAGTTCCGCTCCTTCGGCCAGGGCCGCCTCCACCCCGGCGCTCACGCTGTCCGCAGCCGCTCCGTTAATCAGCGGCCCCATGTGGACTCCGTCGTCGGCGGGGTCCCCGGTCACCCAGGCATCAAGGCGGGCGCGGAGCCGGTCCAGGAAATAATCGGCCACCGCCCCGTCCACGATGAGGCGTGAGGTCGCAGTACATTTCTGGCCGGTGGAACGGAACGCTCCCAGCAGGACCTGCTCGGCTGCGAGATCCAGATCCGCATCCCGGAGCACGACGGCCGCGTTCTTGCCGCCCATCTCCGCCTGCACCGGAACGCCGCGCGCGGCACCGGCTGCGGCGAGGCGCCGTCCGATGCCGGTTGATCCGGTGAAGGTGAGACCGTCCAGCCGCGGGTGTTCCACCAGGGCGCTGCCCAGGCTCCCCGGTCCAATGACCAGGTTGAGCACACCCGCGGGGAGCCCCGCTTCCGCCAGGGCACCGGCCAGCCGCAACGCCAGCAACGGCACGGTGCTGGCGGGTTTCCACACCACCGTGTTGCCGTACGCCAGCGCCGGGGCGATCTTCCAGGCCGGGATAGCGATCGGAAAGTTGAAGGGTGTCACCACACCCACCACACCCAGCGGCTTGCGGACCACCAGGATCCGTTCGCCCCGGCGAGGGGAGGAGAAAACCTCCCCGGCGGACCGGTCCCCTTCGTTGCCGTAGTACCGAAGGATCTGTGCTGCGCGGAGCACTTCGCCCTGTGCCTCGGCTCGGGTTTTCCCTTCCTCCCGCGCCAGTTCCAGGCCGAGGCGCTCCTGGTCCCGTTCCAGGATGCCGGCGGCCCGGAGCAGGATTGCCCCGCGCTCATGCATCGGAGTACCGGCCCAGGCACGCGCCGCCGCCGACGCAGCGGCCACCGCACGATCCAGCTGCTCTGTGGAGGCCTGAGGGCCGTGAGCCACTGTTTCGCCGGGCCGGGCCGGGTTGACCGAAGTCAGGACGGAACCGGTGCCTTCTTCCCATGTTCCGTTGATGTAGTGCCGCAGTGCGGCGGCTGGTGCAGAGTGCGTCAAGGGAGCTCCTGGTGTGGGACGGCGGTGAGGCTGCGGACGGGATTCGCGGGCGGTTAGCGGAAGGCGGGGATGCCGGTGAGTTTCTGCCCCAGGATGAGGGTGTGCACTTCGTCGGTGCCCTCGTATGTGCGCACCGACTCCAGGTTGTTGGCGTGGCGCAGCGGTGAGTATTCCAAGGTGATGCCGTTGCCGCCGAGGATGGTCCTGGCTTCGCGGGCAATCGCAATGGCTTCGCGCACGTTGTTGAGCTTGCCCACTGAGATCTGGTGCGGCTGCAGGGTTCCGGCGTCCTTCAGCCGTCCCAGATGCAGGGCCAGCAGGAATCCCTTGTTGATTTCCAGGGCCATGTCCACCAGCTTCTGCTGGGTCAGCTGGTAACCGGCCAGCGGCCTGTCGAACTGCAGCCGCTCCTTGGAATAGGCCAGGGCGGTTTCGAAGGAATCGCGGGCGGCGCCCATGGAGCCCCAGATGATGCCGTAGCGGGCTTCATTCAGGCAGGAGAAGGGGCCGCGCAGTCCCTTGGCGCCGGGCAGGACTGCATCAGAAGGCAGGCGGAGGTCGGTCAGTTCAATCTCGCATTGGATGGAGGCACGCATCGAGAGCTTCGGTTCAATCGGCGTGGCGGCAAAGCCCGGCGTGTCAGTGGGCACAACGAAGCCGCGGACGCCGTCGTCGGTCTGCGCCCAGATGACGGCGACGGCGGCAACGTTGGCCAGTCCGATCCAGCGCTTGGTGCCGTTGAGCACCCAGTCGTCCCCGTCCCGGCGAGCGAAAGTCTTCATGGATGAGGGATCGGATCCGGCTGTCGGTTCGGTGAGCCCAAAGCAGCCAATGAGTTCGCCGGCTGCCATTCCCGGCAGCCACTGGGTTTTCTGCTCCTCCGAGCCCCATTTGGCGATGGCGCTCATCGCCAGTGACCCCTGCACGGAAACGAAGGTCCGCAGTCCGGAATCGCCGGCTTCCAGCTCTGCTCCGGCCAGCCCGTATTCGACCGCGGAACCGCCTGCGCAGCCGTAGCCGTGCAGGTGCATGCCCAGAAGACCGAGTTTGCCCATTTCCGGAACAATTTCGAGCGGGAAATGGGCGTCCTCGTACCAGCGCGCAATGTTCGGGCGGATCTGATCATTGACGAAACCGCGCACCCGTGCGCGCAGCTCCAGCTCCGCCGGGGTGAGCAGGGAGTCGAAGTTAATGAGGTCTGCGGGTTCCAAGGCTGCTTCGCCGGGTTCCTGGGCGGCAAGGGCGGTCATGATGCTCCATCTCTGTAGGGCGTTGCGGTTGTGCTGTGGGGCCGGCCCCTATCAGCGGGGCGGGTGTGTCAGGAAATGCTGGCTGCGGGTGCGGCGGAGGATGCCGCCTGAAGGATGGCCGTGCGGAGAACATCCAGCCCGTCGCGCAGCAGTTCGTCGCCAATGACCAGCGGCGGCAGAAGGCGGATGACGTTTCCGTAGGTACCGCAGGTCAGGGTCAGGACACCTTGGGCGTGGCAACCTGCGGAAACAGCTGCGGCCAGGTCCGGCCGGGGCTGCAGGGTGTGGGGATCGGCAAACTCCAGGGCCAGCATGGCTCCCCGGCCGCGGAACTGGGCCACGACGCCGATCTCCTCCACCAGCGGTTCCAGCAGCTCACGGGCTGCAGCTTCAATGGACCGGGCGTTGGCCAGCAGGGTGCCGTCTTCGAATTCCTCAAAGACTGCCAGTGCGGCCTCGCAGGCCAGCGGGTTGCCGGCATAGGTGCCGCCGAGTCCACCCGTATGCACGGCGTTCAAAAGCTCCGTCCGTCCGGTGACGGCGGACAGCGGCAGGCCCCCGGCCAGTGCCTTGGCGCTGAGGGTGATGTCGCCGGCCACGCCCTCGTACTCGCTGGCATACAGCGTGCCGGTGCGGCCCATGCCGGCCTGGATTTCATCCATGACCAGGACAATCCCGTGCCGGTCGGCGATCTTCCGCAGTCCGGCCAGGAAACCGGGCGCCGGAACAATGAACCCGCCCTCGCCCTGGATCGGCTCGATGACCATGGCAGCGAAGGTTTCCGGGCCGCTTTCTGCCAGCGTCTGCTCAACGGAGGCCAGTGCAGCTGCGGCGTTCCCTGCCTCGGCACCGGTTGAAGGGCGCAGGGGGTTGGCCGAGGCTGCCCGGATAACCTCGCCGGGCAGAGGACCGAAGTTGAGCCGGTACGGGTTTACCTTGGCGGTCATGGCCATGGTGAGCAGGCTGCGCCCGTGGTAGGCCTCGTCGAAAACCAGCACGTTAGGCCGGCCGGTTGCCGCGCGGGCTATCTTGACGGCGTTTTCCACGGCTTCGGCGCCGGTGGAAAACAGGGCGGTGCGCTTGTCGAAATCGCCGGGGGTGTGTTCATTGAGCCAGCGGCATACCTGGGTGAACGAGTCATATTCGGTAACCATGAAACAGGTGTGGGTGAACTTTTCCAGCTGCGCAGCCACCCGCTGCCGGACCCGCCGATTGGCGGCACCCACACTGGTCACCGCAATTCCGGAGGCAAAGTCGATGAACCGGTTGCCGTCCACGTCCTGGAGGATCCCGCCGTCGGCCCGGTCAATGAACACGGGCAATGTGACGCCGAAGCCGGCGCTGACGTGGGCCGTGCGCTCCTGGTGCAGCGCCCGGGAACGGGGGCCCGGCACGTCGGTTGCCAAGTGCCTGGTCTGGGGAAGGGTTGCGGCTGCGGATTCAAAAGATGTCTCGGTCATGCGCACACGCTACGGAGCAATGCGACGTGCGTCATTGAACATTTGAGCCAATTTTGGCCGCGGTACTGGATGATTTGTCTATGGTCTCCCTCACTGAGCTCAGCAACGCCCTGGGCCCCCTCCTGGTCTTCCATTCCGGACGGCAGCAGCCTAACCGCCAGCTCACCGGCGTCCATGTGTCCGAGCTGGAGGACCCCACGCCGTATCTGGAGGGCGGGGAACTGCTGCTCACCACCGGCATGCCGCTGGTGCGCAATGATGCCGCTGCCGGAGAGTACGTGGCGCGGCTTCGGGACAAGGGAATTTTGGCCCTTGGCCTGGGTTTGGGCCCGTGGCTGGAGGAGGTTCCTCTGCCGGTGGCCGAGGCCTGCGCAGCGGCGGGCGTTGAACTGCTGACCGTTCCCGACGGAGTGCCGTTCCAGAACATCTCCCGGGCGTACTGGCGGTTGTCCGCCCTGAGCAGCCAGGCCGACCTCATGAGCAGCCTGGGCACCCAGACAGCCCTCGCCCAGGCGGCGATGCGCCCGGACGCGACCACCGCCGTCGTCCGCGGCCTGGCGCAGGCGCTGGGGGGCTGGGCCGCGTATCTGCCCGCCGATTCGGGGCCGTCAACCTTTTGGCCCGCCAGCGCCGAGGGGTACATTCCGCCGCTGCGCGCCGAAACCCTCCGGCTCAACCGGGCCGGAACACACTCTGCGGCCACTTTTGAAATTCACGGGCAGGCCGTTGTGGAGTATTCCATCGGCACCAGCGGACGCATCCACGGTTTCCTCGCCGTAGGCCCCGGACGCACGCTGACGGCGGCGGACCGCCAGGTGATCCTGACCGTCTGCACGCTGCTCGCGCTCAAGGCACGGCAGCGGGAGGTGGTTTCCGGCGCCACTGCGACGCTGGGCGCTGCCGTGGCCAAGCTCGTCCTTCACGGACACACGGAGGCGGCACGCATCCTCGCTGCAGACGTGGGCCTGCAGGAACTGCCCGGCCGGGTGCGCGTGCTGGGACTTACTGTCCGGGCCGGCGAGAACCCGGGACTGCTGATTCGGGCCGCTTCCGCTCTGGTTCCCGATGCCGGGCTGCCTCCCCTTCCGGACTATTCGGCCGCCGGCCCGCTGCGCCATGAGGAGGAATCAGCCCTGTACCTGGTGCTTCCGGCCCACGAAGTTCCGGCCGCGGGGCAGGAACCGGGGGCCGCGGCGTCCAGCCCTGCGGCGGCCCATCCGCACCTGGCCGGAGCCCTGAGCGAGCCGGTCCCGCTGGGGGAAGCGGCGTCGGTGATGCCGGCCGTCCGGCGGGCCCTGCGGCAGGCACCGCCCGGTTCGCTGGTGGGGACCGGAAGTGACAGCAATTCCCGGGCGCGTGAATGGGTGACTCTTCTGCAGGGCTACCCGCGGGCGGACCTGGTGGGCACAGTGACCGAGTATCTGCGCCACCGCGGCCACTGGGAAAACGCCTCCCGCAGCCTGGGTGTGCACCGCAACTCGCTGCGGCACCGCATCGGCCTTGCTTCCTCGCTGCTCGGTGTGGACCTGGATGATCCCGATGTCTTTGCACCGCTGTGGATGGAGCTGCGGCACTACGAAAGGTGATCGGTTGGCTGCCTCTCGGCCTCTTCGCTGCGCAGCCAGGAGAGCACACTGTCCGTGTGCTCGCCCAGCCGGGGCGGGGCCTGGACGCGCGGTGCCAGCGGCGGCTCCCAGACGGCGGGGTGCCGCAGCTGCCGCCCGCTCACGGCGCCCGAGGCGTCCCGGACCTCGATGGTGGGTTCCAGTCCCAGCGATTCGGCGTAGGCAATGCCGTCATCAATGCCCGCGACCCGGCCGGCCGGCACGCCGGCCCGCGTCAGCCGTTCCTGCCATTGGGCAGCCGGAGCCGCCGCCAGCAGCTCTTCCAGCAGCGGCACCAGCGCCTCACGGTGTTGCACACGGGCACTGTTCGTTGCAAAGCGCCCGTCAGCGGCCAGGTCCGGCGCTCCCAGCTCCGCGGCGAGGCGGCGAAACTGTGCGTCATTGCCGCAGGCGACGGCAAGCGGTCCGTCAGCGCATTCAAGGAGTTGATACGGCACGATCGACGGGTGGGCGTTGCCCATTCTGGCCGGCACCGCTCCGGCCCCCAGGAAGGCCTGCCCCTGATTGGCCAGGGCTCCCTGCAGGCTGGAGAGCAGATTCAGCTGGACGTGGCTGCCGCGCCCGGTCGCGCGGCGGGCCTGGAGGGCGGCCAGTACGGCAATGGTGGCGTCCTTGGCCGTCAGCACGTCCACCAGCGCGACGCCGGCCTTGTACGGAGCACCGTCGGCTTCCCCCGTGATGCTCATCAGTCCGCCAAGGGCCTGGACGATGAAGTCATATCCGGGAATGTCCCTGCCGCCGGTTGTTCCGAAGCCGGAGATGGAGGCATACACCAGCCCGGGATTCGCGGTGCTGAGTTCGGCGTACCCCAGGCCCAGCCGGTCCAGTCCGCCGGGCTTGAAGTTCTCCACCAGCACGTCCGCACGCAGTGCCAATTCCCGCGCCGCCTGCAGATCGTCAGGGTCGCTGAGGTCCAGGCAGACGGACTCCTTGTTCCGGTTCACCGATTCAAAATACGTTGAACCTGTTTCCGACCAGGGCGGCCCCCAGCTGCGGGTGTCATCACCGGCTCCCGGGCGTTCCACCTTCACGACCCGGGCGCCCAGGTCCGCCAGCGTCATGGTGCACAGCGGGCCTGCCAGCACGCGGGAGAAATCTGCAACCAGGATCCCGTCAAGCGGCCGCTGGCCCGCGGCGTCCGCTGCGCAGCCTGCCGCTGATCCATCCAGTGCGGCCGGTCCGTCCGGCGATGCTGAATTCACCATCTGTATGCTCCCCTGTTCCCCGGCGGACTTTCTTTCAGGGAATTCCCCCTGTGTCACTCGTCACGCCGGACGGTGCATCCAGCTTAGACACGGGCCGGACCGGAGATTTGGACGAATTGTCCTGCCGCAGGGCGCTCTGCACACCGGACGCGGCGTGCGGGCCTAACTGGACAGGGATTGTGCGCGGCAGGTGGGCAACCGGCGGGAAAAAGAAAAAACCCCCGGAAAACCGGGGGTTTTAGTCTGTAGCGGTGGGGAGGCTCGATCTCCCGACCTCACGATTATGAGTCGTGCGCTCTAACCAACTGAGCTACACCGCCACTAAATGAGTGAAGCCCGCGTCCCTAAATTGGCCTCTGCAAAAACAAACAGCCTTAGCAACACGGGCCCTCCCATTGAGAGCCCCGACCGGGAATCGATCCCGGGACCTCCATCTTACCAAGATGGCGCTCTACCACTGAGCTATCGGGGCAACGAGTAAATACTTTACCAGTAGTTTTCGAGAACATGAAATCGGGCAAAAACCGCACAGATAAAGTGATCCGGGCCACTCTGAGGTGCGGGGAAATCGGCAGCTTCCCGAGCCCGCCGCTCCGCCTGGAAGTGGTGCCCCGAAGGAGGGTTTTCCGCCAATAGTCAGTATGCTTAGGGGACGAGAAAGTAGGCATAGTGACAGATTCACCGCAGCACCCGGACGGTGCCCTGTTGGGCGGTCGCTACCGTTTGGAGCAACAAATCGGTGCCGGCTCCATGGGCACCGTTTACCGCGCCCGGGATGAATTCCTGGGCCGCGACGTAGCCGTGAAGGTGGTCCGGACTTCGGCTGCCACGGCAGAAGAACAAGAGCAGGCCGACGCCGAGGCGAAGATCCTGGCACGGCTGAACCACCACAGTCTCGTGACTCTGCTCGACGCCGGGACACATCTCGCCGCTCCCGGTATCCAGCAGGTGTACCTGGTGATGGAACTGGTGGAGGGTGCGGATCTGCGGCTGCGGCTTCAGGACGGACCGCTGGCTCCCCGCAAGGTGGCCCAGCTGGGCTATGACCTCGCGGTGGGTCTGGATTACATGCATCGCGCCCACGTGGTGCACCGGGACGTCAAACCGGCCAACATCATGCTCTTTGACTACCGCGGTGACGACGCCCGCCTCCGCGCCAAGCTCACCGATTTCGGCGTGGCGTTGATTGCCCGGGAGCCGCAGCCGCAGAACGGAACCTTCACCGGCACCGCTGCGTACATGAGCCCGGAGCAGGCCCGCGGCGAGGCGGTAGGCACGGAATCGGACATCTACTCGCTGGGCCTGGTGCTCCTGCAGTGCCTCACCGGCGTACCTGCCTACCCGGGGCCCGCCCTGGAGAGTGCTGTGGCACGCCTCCTGCGCACCCCTGCCATCCCCGAGGACCTCGAGGATGGGTTCCGGAGCCTGCTGACCGCCATGACGGCTCTAAAGCCCTGTGACCGTCCGTCCGCCCACGAGGCTTCCCTCGCCCTGTATGAACTTGCGGTGGCACCCCGCGCCCGCCACCGGATGAGCCTGCCGCTGATTCCGGCCGACGAAGCCGAGCGCATCGCGGCTGTGCGGCGCTACAACCTGCTGGACACTCCCCCGGACGGTGCCTTTGACCGCATCACGGCCCTGGCTGCACGGCTGTTCTCCGTGCCGGTGGCGATAGTGAGTGTGGTGGACACGGACCGAATCTGGTTCAAGTCCCACCACGGAACTGACGTCAAGCAGATCGGCCGGGACCCGGGACTGTGCGCCTCGGCAATCCTGCAGGACGATGCCTGGGTGGTGTCCGACGCGCGGGTGGATCCGCGGACTCTGGCCAATCCCCTGGTGGCCGGCGAGTTTGGGATGCAGTTCTACGCCGGGGTGCCGCTGCAGACCCGCGACGGCTACAACCTGGGCACCCTGTGCGTCTTGGACCGGGAGCCACGGGAATTCACGGAAAACGATGTTCAGACTCTCGAGGACCTGGCCGCCATCGTCATGAATGACTTGGAACTGCGGCTGGAGAGCCAGCGCACGCTGGTCTCCTGAACTGCATGACCGGGCCGTGACGCACCGGGCTTCCCGGACTCCCCGGGCTCCCCGGACTCCCGAGAGACTTCCACACGCAGAAAAGGAAAGGCACCTCCGATAATTCGGAGGTGCCCTTCCTGTGCGTCAGTAACTTATCTCAGAGCGGTCGCGCCTCTCGGCGCTGCCCCGCCTAAAGCCCGGTGCTTAGTCGCGGAAACGCGGTGCGCGGGTACCGGCCGGCTTGAAGCCGCCGCGGTCGCCGTCGCGCTTCTTGAAGCCGCCGCGGTCGCTGCCGCTGCGGTCACCGAAGCTGCGCTCGCCGTCGCGCTTCTTGAAATCCTTCTTGAAGCCGCCGCGGTCGCCGCGGTCATTGAAGCCGCCGCTTTCGCGTTCGCGGGCCGGCTTGCGGCCGTTGTCCAGCTCGAGGTGGATCAGCTCGCCGCCAATCCGGGTGCGGGACAGAGCGCGCAGCTGGTCCTGGCTGAGGTCAGCCGGGAGCTCAACGAGCGTGTGGTCGGCGCGGATGTCGATGCCGCCGATCTGTGCGGAGGACAGTCCGCCTTCGTTGGCAATGGCGCCAACGATGGAGCCGGGCATGACGCGCTGGCGGCGGCCGACAGCGATGCGGTACGTCGCATTGCCTTCGGTCAGCGGGCGTGTCGGGCCGCGGGATCCGTTGCCGTCGTTGCGGCCTTCGGAGCGCTCACGCTGGCGGGCCGGAGCCTGGGGAATTTCTTCCATCAGCAGCGGGCGGCCGCCCTGTGCCATGACGGCCAGTGCAGCGGCAACTTCCTCGGCGGTGACGTCGTGGTCGGCGAGGTAGGTCGTGACCAGGTCGCGGAACACCGAGACATCCTCGGATGCCAGGGTTTCGGTGATCTGCTCGGAGAACTTCGCCAGGCGCTTGTTGTTCACAATGTCGATGCTCGGAAGCTGCATGTGCTCAACGGGCTGGCGGGTGGCCTTTTCGATGGCCCGCAGCAGGTACTTCTCGCGCGGGGTCATGAAGAGGATCGCGTCGCCGGTGCGTCCTGCACGGCCGGTACGGCCGATGCGGTGGACGTAGGACTCCGTGTCGTGCGGAATGTCGTAGTTGATGACATGGCTGATGCGCTCAACGTCAAGGCCGCGGGCGGCGACGTCGGTGGCAACCAGGATGTCGATCTTGCCGCTGCGCAGGGCCTCGACGGTGCGCTCGCGCTGCTGCTGCGGGATGTCACCGTTGATTGCTGCGGCCAGGTAACCGCGGGCCTTGAGCTTGTCAGCCAGGTCCTCGGTGGCCATCTTGGTGCGGACGAAGGCGATAACGCCGTCGTAGTCTTCGCTTTCCAGGATGCGGGTCATCGCGTCCAGCTTGTGCGGGCCCATGACCTGCACGTAGCGCTGGCGGGTGTTCGCACCGGTGGTCGTCTTGGACTTGACCGTGATTTCCGCCGGGTTGTTCAGGTACTTCTTGGCGATCTTGCGGATGGCGCCGGGCATGGTGGCGGAGAACAGTGCCACCTGCTTGTCGGCGGGCGTGGTCGCCAGGATCTGCTCGACGTCCTCGGCGAAGCCCATGCGGAGCATTTCGTCAGCCTCGTCCAGAACCAGGTACTGCAGGTTGGACAGGTCCAGGGAACCCTTGGAGATGTGGTCGATGACGCGTCCCGGGGTACCGACAACAACCTGGGCGCCGCGGCGCAGGCCGGCCAGCTGGGGGCCGTAAGCGGAGCCGCCGTAGACGGGCAGGACGGTGAAGTTGTCCATGTGCTTGGCGTAGGAAGCGAAGGCATCAGCGGACTGGAGGGCCAGTTCGCGGGTCGGTGCCAGCACCAGGATCTGGGTGTCCTTGGTGGCGGGCAGGCCGGCCATCAGGGACAGGGCGGGAACAGCAAA
This sequence comes from Arthrobacter sunyaminii, assembly GCF_018866305.1. Taxonomy (NCBI): domain Bacteria; kingdom Bacillati; phylum Actinomycetota; class Actinomycetes; order Micrococcales; family Micrococcaceae; genus Arthrobacter; species Arthrobacter sunyaminii. The sequence continues at coordinate 3,259,318 of NZ_CP076456.1, forward strand.
CGCGGCAGTCTTGCCGGTACCGGTCTGCGCCAGGCCGACGACGTCGCGGCCTTCAAGCAGGAGGGGGATGGTGGCTGCCTGGATGGGGGACGGCTTTTCGTAGCCGACGTCAACCAGGGCCTGCAGAACGCGGGCATCAAGACCGAAATCGGTGAAGAGAACCTGGTTCTCTTCGGCTGCTTCGGGAGCGGCGGTTGCTGCGGTGTCAGTGTTTTCTACAGTGTCAAGCAAAAGAAATAATCCTCATTCATTGGGACCGCGCGGCCAATACCGGCCGCAGGACGTAAGTCCGGCGCTGTTGCAATCCCATGGCAGGACTTTCCGTCACAGCTGTAGGCCAATTTCACTGGATTGTGAGGCGTGGCCGGTGTGACGATTTCTTTGCCGGCGCTCCCAAAAAGATGAATCTGCCCGCATTCGAAAACGCGAGCCCCAACACAACGTACCTAACGGTCAGAAACCGTAGGAAAATAAGGGAATACCGGAGTGGGGGATGTTTCAAGTGTACGGCATGCCGGGGGTGGCCCGTCCACAGTTGCCGGTGAGCTTGGGCACACGGGCCCATAATCAGCTGTTTTGGCCGGTCTCCCGGCTCTCGATTTTGCTGGTTTGACGGCGTTTTCGGAGTTCGCTTGATCTTTTGGGTTTATTGGGCGGCGGGCGCGGTTTCCCGGGACTGCCGTGATTCCAGGGTGCGCAGGACCTTCTTGATTTCCGGGGACAGCACCAGTCCCCCTGCAGCCTCCGCGTCGGCCAGCAGCCCGGCCTGTGCCGGACTGAGCCCGCGGAAAACATCGCCGGAGGTCACCCCGTGTTCCGGACGCCGAATAACAGTCACCGGGTCTCCTGCGCTGATGGTCCCGTTGCGGACAACGCGCAAATAGGTTCCCACCCGGCCGGCCGCCGCGAACCGCTTCACCCAGCCGGGCTGCTCCATCCGCTGGGCAAAATTCCGGCACGGCGTGCGGGGGCAGGTCACTTCCAGGATGGTCCGGTCCCCGATCTGCCAGCGCTCACCGATCACGGCCTCGGATACCGGAAGGCCCGCAATCCGCAGGTTTTCCCCGAAGCGGCCCGGAGGAATGTCCGTACCCAGTTCGCCTGCCCAGTAGTCGGCGTCGTCCTGCGAATAGGCGTAAACGGCCTTGGATTCCCCGCCGTGGTGTTTGCGGCTGGCCTGGATGTCCCCGCTCAAACCGAGACCGTGAACCTTCACGGGCCCGACGACGGGACGCTTGTCGATTGCCGTCACGCCGGTGGAATCTGTGGTGGGCAGCAGTTCGTGGACGCGGCACACGGCCAGCAGGGTTCCCGGGGTCATGCGGATGATTCTACGAGGCTGGTTTGTGTTCCGCACGACACTCGGCGGGCAGTGACCGGATACTACGGCTGAACGTTCTTCACGGGAGCCAGCGGGATCTGTTCCGAAACGGACTGTTTCCACCAGCGCTGCGGGCGGCTCTTCCACAGCGCGACGAGCCACCAGGCCATCAGGCCCACTCCCCAGAAGACACCGACGCTGGAGGCCATGAGCCATGCCTCGGGTATTTGGGAATCAAGGTTTGGTGCCCCCATGAGCCAGCCAATGGCCTTGGGCGAGAGTAGGAAAACCACAAAGGATGAGACCAGCAGGACCATGCCCCAGCGGTGAACCCCTGTTCCCTGCTGCGTAAAGTCCGCGATGTTCCGCCAGAGGACCGGGATGAAGAGGGCCGCCCACACCCAGTGGTGCGACCAGGAGACCGGTGAGATCAGCAGCATGAGGAGCGCGGTTGCAGCCAGGGCAGTGATCAGGTCTCCGCGGTTGCCGGCGAGCCGGATGATCACGGCCGCCGCAGCAATCATCAGCAGGGACAGCAGCAGCCAGGGCAGGTCCACGGGGAAATCCGGTCCGGTGAAATGCAGGATGGCGCCCTTGATACCCAGGTTGTCCACATATCCGGCCCCGCCAATCCGGGAGGTGTCGGGCAGCAGCTCGGCCCAATAGGTGCGTGATTCCCGCGGCAGGATCAAGAAGCCAAGCCCAAAGGTAGCCAGGAAGCCAAAGGTCATGTTGCGCAGGCCGCGCCAGTCTCCGCGCGCCAGGTAATACAGGCCGAACACCAGCGGCGTGAGCTTCAAGCCGGCAGCGACGCCGGTCAGCAGTCCCGTGGGCCAGGTGTCCCGCTTAATCAGGAAGTCCGCCATGATCAGCCCGAACAGCAGAATGTTGATTTGCCCGAACGCCAGGGTTTCCCGCCAGGGTCCCAGCAGGATCACGAAACCAATGCCGGCCAGGGCCAGCGGACGCAGCCACTGGTGCTTGAGGACGGCGCGCACTCCCGGCTGCCGGAAGGCGTAGGCAACACCCAACACGGCAGTGGCTGCGGCGATCAGCAGCGAGATGCCGGTGAAAATGTTGAGTCCGAGGCTCTGCCCGAACGGCGCCAGAACAGCGAACAGGAGCGCCGAAAAAGGCGGATACGTGAACAGGAGGCTGCTGCCCTCGCGGTACCGCAGTTCCTTGGTGTAGAGCTCGCCTCCGGCGTCGATCACGCTCTGTCCACCGGTCAGGTACACGCTGAAATCCAGCCCGTGCCGGGGGGAAATCACAAAGGCTGCAGTGATCATGAGTGCCGCAGCGAACAGCGCCGCCAGAGTTACTGCCAGCCGGGCCATTCCGGATCGGGTCTTCAGGCCCATGATTCTCCCTGCACTACAGCCAACCGAGATATTAACGCTCGCAAGTCTACCGGGGGCCGCGCATCGGTGAACTGTCCGGGGCACAGGATAGGCTGGGCGCAGTCAATCCATCATTGGAAGGTTGCTCATGTCCGCACCGCTTTTGGCCATCGTTAATGCCCGCGTTGTTCCCGTCACTGCGCCGCCGTTCGACGGCACGGTGGTGCTGGAAGACGGCAGGATTCGGGAGCTTGGCCCGGACGTCACCGTTCCGGAGGGAGCGCAGGTCATCGATGCCGGCGGCCAGTGGCTGCTGCCGGGCCTGGTCGACGCGCACACCCACCTCGGCGTGCATGAAGAGGGCGAAGGCTGGGCCGGCAACGACACGAATGAAATGACGGACCCGGTGATGGCCGGGGTCCGCGCTATCGACGGCGTCAACCCGCACGATCTGGGTTTCGATGATGCGCTCGCCGGAGGGGTCACCGCAGTGAACATCAACCCCGGTTCGGGCAACCCCATCGGCGGTCTGGCCGTGGCCCTGCACACACACGGGCGGTACGTGGAGGAAATGGTCCTCCGCTCCCCCAGCGGCCTGAAGTCCGCCCTCGGCGAGAATCCCAAGCGCGTGTACAGCGACAAGAAGCAGACCCCGTCCACCCGGCTGGGCACGGCGCTGGTGATCCGCAAGGCGTTCATGGATGCACAGAACCACATGGGAAAGAACGACGACGACGACCGCGACCCCCAGCTCGAAGCCCTCGCCATGGTGCTGCGCCGGGAAATCCCGTGGCGCCAGCACGCCCACCGCGCCGACGATATCGGCACGGCCCTGCGGCTGGCCGACGAGTTCGGCTATGACCTGGTCCTGGACCACGGCACCGAGGCCCACCTGCTGGCAGACGTCCTGGCCGAGCGCGGGGTGCCGGTGCTGATCGGACCCCTGTTTACTACCCGTTCCAAGGTGGAGCTGCGCCAGCGGAGCATGGAAAACCCGGGCAAGCTGGCCGCAGCGGGCGTGGAAATCTCCATCATCACCGACCATCCGGTGGTGCCGATCAACTTCCTGATCTATCAGGCAGCCCTGGCGGTGAAGGAAGGACTGGATCCCGAGACAGCCCTGCGTTCGGTCACCATCAATCCCGCCAAGGTCCTGGGCCTGGCAGACCGCATCGGTTCGCTTGAGCCGGGCAAGGACGCCGACGTTGTGCTCTGGAGCGGAGATCCGCTCGATGTCATGCAGCGGGCGCTGACCGTGTGGATCGGCGGACGCGAGGTCTACCGCTATGACACCCAGACCCGGACGCCCGTAGTGGCCGGCCGCCAGTGACCAGACCCGCAGACCGCAGCCCCGTGACGAACAATCCCCGCACTCCTCTGCCCAAGATCATCCGGGCCGCTTTCGGAGCCTGGCTGGCGGCGGCCGTTCTCGTGGCCGTGGCCGGGATTTCCTTCATCACGTCAGCCCAGACCCAGCACCGCGACGGCGCCGCACTCACCAGTTTGGGGCTGGTGACCCTGGCTGTGGCGGTGGTGATGGGGTTTTATGCGCTGCGCCTGCGGACCGGGAAACGCAGCGCACGCGAGACACTCACCACCGTGGGCATGATTCTCGGGATACCGCTGCTGTTCCGCGGCCCGGCGCTGGTCGCCCTCGGCGCCGTCCTGCTGCTGTGTGTGCTGCTGCTGTGGCTGCCGCAAAGCAGCAGGTTCTTCCAGGAACGAGATCCCAAGGCCCGCCGCCGGCTCCTGGGCCGGCGGCGGCCTTAAGGCTGCAGGTTTCCTACAACTGGTCCAGTGCCTGCTGCAGGTCCGCGATTAGGTCTTCGAGATCCTCGATGCCCACGGAAAGCCGCAGCAGGTTCTCCGGAACGGCAAGCTCGGTGCCCTTGACTGATGCGTGCGTCATTTCCGACGGATAATTCATCAGCGACTCGACCCCGCCCAGCGACTCCGCCAGCGTGAACACACGGGTGGATTCGGCCACCTTCCTGGCCGCGGCCTCGCCGCCCTTGAAGGACACTGAGACCATTCCGCCGAAGTCCTTCATCTGGGCCTTGGCCAGGTCGTGTCCGGGGTGGTCTTCCAGCCCCGGATAGAGCACGTTTTCGACGGCGGGCTGGTCCCGCAGCCACTTGGCGACCGCCATGGCGTTGGACGAATGCCGGTCCATCCGCACACCCAGGGTCTTCAGTCCGCGCGTGGTCAGCCAGGCTTCCATCGGAGCGGACACCGCGCCGACCGCAAACTGGATGAAGCCGATCTTCTCGGCGGCGGCGTCGTCGTTCAGGATGACCGCGCCGCCAACGGCGTCGGAATGCCCGCCGATGTACTTGGTGGTGGAGTGCACCACAATGTCCGCGCCCAGTGCCAGCGGCTGCTGCAGGTACGGGGAAGCGAAGGTGTTGTCGACAACCAGCCAGGCCCCGGCGTCGTGCGCGGCCTGCGCGACGGCGGCAATGTCGGAAATCTTCATCATGGGGTTCGACGGCGTTTCCAGCCACACCATTTTGGTGTTGCCGGCGGCGATGGCCCGGGTGAGGGCGCCGACGTCGGACATGTCCACTGCGGCGTTGGTGATGCCCCACGCGGAGAGAACCTTGTTGATCAATCGGTAGGTGCCGCCGTAGGCGTCGTTGCCGAGCACAATGTGGTCTCCGGGGGCCAGGAGGGCGCGGATCAGGGCGTCCTCCGCGGCCAGGCCGGAACTGAAGGAGTACGCGTGGGCGCCGCCCTCCAGTGCGGCCAGCTGGTCCTGCAGCGCATCGCGGGTGGGGTTGGTGCCGCGGCCGTATTCGTAGCCGTTGCGCAGTCCGCCAATGCCGTCCTGGGCGTAGGTGGTGCTTTGGTATAGCGGCGGAATGACCGCACCGGTGGTGGGGTCCGGGGTTTGGCCCGCGTGGATGGCGCGGGTGTTGAAGCCTTCGCTCATGGTTTGCTCCCTTGCTTCAGGATGGATGTCGGTTAGACGCTCATGTAGGACAGCAGGTCATGCCGCGTGAGTATTCCCACCGGCGCGCCCTCTGAGGTGACCATGACGGCGTCGTTCTCCTGCAGTTTTTCCTTGGCGGCAGCCACGGAGTCCCCGGCACCGACCATCGCCAGCTGCGGTCCCATGTGGTCCCTGATGCTGTCAGTGGGCTTGGCCTCGCCGCGGAACAGCTTCTCCGTCAGCGAGCGCTCGTCCACTGATCCGAGGACCTCGCCGATGCGCACCGGCGGTTCCTGCGACAGGACCGGAATGCACGAGACACCGTACTCGTTCAGGATGTTGATGACGTCCAGGACCGTCTCGTTGGGATGGGTGTGCACCAGGTCCGGCAGCGAGGCGTCCTTGGTGGCCAGCACGTCGCGGACGGCGGCTTCCTGCTCCGGGCCCTGCAGGAAACCGTAGGAGCGCATCCACTCATCGTTGAAGATCTTGCCCATGTAGCCGCGGCCGCTGTCCGGCAGCACCACCACCACCACGTCGTCGGGGCCCAGGTCGCGGGCAGCGCGCAGGGCCGCCACTACTGCCATGCCGGAGGAGCCGCCTACCAGCAGGCCTTCCTCCCGGGCGAGCCGGCGGGTCATGGCGAAGGACTCCGCATCGTTCACGGGAATCACCTCGTCCGGAACGGACGGGTCATAGTTGCCCGGCCACATGTCCTCGCCTACGCCCTCCACGAAGTAGGGACGTCCCGTGCCGCCGGAGTAGACCGAGCCCTCCGGATCGGCGGCAATGATGCGCACCGGGCCGGTTGGACGGTCGGCGGAGATGTCCTTGAGGTAGCGGCCGGTGCCCGTGATGGTGCCGCCCGTGCCGGCGCCGGCCACGAAGTGGGTCACCGTGCCGTCGGTGTCCGCCCAGATCTCCGGGCCCGTTGACTCATAGTGGCTTTCCGGGGCGGAGGGGTTAGAGAACTGGTCCGGCTTGTAGGCGCCGGGGATTTCCCGGACCAGGCGGTCGGAGACTCCGTAGTAGGAGTCGGGGCTGTCGGGTGCGACGGCGGTGGGTGTCACCACCACTTCGGCGCCATACGCGCGGAGCACATCGCGTTTTTCCACCCCCACCTTGTCCGGCGTGACGAAGATGCAGCGGTAACCCTTTTGCTGTGCCACCAGTGCCAGGCCGACGCCGGTGTTTCCGCTGGTGGGCTCGATGATGGTGCCGCCGGGCTTCAGCTTGCCTTCCCGTTCAGCGGCCTCGATCATCCGGACCGCGATGCGGTCTTTGATGGATCCGCCCGGGTTCAGGTATTCCAGCTTCACGAGCACCGTGGCCGCGATGCCATCGGTAACGTGGTGCAGCTTCACCAGCGGGGTCTTGCCGATCAGGTCCAGGACAGTATCTGCAAACTTCATGTGCAACACGTTACTTGTTCGGTTCCACGGGTCCAGCTTTCCCCGGAACCCGGCGTAGCAAAAGCCACACCGCCCGGCCGCCTCCCCGGCCCTGAGCTGTCAGCGGTGCGTGCAACCATGGAGATATGTCCTTCTCCGTACCGGTGTCCGCCGCTGGGGGACCCGGCGCCTGCTCCGGAGCCGGGCCGCTCTCCATCCTCTGGGAGTCGGACCGGCCGTTGAGCCTGACCCAGACGCTGGGCATTCTGGCCCACGGCAGAAAAGATCCGTCGGTGCGGATTGGCCCCGGGGTTGCGTGGCTGGCCTTTTCGACGCCGGAAGGGAACGCAACGCTGGCACTCAGCGAGCAGCCCGCACCGGCACCGGGCGCCCGAGTGCTGGCCCGGGCCTGGGGTCCGGGCGCCGGGGCGGCGCTGGCTGGCGTTCCGGCTCTGCTCGGGGAACGTGATGACTGGACGGCCTTTGATGACCCAGACTTCGCCGCTTCCCTCCCCGCCGCAGTCGCGGAAACCCGGCGCCGGAACCCCGGACTGCGGCTGCCCAGCACCGGCCGGATGCTGGACAGCATTGTTCCCGTCATCCTGGAACAGAGGGTCACCGCCATGGAGGCCTATTACGCGTGGCGGTATCTGGTGACCAAATACGGTGCCGATGCTCCGGGCCCGGCACCCGCCGGCTTGAAAGTGCCGCCCGGCGCCGAAACCTGGCGCCGGGTTCCGAGCTGGGAGTGGCACCGTGCCCGGGTGGATTTCCACCGGTCCGGCACCATTCTGCGGGCCTGCGGAGCTGCCTCCGGTCTGGAACGGCTGTCCGGGGTTCCGCTCGGCACGGACCTGACGGAGCGGTTGTGTTCGCTTCCCGGCATCGGCCCCTGGAGCGCCGCGGAGATCACCCAGCGCACGCACGGCGCTCCGGACTCAGTCTCCGTGGGCGACTACCACCTGGCAGCGTTCGTGGGTGAAGCGCTGACCGGGCGCCGGACGGACGACGCCGGGATGCTGGAGCTGCTGGAGCCCTGGCGGGGCCACCGGCAGCGGCTCGTGCGGCTGCTGGTGCTAAGCGGCTTCCGGAAGCAGGCCTTCGGGCCGCGGCTGGCTCCGGAGGACTACCGCGGCCGTTAGGGCACGGATTTCTCTCTGTCCCGACGCTGCCAAGACCTGCCGCGCCTGCGAAGGGCTAATCCTGCGAAGGGCTAATAGGGGGTAATCGCCAACCGGTAGATGGACGACGGCTCAGCCCCAAAGCGCTTCAGCACTGCCACCACCGCCTCCTCGTGCTCGCGGTCAACGGCCACCTGTGCGCGCAGCCGATCCTCGAAGTCCATTTTCCGTTGGTCGCCGCGGAAGTTTTCCGTACGCACCCTGTCCGAGTACACCGCGGAGTCTGCCAGTTCCAGGGATCTGGCCCCGGCCAGCAACAGGGCATCGCGGAGACCATCGATACGATCGGTGTTGACGACCGCGCTGATCAAATAGTCGGGGGCGCTGGAAGGGCTTTGAGCGCCATCTCCGGTTGTCGAGGTCATGTCGGAGCCCCGTCCTCTGGTGGTGGGCCGTGAGGTGATCCCGCTGAGCGCGTAGGCTGAGGCGCCCTGCTGGATCTGGTCCAGGTCGTCCTGCTCCGGGCCAGGCTCGCGCAGCCCCATGGTGCGGCTGATGATCGCGGCAATTATCCAGCTCAGGATGAAGGAAAACAGGACCACGCACACAATGGCAACCACTTGGTGCCAGAGCAGCAGCCCGCCGCCTCCGTTGAACAGTCCGTCGTCGCTGGTTGCATTCACGGAGCTGTCCGCGAAGAAGCCCAGCAGGAAGGATCCCAGGACGCCGCCGATAAAGTGGACGGCGATGACGTCGAGGGCATCGTCATAGCGCAGCACGTGCTTGAGCCCCACCGCGAAGCAGCAGACGCAGCCGGCAATCAGGCCAATCAGCAGTGCTCCGCCGGTGCTGACAAAGCCGGCGCAGGGGGTGATGGTGGCCAAGCCGGCGACACCCCCGGAAACCGCGCCCACCAGGGTGGAGTGGCCGCTGGTCAGGCGTTCCACCAGCAGCCAGGTCAGCATGGCGGCACCGCCCGCCACGTGTGTGTTCATCAGGGCCTGGGCCGCGATGTCGTTGGCCTGGAGCCCGTCGCCGGCGTTGAACCCAAACCAGCCGAACCACAGGATGCCGCCGCCCACCAGCATGAGCGGCAGGTTGTTGGGCGAAGTCTTGAGGTTGGGCCAGCCGCGGCGTCGGCCTACAACCAGGAGCACGGCGACGGCGGCGGCTCCGGCCGAGGCGTGCACCACCATTCCTCCGGCCCAGTCCTGGGCGCCGAGCTGAGTCAGCCATCCCTTGGGATGCCAGAGCCAGCGGGCCACCTGCGGATAGACGAGGATGGACCATGCGGCCAGAAAAACGGTCCAGCCGGCGAACTTCAGCCGTCCCGCCGTCGCCCCCGTCAGCAGCGCCGGGGTGATGATGGCAAACATCATTTGGTAGGCGACAAAGGCGAGCGCGGGGATGGTTACCCCCGCCGCCACAGTGTGGAACTGGGGGGTGTCCACGTCGATCAGGGCAAACGCGTCGAACTCCCCCACCAGCGAGTTCCCCTGGTTGCTGAACGCCAGGGTGTAACCCACCAGCACCCAGGTGACGGTGATAATGCCCAGCGGGATGATGTTCTGCATCATCATGGTCAGGACGTTGCGGACCGGAACCATGCCGCCGTAGAACAGTGCCAGCCCTGGAATCATGAACAGCACCAGGCCTGCGCAGATCAGTACCCAGGCGGTATCCGCGCCGTTCACGGCCGGCCGCCCTGCGGGAAGAGTCCCCGGACCCGCTTGTCCCGGGGTATGGATTGTCCGTGGAAGGTGTATCGAGCAGCAAGCTTGCAAGTGGGCATGACATCCCCGTTCCGGCTCTGCTTCAGGTGAATGGTGCGTCCGGCGCGCCGCAGACAGCGCGGGCCACCGGAGCTACGAGCTTACTTCCGCGGCCAAACCCATAAGAAGAGGACAGGTCCCTGCACGCAGCCAAAGGGCCGAAACCGTTTCCGGTTCCGGCCCTTGAACTGCCCCCGCGCTGCGGTCAGGACGCCCGGGCGCCCACCATGCCGTGCGGATCGATGACGTATTTGCGCGCCACCCCGGAGTCGAATTCACGGTAGGACTCCGGAGCCTGGTCCAGGCTGATGGGCGTGGCGTTGACAGCCTTGGCGATCTGGACCTTGTCATGCAGGATCGCCATCATCAACTCCCGGTTGTACTTCATCACCGGGCACTGGCCCGTGGTGAAGGCCAATGACTTAGCCCAGCCGGTTCCCAGATCGAGGCTCAGGGAGCCCTTCTGCGCCGCCTCATCCACTCCGCCCGGATCGCCGGTGACATACAGCCCGGGAATGCCCAGGGCACCGCCTGCAGCCGTGATGTCCATCAATGAATTCAGCACCGTGGCCGGCGCCTCTGTGGACGAACCATGGCCGTGGCCGCGTGCCTCGAACCCGACCGCGTCCACGGCGCAGTCCACTTCGGGGACGCCCAGGAGCTGTTCAATCTGGTCCTTGGGGTCCCCCAGCGACACGTCCACCGTTTCGCAGCCAAAGCTGCGGGCCTGAGCCAGGCGGTCCTTGTTCAGGTCACCGACAATAACGACGGCGGCTCCCAGCAGTTGCGCTCCGGCCGCCGCGGCCAGGCCCACCGGACCGGCACCGGCGATGTAGACGGTGGATCCGACGCCGACCCCTGCAGTGACCGCCCCGTGATAGCCGGTGGGAAAAATGTCCGAGAGCATGGTCAGGTCAAGGATCTTCTCCATTGCCTGGTCCTTGTCCGGAAACCGCAGCAGATTCCAGTCCGCATACGGAACGAGCACGTATTCGGATTGGCCTCCCACCCAACCGCCCATGTCCACGTACCCGTAGGCGCTGCCCGGACGGTCCGGATTCACGTTCAGGCAGATGCCCGTTTTCCGCTCCTTACAGTTCTTGCAGCGTCCGCAGGAAATGTTGAAGGGCACCGACACCAAATCCCCCACGGAATGGAATTCCACGTCAGGGCCGGTTTCCACGATTTCTCCGGTGATCTCATGTCCCAGGATCAGGTTGGGAGGAGCGGTGGTGCGGCCGCGGACCATGTGCTGGTCCGATCCGCAGATATTGGAGGTGACCACCTTCAGGATTGCCCCGTGGGGCACCTTGCGCCCCACATTGGCGGGATTGACTCCGGGTCCGTCCCGGAGTTCAAAGGTTGGATAGTCGATGTCCTGCACTTCCACGACACCGGGTTCTATGTAGGCAACTCCGCGGTTTGAGCTCATAGGATTCTTCGCCTCGCCTTATCGTCGTTGATACGGGCCCGGGCTTCACCGATGTACGCCGTTTGGATGTACACCGTTTGCCGGAGCCGGTGCCGCCGCGGGATGCCTAGACCCTAGACCGGGACAGCGGCCGGCGCCAGAGTAACCCCGGCCGCGGCGCAACCGGTGCTGCCTGATACGACGCGCTTAACGCACACCGCGGAGGTCCCCGTTGAGGGGACCCCCGCGGTGTGCGAAGCCTGTGCCGCTCATCGGTAGCGGCGAATGTGAACGGCTAGTTGGCCTGTCCGTCGGACCCCGCTGCAGCCTGCCCGCTTTCCTGTGCCGCGATCTGCTCGTGGACAGCCTTCATGTCCAGTCCCTTGACCGCATCCACCAGTTCACTGAACTGGGAAGCGTTGAGCGCGCCGGGCTGCGAGAAGACCAGGACCTTTTCGCGGAAAGCCATCAGCGTAGGGATGGAGGTGATGCCGGCAGCAGCCGCCAGGCCCTGCTCTTTTTCGGTGTCCACCTTCGCGAAGGTGATGTCGTCATGCTTCTGGGACACGGCGTCGTACACCGGTGCGAACTGCTTGCAGGGGCCGCACCAGTCCGCCCAGAAGTCCACGAACACAATGTCGTTTTCCTCAATGGTCTCGGGGAACGTTGCCTCAGTGATGTCGATAGTTGCCATCCTTCAACGCTATCCGGGGGATGCGGAGATGTCTGCAGTTGTTCGCTCAGCGGTGAAGGCGGCAGCGCGGGGCCGCGCTCCGGGCAAGAAAAAACCCGCCCCGGCCAGTTTCCTGGCGGAGCGGGCTCTTCCCGTTCGGTGGCAGATACTGGATTCGAACCAGTGAAGGCGTTGCCAGCTGATTTACAGTCAGCCCCCTTTGGCCGCTCGGGTAATCTGCCGAACATCTTCGCGATCAACATCTTCGCGGAAGACTGCCGCAAGCGACTGCGGCCTAAACAACTTTACAGAACTTTTGCCCAAGATACGAATCGGCGGCGTGAATTGCTTCCTGCCCCGCCCTGAAGGCAGTCCGGACTAGAGCCCGCGGGCAATCCGTGACTGCATCTGGGCGTAGAACGCATCGGCCTGCGCCCGGGTTACGGCCCCCCACGCGACGGCGTTGGCCAGGTCTTCCCGGATGCCCAGCAACCGGCGCTCCGCTGACGCGTGGGGAGCGGAGACTGTCTCCTCCGCGCCGGCGACCGCTGCACCCAGCCCTTCCACCGGTGTCAGGAATGACCGCAGCTCCGATGCCTGCGCGGGGGCCGCGGCAGCTCCCACACCAGTGATGGAAACCGCAGCCAGCACGGATCCTGCCGCGGCGGTGCGGAGTTTGCCCATCTGGCTTCGTCGATGACGGGAATCGGACGGAGGGTTGGCGGTGGTGTTCACCCAAATACTGTCGCCCGGAAAGATGGGACCCATCCCGGCAAAAGCTGGGTGCAGCCTGTGAGGGCTGCCACGGATGCCCGGACCTACTAGGCTGGATGCAGGAGAAAAACTACTGCAAGGAGCGCACATGGCCAGCGAGTCATCATTTGATGTTGTGAGCAAGATCGACAAACAGGAAGTTGCCAACGCCTTGAACCAGGCGCAGAAGGAACTGTCCCAGCGCTACGATTTCAAGGGTGTCGGCGCCGAGGTGGACTTCAGCGGCGAGAAGATCCTCATGAAGGCCAACTCCGAGGAACGCGTCATGGCGGTACTCGACGTCCTGCAGTCCAAGCTGGTCCGTCGCGGCATTTCCCTGAAGTCCCTGGATGCCGGCGAGCCGTTTGCCTCCGGCAAGGAGTACCGGATTGAAGCCTCCATGAAGGAAGGCATCGCCCAGGACCAGGCCAAGAAGATCAACAAGATCATCCGCGACGAAGGCCCCAAGGGCGTGAACTCCCGAATCCAGGGCGACGAGCTGCGCGTGACATCCAAGTCCCGCGACGACCTGCAGGCGACGATGGCACTACTCAAGGGTGCCGACGTGGACGTGGACCTGCAGTTCATCAACTTCCGCTAGGCCTTCTGCGGCTGCCGCGGCAGCCGGTTATCCAGCGCAAGTACGACGACGGCGCCGCTCCCCTTGGTGGGGTGCGGCGCCGTCGCCTTGTCCGGGCATCTCCCTGCAGCACCTGTTCAGTCGGGCAGATCCGGGGGTTCCCGCCTGATCAGGTGCCGCCGCTGTCGCTAGTACAGATAAAGGGCTCATCAGCTCCGGAGAACCCCTTTATCTGTGCGAAGGATGGCCTGCGCCCCTGGTTCGTGCCTAGAGCTTCACATCTTCGCCGGCGGGACCGTCCTCGCCGTAGTCCTGCAGGGCGCTGCCGCCAACTGCCTCACCCATCCAGGTGAGCAGCTTCCATGAGCCCTTCGTGCCTTGGCCGTCGCCGTCGCCGTCGCCGTCGACCCGGTCCATCACAGCCACCCCGGTGTTGCTCAGCGCGTTCTCCACGATGAAGTCGGGCTCCACATTCTCCGCCCGGGCCGTGCACCAGGCGCGGATCATGGCGCCGTGGCTGACCACCACAGGGTTTTTCAGTCCGGCTGACTGTAATTCTTCGATCACTGCGTCAAACCGCGCGAAGGTTTCATGGCCGTCGGGTCCGCCTGGCATGTGCACTCCCAGATCTCCCCGAACCCAGCTGTAGACGGTTTTGAGGTAGGCAATGACGGCGTCGCGGTCATTGCGCATTTCCAGATCGCCGGCAGAGATCTCCCGCAGCCCTGGGCGAACCTCCACGGGCAGGCCCAGAGCTGCGGCCAACGGATCAGCAGTGAGCTGGGTCCGGACCAGGTTGGAGGCAAAGATGCCGTCGATGGGCTCATGGCCCAGGACTTCCGGCAACGCTGCTGCCTGGGCAAGGCCCAGCTCCGTCAACCCCGGACCGGGGACATCAGTGTCCAGGAAATGGTGCTCATTGGAGGGAGTCTGGCCGTGGCGGACAAGAATGAGGCGCATGCCTGAGAGCCTACCCTTCGTCCGCCGGCCGGCATTGGTGCCGGCCGGCGAGGACGAGAGCAGCGGTCAGGATCCGAGCGGACGTCCGGCCATGTTTTCCAGCCGGCGGATGCGGTCGGCCATGGGCGGGTGGGTGGCCATCAGCCCGCGGACGCCGTTCCGGAAGGGGTTGGCGATCATCAGGTGCGAGGTGTTGACCAACCGCTGGTCATTGTTCGGCAGCGGTGCACGCTGGGTTCCGCTTTCGAGCTTGCGCAGTGCGGAGGCGAGCGCCAACGGATCGTCGGTGAGCTTGGCGCCATCTTCGTCGGCGTCGTATTCCCTCGTCCGGCCAATCGCCATCTGGATCAGCGACGCGGCGAACGGGGCCAGAACAGCCATCGCGATCATGGCCAGCGGGTTGGCGTTGCGGCGGTCACCGCCACCGAAGAACAGCAGGAACTGCCCCAGTGAGGTAATGACGCCGGCGATGGCGGCCGCCACCGAGGATGTCAGGATGTCCCGGTTGTAGACGTGCATGAGCTCGTGGCCCAGCACTCCGCGCAGCTCCCGCTCGTCGAGCAGCGTCAAAATGCCCTCGGTGCAGCAGACAGCCGCATGCTGCGGGTTGCGGCCGGTGGCAAACGCGTTGGGTGCCATGGTGGGTGAAATGTAGAGCTTGGGCATCGGCTGACCGGCGCGGGCCGAGAGCTCCCGCACGATGCGGTACATCTGAGGAGCCTGCTGTTCGGTGACGGGAATGGCCCGCATGGCGCGGATGGCAAGCTTGTCACTGTTCCAGTAGCTGTATGCGGTGGTGGCCAGCCCGATGAACAGGAAGATCCAGATGAACGAGGAGCTGCCGGTTCCGCTGGAAAGCAGGGCGCCTATGCCCAGCAGCACGGCGAAGAGCACACCGAACAACGCGGCGGTCTTCAGTCCGTTGAAGTGTTGATGCACTTAGGTGGTCCTTTCGTCAGTGGATTCACCGATATCAACGTTTCACGGGGCGCGTCTGTTCCGCTAGGGCTCGGGGTGCCGGGCGTCGTACCGGGCGAAACGCGGCTGGCTCCGGGCCAGCACTCCCACCAGGACCACGCAGACCAGGCCACCGATAACCGCTGCCCATCCTTCACCCAGGAAGGAGGCGTCGACGCCGGCCACCAGGTCACCCAGGCGCGGGCCTCCGGCCACCACCACCACGAACACCCCCTGCAGCCGCCCGCGCATGGCGTCCGGCGTCGCGGACTGCAGGATCGTGGAACGGAAGACTCCGCTGACGGAATCGGCGATGCCCGCACACGCCATGGCGATGGCAGCCGGGATGAGCCATGCGGTGGGTTCGGCGCCGTCGTTCCGTCCGGCCATCACCACCACCACACCGAACGCGGACACGGACAGGCCCCACGCCACCACCGACCACAGCACCGCCAGCCCCTGCCTCCGCACCGCGCCGAGTGGCCCGGAAAAGAGACCGGCGAGGAAAGCGCCCACGGCGGTGGCTGCCAGCAGCACCCCCACCGTTGTGGCTCCCCCGCCCAGCAGCACGGCTCCGATGGCGGGCAGCAGTGCCCGGGGCTGGGCCATGACCATGGCGGCAAGGTCCACCAGGAAGGTCATGCGGATGTTGGGCCGGGTCGCCAGGAAGCGGAAGCCCTCCAGCACCGATTTCAGGCCGGCCTTCTGTACCTCACCAACGGGCGGCATCGGGTCCAGCCGGTACACCGCCCACATTGCGGCGGTGAAGGTGACGACGTCGACGGTGTAGGTCCAGCCGTAACCGACCCTGGCCACCAGGACACCGGCCAGCAGGGGGCCGATGGTCATGGCCAGGCCGAAGGTGATCATGCTGAGGGCATTGGCGGCCGGCAGCAGCTCGGGCCGCACCAGCCTCGGAATGATGGCGCTGCGTGCGGGATGGTTTAGCCCGCCGGCACCGGCGTTGACTGCCACCAGGGCATAGAGCAGCCAAATGTTGCCCAGTCCCGCCCATGCCTGGGCGGCAATGCCGATCGTGGACAGCCACAGCAGAACGGAGGAGAACAGGGCCACTTTGCGGCGGTCGTACGCATCCACCACGGAGCCACCGTAGAGCCCGGCCAGCACCAGCGGAACCAGCCCCACCAACCCGAGCAGTCCCACATAAAAACTCGACTGGGTCAGGGAATAGACCTCCAGGCTGACGGCCACCAGCGTCAGCTGGGTGCCGACGGCGGAAAGCGCCGTTCCGGTCCAGAGGCGGCGGAAATCCGGGCTTTCACGCAGCGGGGTCAGGTCAGCGAGGAGTTTTGGCACCCGAGCAGTCTAAGCCGGAGGCCGCCGGGCCCTCTTACAGGCGCCTCCGGCGGGTTGCCGGCACCGATAGACAGCACCCTTACGATGGAGGAAAAGCCGCGAATCCTTGGAGGTCACGTGTTTACCCGGAACGTTGCAGAGGGAATCCACCGCATCGAACATGCCTACGTCAACACCTACCTGGTGGAAGACGACGGCGGCCTGGCCATCATCGATGCCGGCCTGCCCGGCATGTGGCCGGAGCTGTCCCGGGCCGTCCGCGAATTGGGTTACGGGCCGGGATCCGTGTCGGCGCTGGTGCTGACCCACGCGCATTTCGACCATGTAGGCTCAGCCGCCAAAATCCGGCGGGAGTTCCGGACGCCCATTTTGGTGCACGACGACGACCGGTACATTGCGGCCCACCCCTACCGATATGAGCATGAGAACAACAGGTTCCTCTATCCCGTCCGCTACCCCGCGTCGATCCCCTACCTGGGCGCTATGACCCTGGCGGGAGCGCTAAACGTCCGCGGTGTCACCGATGTGCACAGCCTCGGGGAAGACACCGGCTCCACCCTTCCCGGATCACCGCGCATCATCCATACACCCGGGCACACTGCCGGGCACGTTGCCCTGCACTATCCGGACCGGGGCGTGCTGATCTGCGGGGATTCCCTGGTGACGCTCAACCCGTATACCGGGACCAAGGGGCCGCAGATCGTTTCCGGAGCGGCCACCGCCAACAGCCCGGAGGCGCTTCGATCCCTGGAACTGCTGGCCGCGACAGGCGCCCCCACGCTGTTGACCGGCCATGGAGAGCCCTGGACCGGCGGTGCCGAGGCCGCCGTCGAGCAGGCGCTGGCGCGCGGGGCGTCCTAAGGCTCCCGCTCGACTTCCTGTTTCAGCACATCCAGCAGCCGGGGATCGCCGATGGGACGAAAGTGCCCCATCGTTTCGAGCTGGATATTCCGCGCTCCGGGCAGGGAACTGCCGCCGGGAATGTGGGGGTCAAAGCGGCTGTACACGGAGGTGATGCGCGCGTTGACGTCGCTGCTGCCCTGGAGCCGCAGCAGCAGCTTGTCGCGCGGCGAAAAGGCGCGGATGGACGGAACAAAGAAAAAGCGGGCGTAGACGGAGCCGGAAAAGGGTGTGTTGACGGCGACCATGTGGTCCACCCGCCGGGCACCTTCCGGCAGCAGCATCAGTTGCTTGCCGATGAGGCCGCCCTTGCTGTGGGCCACCACGATTACATCGCTAAGGTCCCGTTCCACGAGATACTGCTGGACCAGTTCCGCCATGCGGTCGATCCGGCCCCGGTTGAAGCCCAGCGGCGCCACCGTGTGAACCGGATGCCCCCAGGAAGACAGTGCCTGCGCCAGCGGGCGCAGGAACTGCCAGTTCTCATACACCCCGGGAATCAGGACCACCGGGCGTCCCGCCGCACCGGCCTCCGGCACCAGGTACTCGGACGGATCCTTGCGGAACAGGAACCCGTTCACCTGCCAAAACCCCACATAGGCGTAGTCCGCTGCCCAGGCCCTGGCCAGCGCCGCCCGGCGGCGCATCCGCTGCGGCATCACTGCCGGCGTGCTGCTTCCCGAAGGAGCGCCGCGGTCTGCGCCGGCTCGGTGTACATGCACACGTGCGGCTGGCCGGGCAGCTCCACGGCAACCGCTCCGGGGCGCGCGGCGGCCAGTTCCCGCAGCCAGCGGGCGGGAACAATGGGGTCCCTGGCGCCGCGGACGAGAGTCACCGGCGCCTGGACCCTGCCGATGCGCTCCTCGAGCCGGTGCCGCACCATCTTCGGCATGGTGCGCAGGTACCAGCGGGGACCGGCCCGCAGATAGTCGGTCAGCAGAATCCAGTTGATCACCGGAGGTTCCCGCAGGCAGTCCTGCGCCAGCCGCAGTCCCTGCGGCACGGCATGGCGTTCCCCGCTGTTGGTCGTGGGCCCCATCAGTACCACGGAGGTCACCAGGTCCGGCGCGCACAGCGCCATTTCCGTCACCACCTGGCAACCCATGGAATGGCCCACCCACTGGGTGGGACCGATCCCGGCGGCCCGCAGGGCATCGCAGCTGATCTGTGCAAAGCCGGCCATGTCCAGACCGTGGTGCGGTGTGGATGCGGACCCGAAACCCGGCATTTCCAGCGTATGTACCGTGGAATCCTTCGCCAGTTCGTCCACCAGCCGGGAAAAATAGCGCCCGGAGGCTCCCAGGCCGTGCACCAGCACCATCTGATCGGCCCCGGACCCGTAGGTGCGGATGTCGACGTCGTACTCTCCCACCCGCACGCGCTTGTGGGTTGGCTGTGCCTTGGTACCTGTCAAAGGATTCCCCTGTATTGAACGTCGGTCCGAACTCCTGAGACCACACTAGTGGGCAGGCTCGAGTCTTATTATGAATTATTCATAATAAGTGGTTAGCTAGTGGCCATGACATCGACAGCAGCCACCGCAGAGACCACCGCACGGTGGTCCGAAGCGCTGCGCACCCACGGTCGTCGGGTCACTAAGCAGCGGCTGGCGGTCCTCACCGCCGTCGAACATCACCCCCATGCCGTGGCCGACGACGTCGCCGCCGCAGCACGCGGGGAGCTTCCGGACATCAGCCTGCAGTCGGTCTATGTGGTCCTGGCGGACCTGACCGAGACCGGGCTGCTGCGGAAGATCGAGCCGCCGCACTCCCCCGCCCGGTACGAGACCCGCGTGGATGACAACCATCACCACGCGATCTGCACCGGCTGCGGACGGATCGAGGACGTGGACTGCGCAGTGGGGCACGCGCCTTGCCTGACGCCGGAGAACACCCACGGCATGACCATCCAAATTGCGGATGTGCTCTACCGGGGGCTCTGCGCAGACTGCGCCGGCCAAGCTTCCTGACGTCATCTGAACACCCTTAAGAAAGAGAGAGCATGTCGAATTTCACCACCACCCAGACCGGCACACCGGTTGGCAGCGATGCCAACTCGCTGAGCGCCGGCCCCAACGGAGCCATCGCCCTGCACGACCGTTACCTGGTCGAGAAGCTGGCCCAGTTCAACCGTGAGCGCATCCCGGAGCGCATCGTGCACGCCAAGGGCGGCGGCGCATTCGGTGAGTTCGTTGTCACCGAGGATGTTTCCAAGTACACGCGTGCCGCTGTCTTCCAGCCGGGCACCGTGACGGAAACCGTCCAGCGCTTCTCCTCGGTGGCCGGCGAGCAGGGCTCCCCCGACACCTGGCGCGACGTTCGCGGCTTCGCACTGCGTTTCTACACCTCCGAGGGTAACTACGACATCGTGGGCAACAACACCCCGGTGTTCTTCATCCGCGACGGCATCAAGTTCCCCGACTTCATCCACTCGCAGAAGCGCCTCCCGGGCTCCGGTCTGCGTGACGCTGACATGCAGTGGGATTTCTGGACCAACTCCCCCGAGTCCGCACACCAGGTCACGTACCTGATGGGTGACCGCGGCATTCCGACGTCGTGGCGCGAAATGCCCGGCTTCGGCTCGCACACCTACCAGTGGATCAACGCCGCCGGCGAGCGTTTCTGGGTGAAGTACCACTTCACGTCCAACCAGGGCAACCACGAGATCACCGGTGCAGAAGCAGAGAAGATTGCCGGCGCTGACGCCGACTTCTACCGCCGCGACCTGTACGAGGCCATCGCCGAAGGCAACTTCCCGTCCTGGGACCTGCACGTTCAGGTCATGCCGTACGAAGATGCCAAGACGTACCGGTTCAACCCGTTCGACCTGACCAAGGTCTGGCCGCACGCGGACTACCCGCTGATCAAGGTGGGTACCCACACCCTGAACCGCAACCCGGAGAACTTCTTCGCGCAGATCGAGCAGGTTGCCCTGTCCCCCGCGAACCTGGTCCCCGGCATTGACGCCAGCCCGGACAAGATGCTCATGGCCCGCATCTTCTCCTACCCGGATGCACAGCGTTACCGCATCGGCGCCAACTACAACCAGCTGCCGGTGAACTCGCCGAAGGCTCCGGTCAACAACTACTCGCAGGACGGCGCCATGCGCTTCTCCTACAACTCCCCCGAGACCCCGGTCTACGCGCCCAACACCCTGGGCGGCCCCGTAGCCGATGCCGCACTTGCCGGCGAGGGCTCCTGGGAGAGCGACGGCTCGCTGGTCCGCGCCGCCGCCACCCTGCACTCCGAGGACAGCGACTTCGGCCAGGCTGGCACGCTGTACCGCGAGGTGTTCGACGACGCCGCCAAGGAGCGTTTCCTGGAAACGATCACCGGTGCCGTCTCCGGCGTTCAGCGCCCGCACATCCGCGAAGCTGCGATCCAGTACTGGACCAACGTTGACGCGACCCTGGGCGAGAAGCTGCGCCTGAACCTCGCTTCCGGCGAGACGACGCCGATCGAGAAGGCCGAGTTCGTGGGCGTTGCCGACTAACTCCGGGCTCTCCGGCGACCACCTTCGGTGGTTGGTGAAATGACATGAGCGGCCGGTCCCTTCGGGGGCCGGCCGCTTTTGTGTAATTGGCGACCGCTTTGGGCGTCGGCGACCGGTTTGGGAAATCACTGCCTGTGCGGACCGGCAGGGATTTCCCAAACCGGTTACATCTGCCCAAAACGGAGGGGAAACCTCGGTTGCTGGTGTTTCCCTACCGGTTGGGCCAGTACCAGATGATGAGCATGGTCACGAGGAAGCCGGTAAGGAAATTCAGCTTCAAAAAACGCTTCCAGCCGGCGTTGGCACGCTCCGAATCAGCATCCGAAATACCGAGGAAGGGCAGCAGGTTGAGGATATACGGCAGCGCCAGCAGGCTTCCGAGCGTTGCCGGCCACGGAGTGAGGAGCATCAGCAGGCCGCCGGCGAGATAGGCTGCGGCGGCAATCCGGACCACTGCTTTGGCGCCGAGGACCGTGGCGATGGAACTGATCCCTCCCTCGCGGTCCGGCACCACATCCTGCACGGCGCCGAATGCCTGGCTCGCCATTCCCCACAGAAAAAACGCACCCAGCACCGCCCACAGCCCCGGCGTGAATACGGCTCCGGCCAGCACCAGCCCGTAGACCGCGGGCGAGACGAAGTGGGTGCTGGACGTGATGGAGTCCAGGAAGGGACGTTCCTTGAACCGCAGCCCGGGAGCGCTGTACGCAATGACGGCAAAGACGCTTACAGCGAGCACCAGCCAGGACAGCGGGTTGCCCAGCACGATCAGCGCAACCAGGAACGGAACATTGGTGACGACGGCGGCCCACAGGGTGATCCGGTGAAAACCGCGGTCCAGGACCGCCCCCTCCACTCCGCCCTTGCGGGGGTTGTGCAGATCCGATTCGTAATCGAAAACGTCATTGATGCCGTACATCGCCAGATTGTAGGGAATCAGGAAGTACAGCGTTCCCAGCACCCAGGTCAGGTCAATGCCGCCCGTGGTGATCAGGTAGGCGGCGGCAAACGGATACGCGGTGTTCACCCAGGACAGCGGCCTGGACGAGACCAGCAGCATCCGCAGCGTCGTTCCCGCCGTACGGGTGGTTGTGCTCACTGTTTCTCCTGGGGATTGATGGCGGCGTTGCGGGCCTTCAGCGGCTTCTTTCGTCTTCCAAGGAGCATCCACAGCGCCGGCAGCAGCAGCACGGCGGCAACTGTGTAGGCGAAGTCTTCCAGCGGTGCCCTGCCGATAAAGGCACCCGAGATACGCTCCGGGTTGTACCAAAATAGTCCCGCGGCGATCATCACGTTGTCGAAAACGGCAGTGAGGAGCAGCAGGACAACAGCGGTGATGCTCAGCGCCGCCAGCACGCCCTTCCGGCCGCCCGCCGTCGTCGTCGTGGTCCGCCGCATCAGGGCGAGGACCAGCACAGCGGCGGCCGGAACCAGGAACACTGCGTTCAATGCCCAGTACGTCACTGTTCCGCCTCGTGCCGGGAAGTGCTGCGCTTTCCGTCGCGGTTCAGCACCAGGGACACCAGGCCAAACAGGACCATGGTCAGGTAGCAGAGGAAGCCGAGGAAAAAGACTTCTTCCACGGGCAGGTGCGGTGCCAGGACAATGCCGAGCATGATCGGTGTTTCACCCCGGTAGAAGATGTCCAGGGCAATGCCGCCCAGGTCCCACAGCAGGAAAAACACCAACCCGATTGCCGTCACCCAGGCGGCACGCCTGGCGTCCGCGAAGAAGAAGAGCCGAAACCGGTGATCCAGCAGTACCATGCAGCCGATCGACGCCAGCAGCAGGAACAGATAGAGGAATCCCACTAGCCGCGGCCTCCCGGAGCCCGGTCCCCGTGTCCGGACGGCACGGGCAACTCTTCCGTGCTGGTGTCCCCGCGCAGCCGCTTGAGCACCAGTTCTGCACTGATCAGGCACATCGGCAGTCCGATGCCCGGCAGGGTGGAGCCGCCGGCGTAGAGCAGCCCGTCCACCTTGCGGCTGGCATTGGAACCGCGGAAGAACGCGCTCTGCTTGAGCACATGGGCCGGGCCGAGCAGCGTTCCGCGCCAGGAGTTCAGGTCCTGAACAAAGTCCTGCGGGCCCACGGTTCGCCGGACCGTGATGCGCTCGGCGAGGTCCGGAATGTTTGCCCAGTCGGAAATCTGGGCGATGACGGCGTCGGCCATCCGCTCGATCCGTTCGTCGCCGCTGCCGTCCATGCCGCCGGCTCCCAGAGCCGGATCGGAGGGCACCGGCACCAGGACGAAGATGTTCTCGTAGCCGTCCGGGGCGGCGTCGGGGTCGGTCGCACTGGGGCGGCAGACATAGAGCGACGCCGGATCCGGCACCGAGGTTTCCTTGCCGAAGATCTTCCCGAAGTTCTCTTCCCAGTCCTTGGTGAAGAGCAGCGTGTGGTGGGCCAGGGACGGCAGCGTCCCGCGGACACCCAGGTGCAGCAGCAGCCCGCCGGGGCCGGGGATCCGGTTTTTCCAGTAACGCTCCGGATAGGTCTGCAGGTTCCGGGGCAGCAGCGAAGTTTCGGTATGGTGCAGGTCCGCCGCGGAGACCACCAGATCGGCGTCCAGCACCAGTGCCTGTCCGGCAACATTGGTGTATTCGACGCCGGTGGCCCGCACGCCGGGGCTGCGCCGGAAACGGCTCAGCCGCCCGGCCGGCTCAGGATCCGTGGTGCGGATCCGCGTGACGGTGGCATCGGTACGGATCGTGACGCCCTCCGCGGTGGCCAGATCGGCGATGACGCTGATCAGCCGGGTAAACCCGCCCATCGGATAGAGCACTCCGTCCGCCAGGTCCAGCCGGCTCATCAGGTGGTACATGCTGGGCGTGGTGAATGGGGAGGAGCCCAGGAACACGGCCGGATAGCCCAGGATCTGCCGGATCCGGGGATCGGTGAACTTCTGTGCCACGAAGGAACTCAGCGGCTGCAGCAGCAACTGGGCAAGCCGGGGACCGCGCTTGAGCACGTCGGGGCGCAGCAGCGGCAGGAAGGAAGCGAAGGTCGAATAGAGGAACCGCTTTTTGGCCATGTCATAGACGTCGACGGCGGAATCCAGGTATTTCTCAAGCTTGGCTCCGGCGCCGGGCTCGAGGGATTCAAACAGTTTCACGTTCTCAGCGCGCGTGGCCGCGATGTCGACGGGTTCACCGGAACCTTCAAAGATGACCCGGTAGCCGGGGTCCAGCTGCACCAGGTCCAGCTGCTCCTCGGCGGATGTGCCCATGAGGCGGAAGAAATGGTCGAAAACCTCGGGCATCAGGTACCAGGAGGGCCCCGTGTCGAAGCTGAAGCCGGCGCTTTGCCAGGTACCGGTGCGTCCCCCCGGGACTGACTGCTGCTCCAGGACGGTGACCCGGAGGCCTTCCCGAGCCAGCAGCGCCGCAGTGGCCAGGCCCGTGATGCCGCCGCCGATCACTACGGCGGTGCGGGGAGGTGCGGATGCGGTCCTGCGGGTCATGGCTGCCTTCCGGCTTCGGTGCCGCGCAGCGCCGGGCGGCGGAGGCGGTGGGTGTAAAGCGTTTGTGCCGCAATGCGCAGCTTCACCGGGTTGGGCACCCGGATGCGGCTGCTGCGCAGCTGCCGGGCGGGTGTGGCCCGCAGTCGGCGCGACAGTTCACTGAACAATTCCTGCGCCAGCGCCACGGCGGGCCGCGCAGCCGGCGGGAGCTCCGCAATGGACGCTCCGGAGACCAAAAGGTCTGCATCGATGTCATCCAGCAACCGGTGCTTATCCGCTTCGGAGAACGACCCCACGCTGATGCCGGGAAAGTAGCTGCGGCCCAGCGTGTCGAAGTCGTCCGCCAGGTCCCGTAGGAAGTTGACCTTTTGGAAGGCGGCTCCCAGTCGCTGGGCACCTTCCTGCAGGCGTTTGCCCCGCTCCTCGCTGACCTCGGTGCCGTGCAGGAAACACTGCAGGCACATCAGTCCGATAACCTCGGCCGAGCCGTAAACATAGTCGTTGAAGGATTCGGCGGTGTGCTCGGTGCGGAGCAGGTCCGCGCGCATGGACCGGAAGAACGGAGTGGTCAGTTCCCCGGTAATGCCGGTGGCGCGGGCGGTCAGGGCGAAGGCGTGCACCACCAGGTTCACGCTGTAACCGGTGTTCAAAGCCTGCCGTGTTTCCGCTTCCAGGGCATCCAGTACGCGGGCAACGTCCTCCGGCGGCAGGGCCGCCTCCGCGGCCACGCCGTCCACGATTTCATCTGCCAGCCGCACCAGCGCGTAGATGGCCTCGATCTGCAGCCGGGTCCGGGGCTGCAGCAGCCGCGAGGCCAGCCCAAAGGATGTGGAGTAGGAACGGATCACCACAGACGCCGTCTCCACGGCGACCTTGTTGTACAGCGAAAGGCCGCTCTGCCTGGCCATCCCCTACCGTCCCCGGTTTACGGCGCCGGCCACGATGCGTTCGAGCACCTGGCGCAGCGGCCCCGGGATGGACGGGCAGTCCAGGTGGGACCGGGCGCGGTCCGCGTATTCCTCCGCCAGGGTCCGGGCGTAGTCGCGGGCCCCGGAACTGATCAGCAGTTCCCGTGCGCGGTCCGCTTCCTCGGCGGTAAGATCCGGGCAGCCGATGAGATGGGACAGTTCTTCCCACGACTCACCCTGGGCGGCGTGCGCAATGAGAACCGTCCGCTTTCCCTCCCGCAGATCGCTCAGGTTCGACTTCCCGGTGGCGCTCTCCTTGCCGAAAACACCGAGCAGATCATCGACGAGCTGATAGGCAATTCCAGTGTCCCGGCCAAAGTCGCCCAGCGTTGCGACGGCGTCGTCGTCTGCTCCGGCCAGCACCGCACCAGCCTGCAAAGGTGCTTCGAAGGAGTAGACAGCTGTCTTCAGGCGCTCCATGTCGAGGATCTCGGGGATCTGCGGTGCGCCGAGGGAAAAGGAAAAGTCCACGTCGATCAGCTCGCCTGCGGCGGAGGCAAAGACTGCGTCATCCAGGATCGCCGCGAGTCGAAGCCGGGTCTGCTGGTCGGTGTCAACGGTGTCCAGCATCCGGAACGCCCCGATCAGTGCCAGGTCTCCGGCGATGATTCCCGCTGACATTCCCCGGTGCCGAGCGGATTCCGGTGTCTGCCCGGCTGTCTGCGCCAGGGCCCGGTAGGTGCCCGAAACATTCTCGTGTCCGCGCCGCATGAAATCCAGGTCGATGACGTCATCGTGGATGATCAGCGCCGTGTGCAGCAGCTCAAAGGCCGCACCCACCCGGGCCGCCGCTTCCGTGTTCGTGCCGCCCAGATGATGATAAGCAGTCATCAGGATTCCAGGGCGGACGCGTTTGCCGCCCACCGTGGATTTCTCCAATGTGTCCCACAGGCTAAGGTAGCTGGGACTAAGTTTGGCTGCACGAAGCTTTGCCTGGGAAAAGAATTCACGCAGGACACCTTCCACCTGCTCGTATCCGACGGCTGGGTCAAGCAGTGGTTCGGTCTCCATAGGTCCAGTAAACACGGTGAGTATACGGAGGAGAAATGTCGCAACGCGGGGAACTCGTAGTTCTCGTGGATTCGGATGGCACGCCCGTCGGAACGCAGGAAAAATCAACGGTCCACACAACTAATACGCCCCTGCATTTGGCGTTTTCCACTCATGTGTTTAACCGCGCCGGACAAATGCTCGTAACCCGGCGGGCCTTAAGCAAGCTGACTTGGCCGGGAGTGTGGACCAATTCCTTCTGCGGGCATCCCGGTCCCGGCGAAGCCACAGAAGACGCCGCCATCCGCCGGGCGGACAGGGAGCTGGGCCTGACACTGGTCCGGGACCAGCTTGACCTTCGGCTGCCGGATTTCCGCTACCGCGCGGTGGATGCCTCAGGAATCGTGGAGCACGAGATCTGTCCTGTCTACACGGCGGTCACGGACGTAGATCCCGTGCCTGCTGCGGACGAAGTCATGGACTGGAAGTGGGCGGATCCGCTCGCGCTGGCCGAGGCCGTGCGCCTGACCCCATGGGCCTTCAGCCCCTGGCTGGTGCTGCAGTTGCCCCTGCTCTATCCGGAGGTATTCGCGGGCCGCGGTTCCTCCGTGCCGGCATAGGCCGCAAAGGAGAGCCGGCGGGGCCAGCGAACCCACGGCGCTTCAGCGGGCCAGTGTGCCCACAGGGTGTGAAAGGCCCGGCGGAACCGGCGGATGACGTTCGCGGTTCCGATCAGCGCCCGCGGGGCCATGCCCACCACTAAGGTCCGTTCAAAGCGGCACCGGTAGCGCTGGCCCATATGCAGACTGAGGCAGACGTCGTCGTGCATTTCCGTATCGCTGCGGTGCACCTCGGAGCGGATCTCACACCACGCTGAACGGCGCAGGGCGAGGTTGGAGCCGAAGAGCGGCAGATGCCCCATGGCGAGACCCATGGCCAGGTAATAGGACCCGAGGTACAACACACTGAGCACAGCGCCAACCGGCCTGCGGAAGCCGTAGAAGGAGCCGGGCCCGGAGAGCGCCGCGAGGGCGGGATCGGCGCGGAAGGATTGTGCTATCTGCTGAATCCAGTCCGGCGGCAGCACGCAGTCGGCGTCGCACCGCGCAATGATGTCTCCTGTCGCGGCGTCGTAGCCGGCGGCAGCTGCGGCCGGAATTCCGCGTTCCCCCTCAAACACCACGCGGGCACCAAACCGGCGTGCGACGGCGGCGCTGGCATCAGTGCTGTTGTTGTCCACCACCACGATTTCAAGCGGCGGCACCGATTGTCCGGCGAGGGAGGCCAAGCACCCCTGGAGGGCGGCCGCGTCATTCAAACAGGGGATCACCACGCTGACTGAGGGCAGGGCGGCAGACATGGGGGAAGTCTACCGGGACCGGCATCCGTCTGGGACACGGCGGACCTCCCGGATGCTGCTCGTCTGCCGCCGGGCTGCACGCTGCGCTACCGTGAATTCATGATTGACGCCCTCCTCCGCCGTCCCGCGGGTTCCGGAGAGTTCTTCGCTGACGGGGTGCGCCTGGCCGTCCTGTTCAGCCTCGCTGCAGCTCTCCTCTGGTACGGCCCGGTGGACGTGGCCCTGTTTTTCCTCGTTCTGGGGGGAACGCTGGTCTCACGTTCCCTGAACATCTCCCGGCTTTTTGACGGGCTCTACGGGCTGACGCTGCTGGCCGCGGCATGGAGCAGCGTCCTGGACGTGTACGCGCGGGTGGGCTGGTGGGACCTTCCGGTGCACTTCGCCGCCACCGGTGTCATAGCCGGCATGACGTACTTCCTGCTGTCCCGCCTCGGTGTGATTTCCGTTCCCGAGCGTCGCCCCGCGCCTCCCGCAGCCCGGCTGGCCGTGCCGGTGCTCGTTTTCGCCCTGGGGCTGGCCGTGAGCGTGTTGTGGGAACTGGGCGAGTGGTGGGGCAACTCCTTTGTGGACGCCGCCATCAACGTGGGCTACCAGGACACCATGGGTGACCTGGTAGCCGGCGGATTGGGCTCGCTGCTCGCCGGCGTCGTGATGGATCAGATGATCCGGCGGAACCCGGAATCAGCAGCTCAAGCATCAGGTGCCGGTTCGCCGCTGCAGCGCCGCCTCCACCGCTGATACCAGCGCGTAAAGCACGATCGACGCAAGGGTCACGACGACGACGCCGGCCCAGACCTGGTCATACCGGGCACGGGAAACGGCTGACACGATCCCGTAGCCTATCCCCTGGCCGGTTGCCAGCCATTCGGCCAGCAGCGCTCCCGTCAGTGCTCCCGGAATCGACACCCGCAGAGCCGTGAAAAAAGCCGGCGCAGCGGAGGGCAGTGCCACCTTCCGGAAGGCGTCCAGCCGGCTGCCGCCGTAGACCTGGACAACCTCCAGCATGGCCGGCGAGGCAGATCGAAGTCCGAACACCATCGTGACCAGTGCAGGGAAGAGCACCACGATGCCGCCCATGGCAGCCACTGCGGCTTCCTGCCGGCCAAAAATCAGGATGATCATGGGTGCCAGCGCCACCAGCGGCACCGACCGAAGAAGCATGGCCAGGGGCATCAGGGCTTGTTCCACTCCTCGGAAGACCGTGAAAAGGCAGGCCACGACGGCGGCGGCGAGCATTCCCGCGGCGAACCCCATTCCGGCGTCCAGCAGGGTCTGGCCCAGCTGCCCCATGATGAGGGCCCGGTTTT
This sequence comes from Arthrobacter sunyaminii, assembly GCF_018866305.1. Taxonomy (NCBI): domain Bacteria; kingdom Bacillati; phylum Actinomycetota; class Actinomycetes; order Micrococcales; family Micrococcaceae; genus Arthrobacter; species Arthrobacter sunyaminii. Next base: position 3,288,326 of record NZ_CP076456.1, read on the forward strand.
CCGCTGAATCCGGATCACGGAGCAAATAGCTGTAAACGTCCCAGGGACCCTTGCCGATGTAGGCCGAAACCTCGAAAACGCGCAGCAGCCCAACCCACAGCGCTCCGACAACGGCCAGGGACAGGACAAGGCCAAACAGCATCTTCCCCGTAGACCGGAGCACCCCGCGCATCAGGACCCTCCGGCCCGGACGCCGGAAGCCCAAGGTGCAGCGAACCGGGAGAGGAGTCCCAGCACGGCGTACGCTCCCCCGGCCAGGGCGGCACAGGCAAAGGCAATTCCCCAGACCCGGGCTACTTCCAGGGTCTGTTGGGCGTTGACCATTGCCGGTCCCAGCCCGCGGTCCACTCCCCCGACATACTCGCCCAGGATGGCGCCCAGCAACGCGGCCGGGGCCGCGATTTTAAAGGCCGCCAAGACCGCCGGGAGGGCCGCAATGATGCGGACTTTCAGGAGTTGGTGGATCCTGCGGCCGCCGAACACCGCCACAATATCCAGGCAGGACCGGTCGGCCGCCTTCAACCCGGCGAGGGCACTGACCATAGTGGTGAAGAAGACGGACAGGGCAGCCAGTGCTACGGCGGTGCCTGAGGGATCACCGGAGCGCGGAGGTCCCAGGACGATGAAGATCACCGGGCCAACGGCCACCACCGGCAGGCAGTAACTAATGACGGCCAGCTGCGTTGCCAGGCGTTCCAGCGGCGGAACCAGCAGCACCAGGAACGCCAACAGCAAAGCCAGGGCGTTGCCCCACGCGTAGCCGGCACCGGCTTCGAGCAGGGTCACTGCGGCGTTCCGCCAGTAAAACCCCCATCCGTCAGCTCCCATTTGGCTCAGCACCTGCCAGGGTGTGGGTATGGCTCCTGTGCCGCCCCCGGCCGGGGCCCCGACACCGCGCAGGAATGTGGCGGCGCCGATCCACCACAGCGCCAGTGCAGCGCCCGCCCCGGACAGGCCCACGGCCCAATGCGGAAGCTGTAGGCGTCTCACGGGGTCTCCCCGGACGCCGGACCGCTGAACAGCAGTTCTGAAGCATGGTCATGCAGGGCGTGGAATTCAGGGGTGCGCATCATGTCCGGAGTGCGCGGCCGCGGCAGGTCCACGGTGATGACTTCCTTGATCCGTCCCGGCCGTGGGCTCATGACCGCAACGGTGTCAGAGAGGAAAATGGCTTCGGAGATACCGTGGGTGACCATCAGCGTGGTGGCAGGTTTCTCGGTCCAGATTCGCAGCAGTTCCAGGTTTAGCCGCTGGCGGGTCATGTCATCCAGTGCTCCGAAGGGTTCATCCAGGAGCAGCACGGACGGTTTCAGGACCAGGGCCCGCGCAATCGAGACGCGCTGGCGCATTCCGCCGGAAAGCTGTGCCGGGCGGGCCTTCTCAAACCCGTTCAGCCCCACGAGGCTGATCAGTTCACGGATATACGCGTCATCAGCGGGCAGCCCCGAGACTTCGAGCGGCAGCCGGATGTTGGTGTAGACGCTGCGCCACGGCAACAGGGCCGAATCCTGGAAGGCGATGCCCAGTTCGTGTCCGCGGCGAAGATCCTGCGGGGATTTTCCGTCCACCAGCACTTCACCGGTGGTGGGGGTTTCCAGCCCGGCCAGGATCCGGAGCACGGTGGATTTGCCGCAGCCGGATGGTCCGAGCAGAGAGAGGAACGAGCCCCGTTCGGTCATGAGATTGGCAGCTTCCAGAGCCGTGACCTTCTGCCGGCCGGAGATGAAGGTCTTGCCCAGGTCTGCGAGCCGGATTCCCGTTCCTGACCGGGACTCCGCGGATTCCGGTTGCACCAATGTGCCTGCGGGCGGCACTGCGGCAGCCACGAAGTCCCGGCGCAATTACTTCAGCTCCGGGTTTTCTTCGTAAACCTCCGCCAGCAGGCTCATGTCAAAGACATCTTCGGCAGCGAGGTCATAGCCGGCCAGCTTCAGGATCGAGAGGTTCTCTTCGATCAGGGAATCAGAGATGGTGAAGAGACCATTGGTTTCGGTCTCCTCGGTAACCACCAGCTTGGTGTTCTGCTCTTCGGCCTGCATCTTCTCCTTGGCCATGTCCAGGTTCAGGTCGGCGCCGTAGACTTCCACAGCCAGACGTGCCGATTCCTCCGCATCCGCCACGGCGTCCTTCCAGCCGCGCAGTGTGGCACGCAGGAAATCCTTGAGCTCTTCGCGGCGGTCCGCGATGCTCTCATCCGTGGTGACAAAGCTCTCCGCAACAAAGGGCAGTCCGTTGTCCGCGAAGGGCAGCACTGCCGTCGCGTGGCCGGCCAGTTCCAGGGTCAGCACCTCGTTGGTCAGGTAACCGAAGAAGCCGTCCACATCGCCGTTGACGAGAGGCTGGGGATCATATTGGACCGGCACCTTCTCGACCGTCCCGGCATCGATGCCGTTGACTTCCAGCAGAGCGTCGAACAGGGTCTCGTTGACCCCGGCCTGCACACCTATCCGCTGGCCTAACAGGTCTTCCGGGGCGGTTATCGGGTTGCCGTCCAAAGAAATGATGACAAACGGATTCTTCTGGTACGTGGTGCCGATGATTTTCAGCGGCGCGTCTTCCTCCATAATGACCGGTGCAACACCCATGGGGCTCGAGGTGCCCACCAGGGCCCCGCCGGAAAGGAGCATGGTTTCCGTGGACGTGCCGCCCGGTCCGCCGGCAATCAGGTTCAGCTCGCTGAAGCCCTCCTCGGCGTAGTAACCGTTCGCGTCGGCGAAGTATTCTCCGGCGAACTCCGCGTTCTTGATCCAGGACAGGTTCATGTCCAGGGTGCCGTAGTCGCCGGCATCTGTGCCGGCCTCCGCCTCGGACCCCGTGCAGGCGGTGACCATAAGCAGGCTGGATGCGGCCAGAGCGGCAAGGGCTGGCGTGAAACGTCGTGTTGGCCGGGAGGTAAGGCTCATCGGTATCAGGCTTTCCGTAGGCGAATAAGTCCTGAGCCTAGGAACGCATTGTTACCACCGGCGTACTTTCCTCGTTACGTTGCGGTAAACGGGCAGGCCGGCGCTTGCGCCCCGCCCGTCCGTGCCCGTTGAATCCGCGGCCAGGCACAAAAAAGTCCGGACGGGGCCCTGCGCCCCGTCCGGACTTTGATCCTGCTGTGCGGTTACTCGCTGATGTACTTCTACTTGCTGATGTACTTCGCGTGCGCCTCGTGCGCCCGGGCTACCTCTGCCCGGATCTCCTCGATGTCCTTGACCTTGTTCCGGTACTTGAGGTCCATCCCGGCGATCTGCCGTTCTTCCTCGCAGAGCGCGGTGTAGATACGTTCCCGTTCGCCTTCATCCGTCGTGTAGGTCAGGTCCAGGTAGGCGTTGGCGTGGCGGCGGGCATTGTTCACGGCCGTTTGGGCCTTGCCGGCCGGGCTGACCAGCGACGCGATGATCGTGACCGTCAGGACCCCGATGATCACACCGAGGGACAGTCCCGTGCCGATCTCGATGACCTCCACATGCTCACCGTTGTTGATGAACCACAGCGTGTTTTCGTGCAGTGCATGCAGCACCAGCTTCACGCCGATGAAGGCGAGAATGGCGGCCAGACCGTAGGAAAGGTAGATCAGGCGGTCCAGCAGCCCGTCGATGAGGAAGTAGAGCTGGCGCAGGCCCATCAGGGAGAACGCGGTGGCGGTGAAGACAATGAACGTGCTCTGGGTCAGGCCGAAGATGGCCGGAATGGAGTCCAGGGCGAAGAGAATATCGGTTCCGCCGATGGCCACCATGACCAGCAGCATGGGGGTGAGGACCTTCTTGCCGTTCTCCACCGTGACGAGCTTGTCGCCGTCGTAATGGTCGGTGGTGGGCAGCACACGTTTGGCGATGCGGATGATGAAGTTGTTTGCCTCATCCTTTTCGCTGTTCTCGGGCTTGAGCAGATTGCCGGCCGTGATCAGCAGGATCAGGCCGAACAGGTAGAAGATCCACGAGAAGGAGTTGATCAGCGCCGCGCCCAGGAAGATGAACCCGGTCCGCGCGATCAGGGCGAAGACGATGCCGAAGAGCAGCACCTTCTGCTGGTCTTCGCGGGGCACCCGGAAGCTGGCCATGATGATGAGGAAGACAAAGAGGTTGTCCACTGAGAGAGCCTTCTCAGTGATGTATCCGGCGAAATACTCACTGCCGGCGGTGGCTCCGCCGAAGACCAGGACCAGGACGCCGAAGACGAGCGCCAGACCCACGTAGATGGAAGACCAGACAGCGGCTTCCTTGAGCGTGGGAATATGCGCCTTGCGGATGTGGAAGAAATAATCGAAGGCCAGCAGGCCCAGAATGACGGCAATCGTCACTCCCCAGATCAAGGGGGAAACAGTCATGGAAGTCCGCTTTCGTAGGGTCGTCAGAGAACCATAGGTCTCTCCGGCAACCCTGAACAGGTGCCCGCTGCATCCGGCGGGGGCATCGGTGCCCAGCGTGTTGACGGATAACGGCGAGGTGGATACTCCCCTACGAAGGGATCAGTCTAACGGGTTTGGAAGCGTTACTGCCACTCATTGTTCGCGGGGATCTCCAGAAGCGGCAGGTCAGCCGGGGTGTCAACGTCCAAACCGTCAGAAAGATCAGAGCAGTTGACGACGTCGATCAGTGAGGGATTGGCGTGCAGGTACGCTCTGGCGCCGGCGTCTCCAGCCGCCGTCTTCGCCGCAGCGGCGGCCAGGACCGGGTCAAAGACCAGCGGATGGCCGCGGCGAAGATCGGCTGACCCGGGCTGCCGGTAGCCGGCGGCGGTGATACGGCCGGGTTGATGGCGTGCAATCAACCGGCCGACGACGGCGGCGCTCACCCCGGGCTGGTCGCCGAGTGCCACCAGCAGCGCTTGTGCGCCGGGGTGGTCCGCCAGCGCGGCGTTGACGCCTCGGCTAAAGGAGGATCCCAGTCCGGTTTCCCAGGACGGGTTGGTAACTATTCCGGCCCGGTCCAGCCGCGCATGGGCCAGCACCCGGTCGGCTTGGGCCCCAAGGACCACGGTAATGTCAGTGCAGCCGCCGCTGCGAAGCTGCGTGAGGATGTGTTCAATCAGCGGTCTGCCCCGGAAGGACAGCAGTGCTTTGGTGCCCAGACCCAAACGGGTGCCCGCCCCGGCAGCCAGCACAAGGCCAACCACCGGGACGGGCACGATGTCAGCCTTCGCAGTCAGAGCAGTACTTCATGCCGTTCTTTTCCAGGGCCACCTGGGAGCGGTGGCGGACCAGGAAGCAGGAGGCGCAGGTGAATTCGTCGTCCTGCGCCGGAACCACGCGGACCAGCAGTTCCTCGCCGGAGAGGTCAGCGCCGGGGAGTTCAAAACTCTCCGCGGCCTCCGTTTCATCAACGTCTACGGCGGTGGCGGACGGGGTCACACTGCGCTGGGCCTGCAGTTCTTCAAGGGACGCGGTGGATGCTCCGTCGTCCTCGGTCTTGCGCGGTGCGTCGTAATCTGTCGCCATCTTCCTTGGCTCACACTCCTATTTTCAGCTCATTGTCGGATCCGGCCTTGATCGTAACGGATGGACGGCAACTCCCCTGCCTCCAAGGGCAACAATCCGGACATATTCGCCGCAGGCCGAATCAGGTGCAGCCCGCCGTACGCCCAGGGCAGGTCCGGCACCCTGCCGCGCCGGCCCCGGGCATGCCAAAGGGGCGCCCCGTTTCCGGAACGCCCCTTCGAATTATCCGTGTAGTTTGGCTACGGCTTCTTGGGCTCGGGCTGCACTTCGGCCGGAGCCATGGTGTGGTTACCACCCGTGGTGAAGGATCCGTTGGAAGCGGAGCCGGTTCCGCTCGCTTCAGCGGGCTTGGAAGCGGACGAGCCTGCCGATGAGGCGGGCTTACCGGAATCCGATGAATGCGAGACCTTGTCCTTGGCAGTGGAAGTAACCTCGGACACCTTCTCCTGCAGTCCGGGTGCCTTTTCCTTTGCCCACTCCGTGCCGTGGGAAACAGTTTCCTGGACCTTGGGGTCCTTCCAAAGTTCCATCAGCTTTTCGCGGCCGGCCTTGGAACCGAGCAGGTAGCCAACGCCTGCGCCGGCCAGAAATACGAACTTCTTAACCATGGTGCTCCTCATTCCTGCCCCCGTGAGGGGCATTGCGAATACCGTCTGGGTGTTCATACGCACACTACCGCCGGAAGCGGAAGAATCAACAGCAACCTTACTATGTCCGGACCGGTTCCGCGTACCGGTGTGCCTAGCTGCCCATCAGGCGGGACCGGATGAGGAACCGCTTGCCCTCCGGAGCTTCGACAGAGAAGCCGCTCCCCCGGCCCGGGACCACGTCGACCGTAAGGTGAGTGTGCTTCCAGTACTCGAACTGCTCCAGGGACATCCAGAAGTCCAGTTGTTCCCCGGGCGCCACTTCAAAGGTCCCCAGCAACACATCCGCTTCAGAGGTGATGAAGTCCCCGGCCGGATAGCACATCGGTGATGAGCCGTCGCAGCAGCCGCCCGATTGATGGAACATCAGCGGGCCGTGCTGTTCCCGCAGCTGCAGCAGGAGCTCCTGCGCAGCAGGCGTCAACGCCACCCGGGAAAAGTTCTCCCCGGGCAGCGTGACGGCGGCCTCCAGCGCCTCTGCAGACACGATGGCGGCGCGGTTGGAGCCTGCTTCCTGGTTTGCAGCCATCAGTACTGGACAACCACCCGTCCGTCGACTTTGCCCTGCTCCAGCTCCTCCATCACGGCGTTGATCTCCTCGAGGTTCCGGGTGCTCACCTTCGGATGGATGAGGCCGCGGTCGTAGAAGTCGATCGCCTCGGCAAGGTCCTGCCGGGTGCCCACAATCGAGCCGCGGATGGTGAGTCCCTTGAGCACAATGTCAAAGATGGGTGCCGGAAAATCTCCCGGCGGAAGGCCGTTGAAGACAATGGTGCCGCCGCGCCGTGCCATGCCAATGGCCTGCCCGAATGCCGAGGGATGGACCGCTGTAACCAGCACGGCATGGGCACCGCCAATCTTGGACTGGATTGCCTCGACGGGATCCTCGGTGCGTGCATTGACCACCACTTCGGCGCCGAATGACGTGGCGAGCTCCAGCTTGTCGTCAGCGATGTCCACTGCGGCAACCCGCAGCCCCATGGCTTTGGCATATTGAACCGCGATATGGCCCAGCCCTCCAACGCCGGAGATCACCACCCATTGCCCGGGCCGTGCTTCGCTGACCTTCAGCCCCTTGTAGACGGTCACTCCGGCGCACAGCACCGGGGCGATCTCCACCGGGTCCGCACCCTTGGGGATGCGGGCGGCAAATTTGGCGTCAACCAGCATGTATTGACCGAAGGATCCGTTGACTGTGTAGCCGCCGTTCTGTTGCTGCTCGCACAGCGTTTCCCACCCGGTGCGGCAGTACTCACACACGCCGCAGGCGGACCACAGCCACGCGTTGCCCACCATGTCCCCCAGGGCGACATCAGTAACGCCGTCTCCCACAGCAACAACTTCACCGACGCCCTCGTGGCCGGGGATGAAGGGCGGAGTGGGTTTCACCGGCCAGTCACCCTGGGCAGCGTGAAGGTCAGTGTGGCAGACGCCGGTGGTGACCAGCTTGACCAGCACCTGTCCCGGTCCGGGGTCCGGGACCGCCACTTCTTCCACTGACAGTTCCTGTCCAAGCTCGTTGACTACGGCTGCTTGCATGTTTGCCATTCGGTCCTCATCTCCTTGATCCGCGCGGGTGTAGTTCAGCGTAGGTTCGACCGTCCGGGGTTAGAAGAAGCCCTGCTTGTTTTCGGCGTAGCTGACCAGCAGGTTCTTGGTCTGCTGGTAGTGGTCCAGCATCATGGCGTGGTTCTCTCGTCCGATGCCGGAGGACTTGTAACCGCCAAACGCCGCGTGTGCGGGATAGGCATGGTAGTTGTTCACCCATACCCGGCCGGCCTGGATGTCCCGGCCGGCGCGGTACGCGGTGTTGCCGTTGCGGGACCATACGCCGGCTCCGAGGCCGTAGAGGGTGTCGTTGGCTATGGCCAGAGCCTCGCCGTAGTCCGAGAAGCGGGTCACCGAGACCACCGGGCCGAAGATCTCCTCCTGGAAGATGCGCATGTTGTTGGTGCCTTCAAACACGGTGGGCTTCACGTAGAAGCCGCCGGCGAGATCGCCGTCGAGCATCAGACGCTCACCGCCGGTGAGCACTTTTGCGCCTTCCTGATGCGCAATATCCATGTAGGAGAGGATCTTTTCCAACTGGTCGTTGGACGCCTGCGCACCGACCATGGTGTTGGTGTCCAGCGGATTGCCCTGGATCATCTGCGCGGTGCGCGCCAGCGCATCCGACATGAAAGAGTCGTAAATGGAGTCCTGGACCAGCGCCCGTGAGGGGCAGGTGCACACTTCACCCTGGTTCAGGGCAAACATGTTGAACCCTTCCAGTGCCTTGTCGTAGAAGGCGTCATCCTCCTGGGCGACATCCGCGAAGAAGATGTTCGGGCTCTTGCCGCCCAGCTCGAGGGTGACCGGAATGAGGTTCTGGCTCGCGTACTGCATGATCAGCCGGCCGGTGGTGGTTTCACCGGTGAAGGCGATCTTGCGGATCCGCTTTGAGGATGCCAGCGGCTTGCCGGCCTCCACGCCAAAGCCGTTGACCACATTGAGCACACCGGCGGGCAGAATGTCCGCGAGCAGTTCCATGAGGACCATGATCGAGGCCGGAGTCTGCTCGGCCGGCTTCAGGACGATGGCGTTGCCCGCGGCAAGCGCCGGAGCCAGCTTCCAGACAGCCATGAGGATGGGGAAGTTCCACGGGATGATCTGTCCCACCACACCCAGCGGTTCGTGGAAGTGGTAAGCCGTGGTGTTGTCGTCAATCTGGGAGAGCGTGCCCTCCTGCGCGCGGACGGCTCCGGCAAAATAGCGGAAGTGGTCAACGGCCAGCGGCATATCCGCGGCCAGCGTCTCACGGACGGGCTTGCCGTTGTCCCAGGTCTCGGCAACAGCCAGCAGCTCCAGGTTTTCTTCGATGCGGTCGGCGATGCGGTTCAGGATCTGTGCCCGTTCCGCCACCGAAGTCTTGCCCCACGACGGAGCGGCCTTGTGCGCCGCGTCCAGGGCCAGGTCAATGTCCTCTGACGTACCCCGGGCCACTTCGCAGAACACCTTTCCGGTGACCGGAGAAACGTTTTCAAAGTACCCGCCCTTGACCGGGGGCACCCATTCGCCGCCAATCCAGTTCTCGTATCGGGGCTTGAAGGAAAGCTTGGAGCCCTCGGTGCCGGGCTGTGCATATACAGTCATGTTGCGCTCCTGGAGTTGTGACGTCGGTGTCTTTTCCGTCGGTGGCATGAGCGTAGACCCGGCTACGTTGCATCTACGTAGCGCCAGGGATGGTGCAGCGCCTGCACCGGCATTATTGTTGCCGTGGGCAATTTTCCGGACCTGCTCCCGGACGGACCTGACAAGGACGGCACATGGCTATCGAACGCAGTACCGACGGCGGGGCACCGGGCACCAGCCGCTACATCCGTTACCGGTGGTGGGGCCTGCTGGCCATCAGCCTCGGTGTGGCCATGATTATCATGGACGCCACCATCGTGTCGGTGGCCGTGCCCTCAATCGTTGGTGATCTGGGCATCTCCAGCACCCAGATCCAGTGGGTCCAGGAAATCTACACCCTGCTGTTCGCTGCCCTGCTCCTCACCTGGGGCCGGATCGCGGACCGGGTGGGACGACGGCGGGTGATGCTGGCCGGCGTCGTCCTGTTTGTTGCCGCGAGCATACTGTGCGCCCTCGCCGAGTCCGGCGGTGTTCTGATCCTGGGGCGCGCCATCCAGGGGTTGGGCGGATCGATGATCCTGCCGACCACCCTGGCCCTGTTGAACGCCAATTTCCAGGGACGCGAACGCGGCATCGCCTTCGCCGTCTGGGGATCAACGATCGGCGGCATGGCGGCCATTGGCCCGCTGCTGGGCGGCTGGCTCACCGAGAATGCCAGCTGGCGCTGGGCTTTTGGCATCAACATCCCGGTTGGCGTGCTGATTGTGGGCGGTCTGCTGCTGTTTGTCGCGGAGTCGTCCGAACCCGTGGTCGGCGCCGCACAGCGCTTGGACCTGGGCGGAGCCGCCCTGTCCATTATCGGCTTCGGGGCACTGGTGTTCGGCCTGATCGAAGGCCGCACCTACGGCTGGTGGAATGCGTCCGAGGACGCTGCGTTCCAGGTGGGGAACCTCTCCCCTGTTCCCCTGGCCTTCCTGCTCGCTGTATTGGCCCTGACGTGTTTTGTGCTGCTGCAGCGCTCGCGGACGGCCGCGGGGAAGGGCGTGATCCTGGATCTGTCGCTTTTCCGGATCCCGTCCTTTGCCAACGGCAACGTCACCGCGCTCATTGTCAGCTTCGGTGAGTTTGGGCTGATCCTATCGCTGCCGCTGTGGTTCCAGAATGTGCTGGGCTTTACCGCTTTCCAAGCCGGCCTGGCCCTGCTGCCGCTGGCCGTGGGATCTTTCCTCGCCAGCGGAGGCGTTGCGGCGCTGGCGCGGAGGTTCAGCCCCATCCTGGTGGTCCGGATGGGACTGGGTCTGGAAATCCTGAGCATTGCCGCCCTGGCCCTGCTGATCCGGCCGGACAGCACCGCCTGGCTGACCTCGCCCATCCTGCTGGTTTACGGCATTGGCGTGGGACTGGCCACCGCCCAACTCACCTCAGTGGTCCTTGCCGAAGTTCCCATCGCCAAGAGCGGACAGGGCTCGGCTACCCAGAGCACCGCGCGGCAGACCGGATCCGCGCTGGGCATCGCCGTGCTGGGAACGGCCTTCTTCACCACCCTGCGCACCGGCACCGAGGACCGGGTGGCGGACGCCGTCGCCGGCAACCCCCAGCTGGGTGCTGTGGTGGATTCCGTCAATGCAACCTCAGGCGGCAGCATCTCCGCACTGGCAGCGGATCCGCAGACCGCTTTCATCGCGGACGCCGCTCGGGAAGCCATGACCAACGGGGCGTCCCTGGCGGGCTGGATCGCCGCTGCCGCACTGCTGATTGGCTTCCTCACCAGCCTGCGCATCAAGCCGGTTATCGGGCCGCGGGCCGGTGAGCCGGCCGGTGTGCGGGCTCCGGAAGAGGGGCCCGGCGCAAGTTCTCCGTAGCCGCCGTCCCGGGTCAGCCCAGGTCCCGCTCAATGCGCTGGAGGCCGGCCACTATCGAGGCTTTCCGCGGGGAGCGCGCAGGAAGCAGCTGCAGGGCGCGGGACCAGGCCTCGGCGTCGTCCCTGCCCTCCGGCAATGCCAGGTACGCGAGCAGCGAATCCGGACCGGCGTCCGAGAGCATCGCCTCGCGCAGCACCATGCTGACCTCGCTGCGCAGAGCGGTAATGGCCGGGGCATCCGAGCGCGGCAGGACCGGCCCCCGGTACAGTCCCAGCGCCAGCCGATAGGCGCCGTTCTCCAGGTATCCGAGCACCTGTTTGGCATCAATGACCACCCCGCGCGGAAGCCGGTACGGACGGGACTGCGGTACCAGGGCAGGCTCCGGCGCACCTTGGCTGTGCTTTCCCAGCAGATTCCGCAGCCGCAGCATTTCAGCACGGACGGTGCTCACGGAGGTGCGCTCCGGATAGACCATGACGGAGAGTTCATCGGCGGTGAGCCCGCCCGGGTGCAGGGCAAGGAGAGTGAGCAGCTCAGCGTGCCGGGTGCTGAGCGTCGCGGGACGTCCGCCGACGTTGACCACCGCCGGATCACGCCCCAAAATCTGCAGGCTGTCCTGCCGAAGGAGGGTCCGGTGTGCTGAGCGCGGCGAGGCATCCGGCAGGCGCGGACGGCGGCGCAGGTTGCGGCGGCGGCCGGCCGCCTGCAGACGCGCCACCTTCAACTGGGACTCCGCTGCCGCCACGGTGGCTTCAACCAGCGCCAGGGTGTGGGCTGCCACGGCTTCGTCTTTCCCGGTGATGTCGACGACGCCGATGAGGGTCCCCGTATCCGGATCGTGGACGGGCACCGCGGTGCAGCTCCACGAATGAACCTGGCGGCTGAAGTGCTCAGCTCCCGAAATCTGAACGCTCTGGCCCGAGGCAAGCGCAGTCCCCGGGGCGCTTGTTCCAATGGAACGCTCCGACCAGTCCGTGCCGGGGATAAACAGCATTCCTTCCGCGAGCCGGCGTGCGTCGTCGTCGCCCTCCACCCACAGCAGCCGCCCCAGTTCATCTCCCACGGCCACGAGGAGCCCGGTGTCGGTGCCCGGGCGGACCAGCAGCCGCCTGATGACCGGCATGATGGCTGCCAGGGGATGCGAGGTGCGGTACTCCCCCAGCTCGGAGCCGGTAAACACCAGCTGCGGAACGGCCTCGTCCGGGTCTGTGTGGTGGCGCAGGGACCGCTGCCAGGATTCACGGACCGGGGGCCGGAGCCAGCGCGTCAAACCGTCCGCAGAACCAAGGTTTTCGTGAGCGCGGAAGGCATCGCGCTGCAGGGCGTCCGCAGTGCGCGGAGGCGGATCATCGTAGTCCTGATTGTGCACTGCCCCGACCTATCCACACCGATAAGGAGACTGTCCTGGCACCCGCAACTGCGGGTGTCAGGACAGTCTACTCATGCCGCTTCCGTCCGTTCCACGGGAAAGGGCCGAAGCTTCGGTGTTATCCGGGCGTGCCGACGGCGGGTTACTGTCCGCGGGCGATCCGGACCATCTCGTCACGGTCCACAACCTTGACGCGCTCGCGCACCAGCTCGCCCGTGGCGGGATCGGGATGGACGTAGGACGCGCCGAGGCTCTTTTCGTAGGCGTCCAGCTTCAGCCAGCCCTCCCACGTGGTGTATTCAACGCCGCGGTCTTCGAGCAGCTTGATGATGGATTCCTCGTCCGGTTCCTCGGCGGCCGGCAGGTTCAGCCGGTCTTCCAGCAGGAAGCCGATGGTTTCCAGCGCGTCACCCTTGGTGTGTCCGATCAGGCCAACGGGGCCGCGCTTGATCCAGCCGGTGGTGTAGATGCCGGGAACGGGGGTGCCGGCTTCGTCGATGACCCTTCCGCCCTCGTTCGGAATGACGCCGCGCCGGGAGTCAAAGCCCACCTCCGGCAGTTCGGACCCGAAGTAGCCGATCGCCCGGTAGACCGCCTGGACCGGGTAGTCGACGATTTCTCCGGTGCCGCGGGCGTTGCCGGTTCCGTCCAGTTCATTGCGTTCGAACTTCATGCCGGCCACCTTGCCGGGGTTGGCGGGGTCCTCGTAGATCTCCACCGGGCTGTGCAGGAAGTGCAGGTGCAGGCGGCGGGAGGCACCGGAGTCCTGTTCCTCGACCAGCCAGTTGGTCAGCGTGTTGACCATGGTTTTGGTCTGGTTGTTGGTGCGGATCTGCTCGTCCGAGCCTTCGTCGAACTCGAAGTCCTCCGGGTAGAGCACAATGTCAACGTCACGGGAGTGCGAGAGTTCGCGCAGTTCCAGCGGCGTGAACTTCACCTGTGCCGGACCGCGGCGGCCGAAGATGTGGACGTCCGTGACGGGGGACTTTTTCAGGCCCTCATAGACATTGTCCGGAATCTCGGTGGTGAGCAGGTCATCGGCGTGCTTGGACAGGATGCGGGCAACGTCCAGGGCCACGTTGCCGTTGCCGATGACGGCAACTTCCTTGGCGTCCAGCGGCCATTCCCGCGGCACGTCCGGATGTCCGTCATACCAGGACACGAAGTCGGCACCGCCGAAGGAGCCCTCGAGCTCGACGCCGGGGATGCTCATGTCCGCGTCCTTGATGGCGCCGGTGGCGAAAATGATGGCGTCGTAGAAGTGCCGGAAGTCGGTGAGGGTCAGGTCTTTGCCGTAGTGCACGTTCCCGAGGAACCGGATGTCACCACGATCCATGACTTTGTGCAGGGCGTTGACGATGCCCTTGATCCGGGGGTGGTCCGGAGCCACGCCGTAGCGGATCAGGCCGTAGGGTGCGGGGTATTTGTCGAAGAGGTCAATGCTGACCTCGAAGTCCCGTTCAGCTTTGGTGAGGATATCTGCGGCATAAACACCGGCGGGGCCAGCGCCGATGATGGCGACTCGCATGGGGCGCTGCGACCGGTCCGCGGCTGAATTAGACACTGATAGTCCTTCGTCTCGGGGAGAAATCCTGTGCGGAATAACGCACAGTTTCCTATTCTAAATGCCGCGTACGACGGCGTCTAAACGGTTCGGTGCGAACGTCCCCGCGGATGGGCGGGGGACGGGTTTGCGCTCCTGGCCACCGGCTGCGCTGCGGCGGGAATACCCGGCGGTCTCAGCATGTTGTGGCTCACGTGTCTTCTTCGAACGGAACCGGCGCCGAGCGCTCCGCATCCTTGTCCGCCTCCGCATCCTCCCCCGCGTCCGCGCCAGCCCGTTCCGCCCCGCAGCAGCCGGCGGCGCAGGCGTCGCCGCCGCCGTCCGGGGCGTCGTCCGGCAGACGCAGCGAAAACTCCACGGGCATCCTGTTTGGGGTCGGTGCGTATGTGCTGTGGGGACTGCTGCCCCTGTACTTTGTCCTGCTGGTTCCGGCGGGAGCGGTGGAGATTGTTGCCTCCAGAATCGTCTTCTCCCTGGTGTTCTGCGCTGCGCTGCTCACCACCCTGCGCTCGTGGAAGGCCACGGCCGCAGCCGCAAGGAACCCGAGATTGGTGGCCACGCTGAGCGGCGCCGCCGTACTCATTGCCGTTAACTGGCTCACTTATGCGTGGGCCGTCCTGAATGAACACGCGGTGGAGGCCGCCCTGGGGTACTTCATCAACCCTCTGGTCTCCGTACTCCTGGGCGTGGTGATCCTCAAGGAAAAACTCAGGCCGCTGCAGTGGGTGGCTATGGCGGTGGGGTTTGTTGCCGTGCTGGTACTGACGTTCGCCTACGGCACTGTGCCCTGGGTGGCGCTTGCCCTCGCCTTCAGCTTTGGCCTGTACGGGCTGGTGAAGAAGGGCGTGGGTGGAAAGGTTGATGCAATCTCCAGCCTGACCATTGAGACCGCCGCTCTGACGCCAATCGCCGTCGGCGTCCTGATCTGGCTCTCGCTTAGCGGAACGGCCACCATCCTCAGCAACGGCGCCGCTCACTTCTGGCTGCTCGCCGCTTCCGGCATCATTACGGCTGTTCCGCTGATCTTTTTCGGCGCCGCCGCCCGGCGCCTTCCGCTCTCAACGGTGGGCATGCTGCAGTACCTGGCGCCCACCCTGCAGTTCATTATTGCCCTGGCGGTCTTCAAGGAAACCATGCCGCCGGAGCGCTGGGCAGGTTTCGGACTGATCTGGCTGGCGTTGGTGATCCTGACCGTGGACATGATGGGCGGTCCCCGACGGAACCGGCTGCTCCGCGCCGCCGGGGTCTGAGCAGGAGCAACGACTCAAAAAGAAAACAGCCCCCGCTGTCCGAAAGGACGGCGGGGGCTGTTTTGGTCTGCGTGAAGCGTTTTAGCGGATCGAAGCTGCGCGCTGGCGCTGGAGTGCCACCAGGGCGGCACCACCGGTCAGCGCCATCAGGGCGCCGATCCCGCCGATGGCCAGCTGCGCGGCATTCAGGCCGGTTGCGGCCAGCTCCGCTGTCCCGTCAGCTGCAGCCGGAACCGGCTGCGCTGCCAGGACGGTGACAGCCTGCTCGACCGTGAAGGTTGTCCAGCCTGCAAGGGCCCCGTTCCGGAACAGAGCCACCTTGTGCTCACCTGCTGCCAGAACGGCCGGAACGGCCACAGCCAGTGATCCCTGGGTGTCTGCGGTAACCTCACCCAGATTGACACCTGCGGACGGCAGCACCACTTCGTAGGCGGTTCCGCCGTTCAGGCCCGAGATGCGCAGCTGGCTGCCGGATGCAGCAGCGGTGACCGTTCCCCGCGCGGCTTCGGTGAGGAGCGTGTCCTGCCCCAGCGTCACCTGCTCAACAGTGGCGACCCCGGCCGCAGCCTTGGCCTTGGCCTGCTCGGCTGCACGGCGTGCTTCTTCTTCTGCAGCAGCTTGCGCTGCGGCAGCCGCCTGGGCTGCTTCCTTAGCTGCGGCCTCATTAGCTGCTTCCTGGGCGGCAGCTTCCTGTGCGGCGGCCTCGGCAGCAGCGGCTTCCTGGGCAAGGGCCTCGTCAGCGGCGGCCTGCTCTTCAGCGGCCTGGCGTTCCTGTGCTGCGGCTTCCTCAGCAGCCTTCTGAGCAGCGGCGTCCTCAGCAGCCTTCTGAGCGGCGGCCTCCTGCGCGGCCTTATTTGCAGCAGCGGCTTCCTCGGCGGCCTTCTTGGCAGCAGCTTCCTCGGCGGCCTTCTGAGCGGCGGCTTCTTTAGCGGCCTTCTGCGCAGCGGCCTCTTCAGCGGCCTTGTCCTCCACCGGGGCGGTGTCAGGCTTAGCAGCTGCCGCTTCTTCGGCGGCCTTCTTGGCAGCGGCTTCTTCGGCCGCAGCCTTGGCGGCGGCTTCCGCAGCTGCCTTGGCAGCCTCGGCCTCGCGGGCGGCGTTGGCAGCAGCCTCTTCGGCGGCAGCGCGGGCAGCAGCTTCAGCGGCTGCCTTTTCCTCAGCGGCGCGGGCGGCGGCCTCCTGTGCCGCTGCCTCTTCGGCAGCAGCGCGGGCAGCAGCTTCAGCAGCTGCCTTTTCCTCGGCGGCGCGCGCGGCGGCCTCACGGGCTGCTGCTTCGTCCTGCGGCGAGACCGCGTACTGGCCGAACTTCGCAGTGGCGAGGTAGGCGCCCTGGTTGGGACCGGCAGTCAGCTGGACTGCTCCGATTCCAATATCCGTGTCAGCGGCACGGAGCATGTTGGCGCGGTGCGCCGGCGAATTGACCCACCAGCTAAAAGCCTGGTCGGCGCTCATGTTCCAGACGATGTTCTCGGGGAACGCATAGGATCCCGGGCTGTGCTGGAAGACGCCGGCTCCGTAGATGTTGGCCTGGTCGGCCGACTGCTGTGTCCAGGACTGCGACTCGGCAGACATCTGGTCATTCCAGCGCAGCGGGGCCAGCGCATGCTGTGCCCGGTAATCATTAATCAAGACGTACAGGCGGTTGGCGAACTGAGCGTCCGCGGAGCTTGCCGCTGCGGACGGGATCGAGATCAACGCCGTCATGAGTGCGATGGCGAGCGCCGTGAAGACGCCCACAAGTTTCTTAAAGCGCAAAGTGCATCCTTATGCCTCGGGACCCGGTGAAACACCGGTGCCGGCCGTGCGCAGACTCCCCAGAAGACTGCGGTGCCCGGTAAAAACGTCACGGGGCAACGATGTGAATTTACCGCAGGCACCACCAATAGACAACAGGCCCTCTAATAACATCAGTAACACCAATAACAAATAGGACACGCTGAACCCGGTAACCGCTGTCAGTACCGGGCTTGCCGGAGGGTGGCCCGGGACGCAAAAAGATGCGCCGGGCTCTTCGCAGAGTCCGGCGCATCTCCAGCACCGTGAGGGCGTGCTCAGCAGCTAAAGCTGTGCGCGCACCGCCGCTTCCAACACGTCGAGGGCGTCTGACAGCAGCTCTTCCCCAATCACCAGCGGCGGCAGCAGGCGCACCACGTTGCCGTAGGTGCCGCAGGTCAGGATGATGACGCCTTCAGCCAGACACGCCGCGGCGATGGCCTTGGTGATGTCAGCGTCAGGGTTTTTGGTGCCGGGCTTGACGAATTCCAGCGCCAGCATGGCACCGCGGCCGCGGACCTCGCCGATAACGCCGGTGTCTTCAGCGAGCTGCTGCAGCCGCGGAACCGCCAGCTCCTCGATCCGGCGGGCGCGCCCGGAAAGATCGAAGGCTTCCATAGTCTCGATTGCTGCCAAGGCCGCGGCGCACGCAACGGGGTTGCCGCCGTAGGTGCCGCCCAGACCGCCGGCGTGGACGGCGTCGAGCAGTTCGGCGCGGCCGGTGACGGCCGAGAGCGGCATGCCGCCGGCAATTCCCTTGGCCATGGTCATGATGTCCGGAATGACGCCCTCATGCTGCACGGCAAACCATTCGCCGGTACGGCAGAAGCCGGACTGGACCTCGTCCGCGATGAAGACAATTCCCTTGGACTTGGCCCACTCGGCCAGCCGCGGGAGGAAGCCTTCCGCCGGAACAATGAAACCGCCCTCGCCCTGAATCGGCTCGATCAGGATGGCTGCCGTCTGGTCCGCACCGATCTGCTTTTCGATGGCCAGGATGACCCGATCGGCTGCCTCGGCACCGGTGAGCTCCGCATTTTCCTCGCGGAACGGGTAGCTCATGGGCATCCGGTAGATCTCCGAGGCAAACGGGCCGAATCCGGTCTTGTACGGCATGGCCTTGGCGGTCAGCGCCATGGTGAGGTTGGTGCGGCCGTGGTAGGCGTGGTCAAAGGCGACGACGGCGTCCCGGCCGGTGGCGGACCGGGCAATCTTGATGGCGTTCTCCACGGCCTCGGCGCCGGAGTTGAAGAGGACGGTGCGCTTCTCATGGTCCCCGGGGGTCACTTCGTGCAGCTTTTCGGCCAGCGCAATGTAACCCTCGTAGGGGGTCACCATGAAGCAGGTGTGAGTGAAATGTTCCACCTGCTGCTTCACCGCGTCGACGACGGCGGGATCCGACGCACCGACGCTGGTCACGGCAATGCCGGAACCCAGGTCAATGAAGGAGTTGCCGTCCACATCACGGATGATGCCGCCGTCGGCGTCGGAGACATACACCGGAACGGACGAGGCCACGCCCTTGGCAACCACCGCTGCCCGGCGGGCGTTCAGCTCGGTGGACCTGGGGCCTGGGAAGGTCCCGTTGATGCTGCGCTTCTGCTCCAGCCGGTAGGCGGGTGAGAGGGCTTGGGTGCTCATGGGGTGTGCCTTTCAAACGGTGTTGCGGGGAGATAGGTGCTGCGTTGCAGCGGCGGGAGTGAAGCCTAGGCGTCCAGCGCGGTCATGACGTGCTTGATCCGCGTGTAGTCCTCTACGCCGTACATGGAGAGGTCTTTGCCGTAGCCGGAGCTCTTGAACCCGCCGTGGGGCATTTCGGCCGTCAGCAGGATGTGCGTATTGATCCAGACAGCGCCGAAGTCAAGGTCGCGGGCCAGCCGCATGGCCCGGCCGTGGTTGGTGGTCCAGACGCTGGAAGCCAGGGCGTATTCGACGTCGTTGGCCATTTCCACGGCCTCTTCCTCGGTGCGGAAACTCTGCACCGTGATGACGGGGCCGAAGGTTTCCTTCTGGACGATGTCATCATCCTGGCGGGCGCCGGTGATGACCGTCGGTTCAAAAAAGAACCCCTTGGCACCGGCACGCTTGCCGCCGGTGACAATGCTGCAGTGCTCCGGCAGGGCGTCGATGACGGCATTGACCGCATTGAAGTGGTTGATGTTGTTCAGCGGTCCGAAGTAGTTCTCCTCGGAATCCTCGTGCCCGGTCTGCAGGGTTTTGGTGTGCTCCACCAGGGCGGCCACAAACTCGTCCTGAACAGAGTCCTCCACGAGTACGCGGGTGATGGCGGTGCAGTCCTGGCCTGCATTAAAGAAGGAGAACTCGGCCACGGCCCGGGCAGTCTTCTGCAGGTCCGCGTCAGCGAACACCACAGCCGGCGCCTTGCCGCCGAGTTCCAGGTGCGCACGCTTGAGTGTTTTGGCGGCGCCGGAAGCCACCGCGATGCCGGCGCGGACCGAACCGGTGATGGACACCAGGCCCGGCACGGGGTGCTCCACCATTGCGGCACCGGTTTCTCCGGTGCCCAGGACCACGTTCAGGACGCCGGCAGGGAAAATCTCCCCGGCGAGGCGGGCCAGAACGAGTGTGGATTCGGGCGTGGTGTCGGAGGGCTTGAGCACTACGGTGTTCCCCGCGGCGAGCGCCGGGCCGATCTTCCAGACGGCCATCAGCAGCGGGTAGTTCCAGGGGGCAACCTGGGCGACGACGCCGATAGGCTCGCGGCGGATGAATGAGGTGTGATCCTCCATGTACTCCCCCGCTGCCTTGCCCTCCAGCAGACGGGCAGCACCGGCAAAGAAGCGCAGCTGGTCCGCTCCCACGGCCACTTCCTCCGCGGCAATGACCGACCGCACCTGTCCGGTGTTGCGGTGTTGGGCGTCCACCAGCTCATCGGCATTGGCTTCCAGTGCGTCGGCCAGACGAAGGAGCATGAGCTGGCGTTCGGACGGAGTGGTCCGCTTCCAGGTCTTGAAGGCGGCCGCGGCGGCCTCCATGGCGGAGTCGACGTCGGCCTGATTGGACACCGGAGACGAGGCAACCACTTCGCCGTTGACCGGGTTGATGATTTCCAGCTGCTCGGTTCCCTGTGCCGGGACAAACTCTCCGTTGATGAAGTTCTGCAGCGTCTGGGCCATGGCTCGCACTGTCCTTTCGGGTGGAGGTAAGCCCGGACTCCGTTGCCCGGGACTTTCCTCTCAACCTATGCGGTGAAGACTTCGTTCCATAGGGACAAAACTACAATGGTCACCGTCTTGGTCTGTGCAGGCGACCAAAGCCCGCCCGTATAGTTGCTGCATGCCAATCCAACTGTCCGATCTCCTCGCCGCTCCCGGTCTCAACCTGCGCAAATGCGGCACTGCCGAGCTCACACCCGCACCCCTCCAGTGGGTTGCGGTGACCGAACTTGAAGATCCGTTTCCCTTTCTGGGCGGCGGAGAGGTCGTATTGACGACGGGGCTGCGGCAGCGCAGCGGAGCCGTGCAGCGCAGTTTCGTGGACAGCGTGCACCGGGCCGGAGCGCTGGCTATTGGTTTTGGCACCGGACTCAGCCACGCAAAGGTGCCGGCTGCCCTTCTCGAAGCGGCGGACCAGCGCGGCCTGTCCGTCTTCGAAGTTCCCTACGAGACCCCGTTCGTGGCCCTTGGCAAGATGGTGGCGGACGCCTTGGCGGCTGATCACGTCACTCAGCTTCGCGATCTGCTCGCTGCACACCAGTCCCTGGCGGCAGCGCTGCTGGGCGGGAAAGGCCTGCCCGGATTGCTGCAGGAACTCTCCGGGCTGCTGGACAGCCCGGTTGCCCTGTACCAGTACGGTGCGCGGCTGTTCACCACCGGTGCCCGCGCCGAGTCCGGGCCGCGCCGGCGAGTTCCCATCGCCACCGGCCTCCGGGACCGGTGCACCCTGATGATCGCTGAACCCTATCTCCGGTCGGACATTGTGGCCTACGCCCAAAGCCTGATCAGCGTCGAACTAAGCAACCAGGCCCGCCGGCGCACCCGCGAGCGCGCCGTGACCGGTCAGCTGCTGGCCGACGTCGTCGCGGGCCGGCTGACCGGCACCGACGCCTCGATGCGCCTGCAGGGGGCCGGCATCTCCATGACCGGGCGCAACGTGACTTTCCTGGTGGAAGCCGCTTCCGGCCAGGTGCGTTCGCTGCCGTCCCTTCCGCTGCCCGCGGAGTTCGACGGCGCTGCCACCGCCGTCGTCGACGACCGGCTGGTTGTCGTGGTTCCGCAGGGTTCCCGCCCCGAACTCGCCCGGATCCTTTCCGACTACCTCTACGGCAGCGGGCTCACCGCGAAGATCGGCATCGGCGGTTCCTACGCGGACCATGCCGGGCTGCGCTGGAGCTATTTCGAGGCCAAGGAAGCCCTCCAGCGGGGCCAGAGCCTCAACGAACCGGTTCGGCTGAGCCTCACCTCACTGCTGATGTCCGGCACCGACGTTCCGCTGGCCGATCTCGCCGCCGAAGCGCTGGACCCGGTGACGGACTTTGACGCCGCCCACGACGCAAACCTGCTGGAGACCCTGGATCATTACCTGGCCCTGAACGGATCCGTGGCTGCCGTGGCGGATGAGCTGGGACTGCACCGAAACACCGTGCGCTACCGCCTGGGGCAGATTACCGAACTGACCGGCTACGACCCCGCCGTCACCGCGGACCGGGTACATCTGTTCCTGGCACTGAATGTTCGCCGTCTCGGCCTCGGAGCGCCCTGAGGTGCGGGACACAAAACTTCTCCGCGTTATCTAGTACGGTGCAGGTATTCAAAGTGCAAACCACCATCACGTAGACGCCGCAACCTTAAGAGTGCCCGCTGCAGTGTCCACACGAGGAGCCACCAATGCCGCAGTCGGGGATCGATTTTTCCAGTGCTGACAACAGCGTCCGTCCCCAGGACGACCTCTACCAGCATGTCAACGGCGCGTGGCTCAACAGCACCGTAATCCCTGATGACAGGCCGCTGGAGGGCACGTTTACCGCCCTGCGTGACGGAGCTGAACTGGCAGTCAAGGCGATTATCGAAGAAGCCGCCGCCAAAGGAGAGTCCGCATCCGGCGTCGAGCAGCAAATCGGCGGCCTTTACTCCAGCTTCATGGACGTCGCTGCAGCCGACCAGCTGGGGTTGAAACCCCTGCAGGAACGTCTGGAACAAATCCGCGGCGTGCGCTCAATCGAAGAGTTCGCGGGCCTGCTTGGCCGGCTGTTCCGCTCCAACGTCCACGGTCTCTTTTCCATCTACCCCGACCCGGACGCGGGCAACCCGGAACGGGTCATCCTCCATCTCGGGCAGGGTGGCCTGGGGCTGCCGGATGAGTCCTATTACCGCCAGGACAAGTTTGCCCCTGTCGCAGCGGCCTACGGCGACTACGTTGCCAGGTTGTTCACCCTCGCTGACATCCCTGATGCCCAAGCCGCGGCGTCCCGCGTCGTCGAACTCGAAAGGGCCCTGGCCTCGTATCACTGGGACCGGGTCACGGTTCAGGATGCCCACAAGACCTACAACCTCAAGACAGCCGCTGAAGCCGCTGCTCTCTTTCCGCTGCTGGACACGTGGTTCGAAGCCGCCCGGGTGGAACCGGCCAAACGGGATGAGGTTATTGTCAGCACTCCGGACTTCTTCGCCGGTGCCGCCGGCTTGCTGGAGTCCGAACAACTGGGCACTTGGAAGGAATGGCTGACGCTGCGGGCCCTTAGCTCGGCCGCCCCCTACCTGTCCTCTGAATTTGTGGAGGCGCATTTTGACTTCTACGGCACCACTCTCAGCGGGACACCCCAAAACAAGGAACGGTGGAAGCGCGGGGTGGCCGTCGTCGAAGCGAACCTGGGCGAGGCAGTGGGCCGGATCTACGTGGAGCAGCACTTCCCCGCCGGCCACAAAGCCCGGATGGAGTCCCTCGTCGCCAACTTGACCGAGGCCTACCGGGACAGCATCTCCTCCCTGGAGTGGATGGGCGAAGAAACGAAGGCTGAAGCACTGATGAAGCTGAAGGCCTTCCGTTCCAAGGTGGGGTTCCCGGAAAAATGGATCGACTACTCGGACGTTGAGATCGATCCGCATGATCTTCTGGGCAATATCGAGCGGGCCCACAACGCCGACGTCGACCGGCATCTGGACGAGGTCGGCAAACCGGTTGACCTCACCAAATGGCGCCTAACACCGCAGACGGTGAACGCCTACTACCACCGGACGCTCAACGAGATCGTCTTTCCCGCCGCCATCCTCCAGCCGCCTTTCTTCAACGCGGAAGCAGACGACGCCGTCAATTACGGAGGAATCGGAGCGGTGATCGGCCATGAAATCGGCCACGGATTCGACGACCAGGGTTCACAGTTCGATGGCAGCGGGGCGCTGCGGAATTGGTGGACTGATGAGGACCGGGCCGCGTTTGAAGCTTTGACGGCCAAACTGGTGGCGCAGTACGACGCGCTCTCTCCGTATGCCGCACCAGGCCACAAGGTGAACGGAAAGCTGACCCTGGGCGAGAACATCGGCGACCTCGGTGGTCTGGCGATCGCTTATAAGGCCTACCTCCTCAGCTTGGGCGGAGCCGAACCGGAGGTGATTGACGGCGTCACGGGACAGCAGCGGTTCTTCATGTCATGGGCAGCCGTATGGCGCCAGGTAATCCGTTCAGAGGAAGCAATCCGGAGACTGGCGACGGATCCCCACTCTCCCAACGAGTTCCGCACAAACGCCATAGCCCGCAACCTCGACGCTTTCCATGAAGCATTCAAGGTCACCG